>CAIZPP010000229.1 GCA_903934875.1 uncultured Methylococcaceae bacterium
ATGTTGAAAACGCTGTATATTGAATCTAAATTATAACGATCTAAAAAAAACATGAAAGTCACCATATTTGGTTCCGGTTATGTGGGTTTGGTCACGGGTGCCTGTCTGTCCGAGGTGGGCAATGACGTGCTTTGCATCGACGTGGATGCCAGCAAGATAGAGCGCTTGAATCGTGGCGAAGTGCCGATCCATGAGCCGGGTTTGGATGCCATCATCCAGCGCAATATGTTGGCCAATCGCCTGCAATTCACGACCGATATTGACAAGGCGGTGGCGCATGGCCTGTTTCAGTTCATCGCCGTGGGCACGCCGCCTGACGAAGACGGTTCCGCCGATCTGAAATATGTGTCGGCGGTGGCGCGTAGTATAGGCGAGCGTTTGCAGGGTTATCGGATTGTCGTGAACAAGTCCACCGTTCCCGTGGGTACTGCCGACAAAGTCCGCGAGATAATTTTGGCGGTGCAAAAGGAACGGGGTAATACGGTGGAATTTGATGTCGTGTCCAATCCCGAGTTTCTCAAGGAAGGGGCGGCTATTGATGACTTCATGAAACCTGACAGGATTGTGGTCGGCACCGACAACCCTAGGACTGCCGAATTATTACGCGCACTTTATGCGCCGTTCAACCGCAACCATGATCGCTTGATTTGCATTGACATCCGCTCAGCCGAGTTGACCAAGTACGCGGCCAACGCGATGCTCGCGACCAAGATCAGTTTTATGAACGAACTGGCCAATCTGGCCGAGAGGCTGGGCGCGGACATCGAAAAAGTTCGTGTCGGCATCGGTTCCGACCCACGCATCGGCTATCATTTCATTTATCCGGGATGTGGCTATGGCGGTTCCTGCTTTCCCAAGGATGTCAAGGCGTTGGAGCGTACTGCCAGGGAAGTGGGTTACGCTGCGGAATTGCTGCAAGCGGTAGAGGCAGTCAATAACCGGCAGAAAATCCGTCTATTTGAGAAGATTAAGGATTATTTTGACGGAAACCTGAGAGGCAAAACCATCGCCCTCTGGGGTTTGGCGTTCAAGCCGAATACAGACGATATGCGCGACGCGCCGAGCAGGGTGTTGATGGAAGCCTTGTGGGCGGAGGGCTGCACGGTCCGTGCTTTTGATCCGGTCGCCACGCATGAGGCACGGCGAATTTATGGGGAACGCCCTGATTTTACCCTTTGCGAAAGCACTGACTCGGCCTTGGAAGGGGCGGATGCATTGGCGATTGTGACGGAATGGAATGTATTCAGGAGTCCGGATTTTCCCAAAATCAAAGCAACCCTATCCCGTCCGGCGATTTTCGATGGCCGCAACCTGTATGACCCGGCGCGGATGGAGACGGAAGGATTGGACTATTTTTCCATCGGACGTGGCTGAACAGGTTTGTAACGATCTCTAACTTAATGAATGAAGAGGAGTGCCCCAATGAAGCTGATACAGTCTTTCTGTTGTTACGGTTTGATGGTCATAGCGCCTATCTTTGTCGAACCGGCTTGGGCAGTGGACCCCGTTGATTTTCAAATCCGTAATAATGCCGATCTTGTCGCGCTATGCTCAGCACAGCCGAATGAACCAAATTATGTTGCCGCGATTCATTTCTGCCATGGTTTTGGGGTTGGCTTTTCCCGCTATCATGAGGCGCTCAAGGAAGGAAAGGGCTTTGAGCCATTGTTTTGTTTTCCCGAGACGGTCACCCGGACCCAGGCACTGACGGAATATGTGAGTTATTCCAAAGCGCATCCCGAATACGACAAAGAATCGGTGGGCGATGTGGTCATCAAGTTTTTGGTCGAGAGTTATCCTTGCAAGGCAAAAGTGAAATAATGGGTTAGGATGGGTAGTCACAACTTAGAGGTGCATGTCATGAATAGGTCAAGTTCTAATAAAGTTTTCAAGTTAACCGTGGTTTTCATCGCTGCGCTGGTTTTTGGTGGCTGTGCAGGTATGTCTGATACCCAGCAGCGCACCATGACGGGTTCACTGGGAGGGGCCGCGGGCGGTGCATTGATCGGTGCGATTGCGGGCAATGCCGGTATGGGAGCGGCCATCGGTGCCGGGGTCGGTGCCTTGGGCGGTTATGCCTACGGCAAGCACAAAGAAGCCGTCAATCAAGCTTATCAACAGGGACAGCAAAGCGTCCGCTAACTCCGCATACAGCGTTTTTAATATCGAAGAGTTACTTGTTGGGTTATATCATTTTGCAAAGCACAGACACATAGGATGGTTTGGTTGAGTGTCCTTTATTATTTCTTTGTTAAGAAAAAACGCTGTACATAAATGCAAATCGGGACTCCTAACATGTCGTTGGCAACATCCCTCATCATTCCCGCCCTCACTCCGATTAACACCTAGGCAAAAAAATTTCGCGCAGTGTGCCCCCATTTGAGCATGTCTGTGTGCGATGCGTTATATATAAAATAACATAATGACTTTGATTCAAGTCACCTGTACTAGGGCATCATTATGATCGTGGTGTGATAGGCAGCGCTATCGTATCCGGTATCTTTGGGCTGGATTGGCAAAAATTTATACTCAGTAGATAATAAATGGTCAATAATTCATTGATTCATATGCTAATGAATTTATTATATAAGTTTATGAAAATTTGATGAATTGTTAGCAGAAGTCGGTTACGAAACAATTTGTTTCGGCTTTATGATGGCATTTTGAGTATGACCGGTAAATTCGTTATGTTCTAATCGGTACGACGAAATGCAGTAAAAGCCCGCGCCCCACCTTACAAGTGCATCCGAAGTTTGGCTGTTTGGGTCATGGCGGCGGAAAACCATAAACATCGAGCATAAGGTGAAAGAATGAAAACCCACAAATTATTACTGGTCGCAGCGACGGTAGGCGGGCTGTTCGCTAGCAGCACCCATGTCGCAGAGGCGGCAGCGAAAAAAAAATCCTCCAAAGACGCACAGATAGAAGCGTTGACTCGGCGCTTGGAATTATTGGAGCAACGGCTGGCAGTCAGTGAGGGCAATGGGCAGGGGCAAAATTCAGCCGCCAAACCGGCGGTGGCCAATGTGGCCGGGGCGGATATTCCGGCTGTCAAGCAATTGGACCAGAAGGTCAGGCTATTGGAACGCAAGATGGAAGTTAGCAAGGAGACCGCCGATGCCGAGAAAAAGACCGCTTCCAAGTTCGAAATCGGCTCGGAAGGTTTCAAGTGGTCTTCTGCCGATGATAGTTACAAGTTCCAAGTGCGTGGATTGATCAACGCCGACAGTGCTTTCTACATGGATGATTCGGTTAAGGGGGCGGCCGGGCTTAACAACACCACTGCCGCCGGGCCTGCTTCGGCCATTCCGGTCAACGGCTTGGGCATTGACCGTTTCCAAGTTAGCCGTGCCCGCCTCTTTTTTTCCGGCACCTTGGGGAAATACACCGACTTCGTGATCACACCGGAGTTTGGCACGGTATGCTCGGGCGGACCTTGCCTGTTTGACGCTTGGGTGGACCTGCACTATTTCTCCTTTGCCAGCCTGACGGCAGGTAAGCAGAAAGGGCCAGGCAGCTTGGAGCGCTTGCAGGATATCTCCAAAAGTCAGTTTGTTGACTTAGCCTATCCCACGCAGTTGGCCCCTAACCGCGACATCGGCATTTTGCTGCATGGCGAGTTTACCGCACCGGGGCGCGAACGCAAATCCAGCAACGGGCTGCCGTCCAACTTCAAAGACCTCTTCCAGTATCAAGTGGGTGTGTTCAACGGCACGGCCGACAATACGAATGTGGCGAACGTCACCACCTCCACCTATGATAACAAGGAGTTTGAGGGCCGCATTTTTGCCCATCCGTTCCAGTTGACTGACATCGGTCTGATGCAAGGGCTGGGCATGGGCCTGACTGGGACCTATGGCCAGCCCAAGGGGCTGACGCCGACAAACCTTCAGTCGCCAGGTTCGGAAACGATCGTGACCTACGTCACCGGGACTGCTTTGAACGGCGACCATCATCGTTTAATTCCACAGGGCTATTGGTATTACGGGCCGTATGGGGTGTTCACCGAGTATGCGATGTCCTGGCAAACCTTGACCAGTGCCACAAGCACTACTGTCAAACAGCAAACTATCAACCAGCAAAACAGCGGTTGGCAAGTGTCCACCTCGTATGTGCTGACCGGGGAGGACAATACCTACCAAGGTGTGAAGCCGCGTAAGCCATTCGATCCGTATAATGGCAGTTGGGGTGCTTTGCAGTTTTTGGCGCGTTGGAGTGAACTGAGCATCGACAAAAACACTTTTACCAATATCGGAACCCTAAAGACCCCATTTTATGGCTTTGCCAATCCGGCCGGCTCGATCAAAAATGCCACCTCGTGGACGGTTGGCCTGAACTGGTACCTGAACAACAACATCAAGCTGGTCGCCGACTATGAGCAAACCTACTACAAAGGCGGGGCGGCCAGTACGCTAGGCACACCGTCCCCGGTGATGGACAGGCCAATGGAGAGGGTATTCATGACCCGGGTCCAAGTCTATTTTTGACGGTATAAGGTAATCGAGAGGAAGCTGCGTAGGGTACACTGAGCGTACCCTACAGCAGAGAAAGCAGAAACAAACCAACGGGTTTGCTTAGTCGTCTACCGCCACAATGACGTTAGGCGCTTTGATGATTGCATAGGCGGTCCCGCCTACGGCCAAGCCTAGGCTTTCTGCCGAACCCTTGGTGATAATGGAGACGATTTCCACGCCCGGTGACAGTTCGATAACTACTTCGGAATCAACCGCGCCATGGCTAATGGCTTTTACGGTGCCTTTCAGGATATTGCGTGCACTTAGTTTCATGTTTGTTACCTTCTTGTTGCAATGTGTTATGCGGCATGGGTAAACCCCCGCCCCCTTTTTCAAAACCCAATCCGATTGTAGAAAAACCAATCCGGTAGGCTTGAATTCTGGCTTTAGATATCAAAATTACAGCGTTTTTAATATCGAAGAGTTACTTGTTGGCTTATACCATTTTGCAAAGCCGTTCACACACAGGATGGATTGATTGAGTGTCCTTTATTATTTTTCTTTGTTAAGAAAAAACGCTGTACATGAATGCAAATCGGGTACACTAGCTGTTAAAAAAATGGCACATAGACCGTTTTGACGGTCAACAAAAGACGTTGCCAAAACGACCGAACACGCCTGTTGCTCCTTAGCGCGTAGAGGGAAGCCTATAAGTGCATTATTATACGCGTTTAAATGATTGCTTGGCATACATTTATGAAATGGTATATTAAGCATGGTGATATCTTTATGTACAGCATTTTCATCTTTAAAATATACCTAATAAAGGATATTCAGCTAACTTTTCAAGTTAACTGAATATCTTGCCCTTTTATTCCAGCTATCAAGTAACTCAGTGATGTTGAAAATGCTGTGGTTGATGAGTTCCCACCTTAACCTAGCAAAGCCACGGCCTTGATCTGCGCCCATACTGCCAGTCCGGAAGTTATCCCCAACTGGTTGCGGGAGCGGCGGGTGATTCTGGCCAGCAACGGGGTGCCTCCGGCATCCAGATTGACCAAAACATGGGCCGGTGTCTCCGTGTCGGCGACATCGACCACGGTGGCGGGCACTAGATTGAGTATGCTGGTGGCGGACGGTTGTTGCAGAGTCAGGCTGACATCGCGGGCATGGACACGACAGCGCACCGAGCGGCCTAGGGGTTCTGTGCGGCTCGCCACATAAATGGAACCGCCGCTAAAATCCAGCCGTGTCAGTGCGTCGGCAATTTCATGCGCGGCGACCACGGTTTTTAACACCACGCCTGCGTCATTGACGAAGGCACCGGGCAGGTCGAGCCGGGCCAATGTCTCTTGTAGCGGGCCGCTGGCGACTACCTGTCCGTGTTCCAACAGAACTAAGTAGTCGGCGAGTTGGGCCACTTCGTCCAAAGAGTGGCTGACATAGAGGATGGGGATGGCGAGTTCATCGTGTAGACGCTCTAGGTAAGGCAGAATCTCATTTTTGCGCTTCTGGTCCAAGGCCGCCAGCGGTTCGTCCAAGAGTAACAGTTTAGGGCTGGTCAGCAGCGCACGGGCGATGCCGACCCGCTGCCGCTCCCCGCCGGAAAGGCTTTCGGGTCGGCGGGTGAGCAGGGATTCAATCCCTAAAAGTTCCAAGGCTTGCTCGAAGGCGACTTTGCGGGAGGCCGGGGGCACGCGCTTTTGCCCATATTCGAGGTTCTTGCGGACGCAGAGATGGGCAAACAGGCTTGCCTCTTGGAACACATAGCCCAAGGGCCGCTGATAGGTGGGCATGAACACCCCCTGTGCATCGTCTTGCCAGACCTCATCATTGACCGACAAGAACCCATCCGGTGCCCGCTCAAGACCGGCGACGCAACGCAGCACGGTGGTCTTGCCCGAGCCGGAATGCCCAAACAGGGCGGTTACCCCAAGGCCCGGCAGTTGCAAATCAACGTCCAGGCGGAATCCCGAACGGGCGAGGGAGAAAACGGCGCGGATGCCTGCTGTGTGCATGGTTTCGTTTTAACCCCTGGCCCGGTTGACGGAGTTATTGAAGGTGTAAAGTGCGAACAGCACCAGAAAGGCGAATACGACCATGCCCCCTGCCAGCCAGTGGGCCTGGGTGTACTCCATTGCCTCGACATGGTCGTAAATCTGCACAGACACCACCCGCGTTTTACCGGGGATATTCCCGCCTATCATCAGGACAATGCCGAATTCCCCGACGGTATGGGCAAAGCCTAAGATGGCGGCGGTGAGAAAACCGGGCCTGGCCAGCGGCACGACGACGGTAAAAAACGTGTCCCAAGGGCCTGCCCGCAGTGTCGCCGCCGCTTCCATGGGGCGCTCGCCGATGGCCTCGAAGGCGTTTTGCACCGGCTGGACCACAAAAGGCATGGTGTAGAGGACCGAAGCCAGCAACAAACCCGGAAAGGTGAATGGCAACAGACCCAAGCCCAAGGCTTGGGTGAGATGGCCGACCGGCCCCTGCGGACCCATTACCACTAGCATATAGAAGCCGAGCACCGTGGGCGGAAGCACCAGGGGCAGCGCCACCACGGCACCGACCATCCCCTTCAACCGCGACTGGGTGTGGGCCAGCCACCAGGCGATGGGGGTGCCGATGACCAGCAGTAGGCCGGTGGTGAGGCTGGCGAGTTCCAGTGTCAGCTTGATGGCCGATAGATCGACGGTGTTGAGATCGGCCAAGTTTGTCACCGCCCTAGAGGGTGTAGCCGAAGGATTTGATCACGGTCTTGGCCTTGTCGCCTTTTAGATAATCCATAAAGGCTGTGGCTGCTGCGTTCCCCTTGCCCTTAGCTAGAATCACTGCATCCTGACGTATCGGTTTGTACAGGTTCCCAGGCACGAACCATGCTGAACCGCCGGTCAACTCGCCATCCTTCTGCACCTGCGAGAGGGCCACGAAACCCAGTTCCGCATTGCCGGTGGCAACAAACTGCTGGGTCTGCGCAATATTCTCGCCTTGTACGAACTTGGGTGAGAGTGTGTCCAGTAGCCCCAGATTTTTCAGCACTTCCAGCGCGGCCGCGCCATAGGGGGCTGTTTTCGGGTTGGCCAAGGCCAAATGTGCAAATTTCCCCTCTTTCAGCACCTTGCCCTTGTCATCCACGAAAACGGGCTTGGCGCTCCACAGCACCAGTTTGCCGATGGCGTAAGTGAAGCGGCTACCCGGCACGGCTATGCCTTCCTGTTCCAGTTTGGCAGGCGTAGCGTCGTCGGCGGAGAGGAGAATTTCGAAAGGCGCACCGTTTTGAATCTGTGCGTAGAATTTGCCGGTTGCCCCGGCGGACACGACTGCCTTGTGCCCGGTGTCTTTTTCGAAATCTGCGGCGATCTGCTGCATAGGGACGGCGAAATTGGCCGCCACGGCGACTTGAACCTCTCCGGCCAGTGCCAAGGCCGATGCGCCGAGCAGGGCAAGTGAAACGAGCAATAAACGAATCATAATATTACCTCGGGCGAGTGAATAATGCTGGCCGAATTCTAAAACCTATAGCGAGTACCGGCCTTGGATTACTGATGTTACGTACAGACCCCTGTGCTGTTATCGGCGAAGGACTGCCGACCTACGGCGATTTGTTTTGGAGTGTCAAGGCTTGCCTTGACATGCAAAGCAAGCTTTGCCACTCCAATGCGAAACATCAGTTAGATTAGATGTCACGGGTTTACGTTATATTGGTGCCACTATATCACGCAGGGGTAATCTACTCAAACCGCACGCTTGCCATGGGTGGGCGTGATTAGGCGGTCAAACGTAAACAGCCCTGCTTTGAAGCTTTCCGCCATGTGTTCCACTCGCGCAATGGCATGTTCTGCGGTGGCAGGCGGCAGCACTTCCAAGACCGTCTCACGGAATAGGGCTAGCCAACGGTCAAAATGCTCCGGTCGCAATGGCAAGCGGGCGTGAACTCCGTAAGGGTGCCCTTGGTAACGATTCGTACCAAGAAGAGTGCGTGACCAGAAGTCTTCGACGATGCGGTGATGCTCGTCCCAATCGACGATAGCGGTTTCCAAGACCGGTCGAAGCAGCGCATCTGCCCGTGCGCGGTCGTAGAAGCTGCGCACCAGTTGGGCAACATGCTGTTCGTTAATGGTGTTTGCTTGAATGTTCATTGTCTTAACTCTTGAATACTATTGCCAATTAAACGGTTAGTTTAGTGATCGCGCTATATGTTTCAAGGAAATTTGTGTTATAACAGATATGCATGTAAGTATATAACGAATGCAGCCGGAGAACACAATGCATAACCTTTACCCTATGATGACCACGTTGCGCAAGCGCTTCGCCTGCGCTGTTTTGTCCATCTTTTTGCTGGCAACTTGGCATTCCTCTTTGGCTGCTTCCCCGTCCGTCCAGTTTACCTTGGGCGGCTACCTCAACAGCGGAATACCGATTAGCTTCAATCTTGCGAGTTTGCAGGCTTTTGCGGCAGCCAATCCCTCGGCCCAGCAAACGGTTACTGTGACGAACAGCAGCGGGGGAACGGATGTCTACAGCGGAATCTCGCTGAGCAGCTTTCTGGGTGCTTATATCAAGACAGACCCCACCGTCCCTAAAAACGATATTCTGCGCGACTATGTCGTTGCCACCGGCACGGATGGCTACCGGGCAGTCTTTTCGCTGGGCGAACTCAATTCCTCGTTTGGCAACCAAAATGACATCATTGCCTACCAACAGAACGGGCAGGCCATAAGCACCAATGGGTTTGCCCGCATCATAGCCCCCGGCGATGCCGCAGCGGGACGGTGGGTCTCCAATCTGTCCAGCCTTGAAGTCGGCCATGTGCCTTACACGGTCGGGCTTGGGGGAGTCTCTAGACAATTTACCGTCAACGGTCAGGTCAGCACCCAGAAGAGCTATAATGCGTCAAGTTCGACCGGGCTTCCGTCATCAACGGTCACCGTCACTACGCCGCCTATAGCCGGTACCATTTACACTGGCGTGTCTCTCTGGAGTTTGATCAACCAAGCCGGACTGATCGCCAACCCGAACGTCAAGAACGATATTCTTGGCAAATACCTAATTGCGACGGGTACCGATGGATACCAAGCGGTGTTTTCCTTAGGCGAACTCAGCCCTAGTTTTGGCAACCAAGCGGATTTGGTCGCCTATGCAAACTCCCCCGGCAATCCTTTGACTACCGACGGATTCGTCAAGATTGTGGTGCCAGGAGACCTCGGCAAAGCGGGGCGCTATGTGTCGAACGTAATCTCACTACAGATTGTCAGTGCGCCGTCCTTGACACCCGTTGAATGCCTGTTTAATTGGGCAGAGAGTAACTATCCGAACTTGTTTACTCCGACAGGATTTCCCTCAGCGGTTTCGACGGCTTACACCTATCGCAATTATTCAGCAAGCAACGCATTTTTAGGTGTTAACTCAGCCGACAAACACGTTTATTTCATTGGGTCGGATGGGAAGTCGCAGGACGAAGGCACTCTAGCCTATTGGTTGGGCTTGGCGGGTTGCCAGTAATACAGCGTTTTCGGTATCAAATGATTACTCGATAAAGTGTATGATTGTGCAAGGCATTCAGTTAAATCAGAGCCTTGAATGTCGGTCATTTTAAGTTACTCTTTGAACATGAAAACGCTGTAATATTAAACATTTGAGTAACTCATGCTACGCACTCCATGTCTGTGTGGCACAATCCATCATAGATAGCTTGGGCAACGTAGGCCGTTACCCAAGCTTGATGACTAAATCTCTGGCTTGAGCGAGATATTAATGCCCTGATTGTGTCGCAGCAGTGCTTTCTTTGCTGTTACTTTCGACGTATAGGTTACGGGGCGACATATCTTGTCAGTGAGCTTCACCGATCCCTTTTTGCTACTTAGCTGAATGTGATAGCCTCCAGGAACCCTTTCCAATTCCGCACGATTCGCGGCATTGATGTTCGCAATTGCTTGGTCAGTAAGTCTGTTTCTGTTCATATAGACACCTTTAAATAACCATTAAAAATGACCATATGTTAGCCGTATGGAGGACGAATGAATTCGCACCTACAAATCCATAGCGGCCCCCGTCGGGTTATGGTGCGAACGGTGGCATGTGATTATGGGCAAGATTTTGATGTGCGCGCATAACTCGACCTACGGCCTTTTGCCAAAGTGAGAATTGCTGGCTGAAAGTGGGCGGAGGTTTAGGAGGCGTTTCCGGTGTGTTACGATATACATAGCTTTGTTGCTAGGCAACAGGTTCTTTCGGTTTACCGCCCTTGACTCAAGCCCATGCAAGTTGTTTATCTGGAAACCTCGTTCATTAGTTACCTGACTGCCCGCCCAAGCCGGACAATAAGCAGAAGACGCCCTGCATATTGCCATCGCTGCAGCACACGGCGTAGACTTCATTCTTACTTGGAACTTCAAGCACATCGCAAATCCAACCATGCAGTACCGCATCGCTGGCTTTCTGGATGAAATCAACCTGGCTCTACCCTTTATTTGCACACCCGAAGAACTATTGGGAGAAGATGATGGAACCCTTGACAACTGATGAGATTATTTTGGAAATCCACACTGTTAGGTGGGAACACGCGGCTCGTTTCGATTTTGACATCGAACGCATTCTAGCTGACCTCAAGAAAACCGAACGGGAACATACCGAGCAAGGATGGCCTTTGGCACCAGCACAAGAAGTGCCTTCTCTATCTACTACGGCATTTAAACGAATTCGCTCCGCCCGTCGCTGATATTGATAGCCCAAATGGAACAAAAAACTATGAAAAATCGTTGGTTGATTGCACTAGCCGGCGTGGGAATCCATATTTCCATCGGATCAGTATATGCGTGGAGCGTGTTCTCCAAGCCTTTGCAGAAAGCTTTTGGCTGGAGTCTGCAACAGGCGAATTTCACCTTTGGACTGGCGATTTTCACGCTGGGGGTTTCCGCCGCCATCATGGGGCATGTGGTGGAGCGCCGTGGGCCGCGATTTTCGGGCACCGTGTCGGCTTTGCTCTGGGCAGCTGGTTTGTTCGGAACGGCTTATGCGACCTCGGACTACATCGCTTCCAACGATCTGCGCCTGTGGCTGCTGTATCTATTTTATGGCTTGGTTGGCGGCATTGGCCTAGGTACGGGCTATGTGACACCGGTTTCAACCTTGATAAAGTGGTTCCCGGACCATCGCGGGCTGGCGACCGGGCTGGCGATTATGGGGTTCGGTTTCGCCTCGTTCCTTGGTGCGCCGCTGATTGGCCACCTCATTGAGGCTAAGGGGCTTAGTGCGACTTTTCTGATTTTAGGCGCTGCCTATCTCATTTTGATGCTGGCTTCAGCCGCCTATTTGGAGCCTCCCCCCAACGGATGGCGGCCACGCGGGTTTATTGAGCCGGACGGCCTGAAACCACTGCGGCGGCAAATTGACCTGATGCCGATGACCGCCAATCAGGCGGTCAGAACACTGCCATTTTACGGTTTGTGGGCCATGATGTTCATCAACATCAGTTGTGGCATTGCGGTCATTTCAGTGGCTTCGCCGATGGCACAGGAATTAACCGGCATCAATGCCATCGCAGCGGCTGCGATTGTTGGGATAAATGGCTTGTTCAATGGGTTGGGGCGCATCGGTTGGGCATCGCTTTCAGACCGCATAGGCCGGCCGAATACCTATGTCGCTTTTTTTCTGATCGAGATTTTGGCATTCGGGCTGCTGCCTTCTTTTACGGAGGTGCTGTTGTTCCAAGTGACGCTCTATCTCATTATGACGTGCTACGGCGGCGGCTTTTCAACCTTACCGGCGTACATCGGTGATTTGTTCGGCACCCATCAAGTCAGTGCGATTCATGGCTATGTGCTGACCGCCTGGGCTCTGGCGGGAATTACGGGTTCGTCGCTGGCGGCCTTCCTGCGGGAGGAAACCGGCAGCTACGGCGACATGATGCGGATTTTTGCCGGTGTTTTCCTCGTGGCATTGATTGTCGCGGTCGCCATGCGCCGGTTTGTGGCTAAGGAGTTGAAAAAGCATCATCTGAAGTACGCCGAAGTGGAGAGCGATGCGTTCGACGTAGCGGTTTCGGAGGGGGAAACCGATACCGACACCGATGGCTAAGGGTGTCTTTAAATGATAATTGCAGTTATTTGATCAATACTTAGCCAATCTCCTAGCCAAGCTGGTGCTTGGCGTTCCCAATGGGAGCGTCAAGCATCTCTACTAAAGGAGAACCGCGTTATGTTAAGCCGCGCATCAAGGTCTGTCGATTGTACGCCAATTTGTTCCCTTCATCACACACACTGTTTGATAAAAGCATCCAGCATCTATAACGTGGCATAGGCTATTTTTAAAAATAGTCTTTAAATTTAATAGTATGCCTATTTGTCTTAGACTGCTCAGCATCTATTGTTCCCCGTCTGAACGTAAATGACGGTGGCCTTTTTCTTGCTTCATTCGTTATATATACTAAATTATAACGCAAGGGGAAGCCTAAATGTTACTGGAAATGAATGTCAATTTGAACCGGGGAAATTTCGATCTGTCGACCCAGTTGGCGGTAAAGGATGCCACCACCGGACTGTTCGGTGCCTCCGGGGCGGGCAAAAGTACGCTGCTCGGTTTGATTGCCGGGACGTTACAGCCGCAAACGGGCAGGATCGTGCTGGACGGAAAAATCCTCTTTGATAGCCAGAAAGGCATCATCGTCCCGCGTGAGCAGCGGCCCATCGGGGCTGTGCTGCAACAGGATTCGATCCACGGCAGCGAAACCGTAAAAGCCAGTCTGCTCACCGTCTATGATCGGACATTGAAGCAACGGCGCTTGTTCAAGCCGGGGCGTCTTGTCGATCTGCTGGAGCTTGAAGGAATACTGGACCGGAAGACCGATGAATTATCGGTAGGGGAACGCCAGCGGCTCGCGTTGGCACATGCATTGCTGAAGTCGCCGCGCATGTTGCTACTGGATGAGCCTTTTGCGCCCCTGGGCAACACCTTCAGAGTCCAGCTAATGCCGCTGTTGCGGCGGGTGAGCAGCGAATTCGACCTGCCTGTGCTGTATGCCAGTCACTCCTTGGGCGAGATTCTTGAACTGACCAATCAATTGATTGTGTTGGCCAATGGGCGCGTGTTGCGCAATGGGGACTTTGGCGATTTGGCAAGGGAAGAGAATCTGCGCGACTATTTGGGGGTGCGGCAGATCGAAAACGTCCTTTCGGTCGCCATCCATTCGCATGATGGCGAAGCCGGCTGTACCTTGGCAAAGTTGTATGGCACCGAACTGGCGTTGCCTTTGCGGCCGCATTTGCCTGCCGATAGCGTGGTTCAGGTGTCGGTACGGTCCAGCGACATTGCGTTGTCGCGGAACTATTTGACCGGTATATCAATCCAAAACCAGATAAAGGGCCGGATTTGCGCTTTGGTTTCGATGGGTGAAAGCATTCTCGTGCAAATTGACTGCGGAAGTACCGTGTTGGCTGGAATAACGCCACGGGCCAGTCGAGAAATGTCTTTGCAGGAGGGCGACACAGTTTACTGCTTGGTCAAGACGCACTCCTTTTGCTATCTCGCCGAGCCGGATACAGTGCCGCTTCGGCGGGGAGTGAGTTTCGCCGAGATGAGTTCTCCAAGGCAGGTTTCTTGCGGCCAGGGAGACAGTCACCGCCAAGTAACGGGTAGACATTAAGGAACCCTGGCGTAGACTTGCAGCGTTTTAATGCTCAAAAAGTTACTAAAAAATGACTGACAATAAATCGCGCCTTTGATTTGACTGAATATCTTGCCCAACCATGCAACCTATCCAGTAACCATCTGATATTGAAAACGCTGTAAGAGGTCATTGCTAATATTCCAAAATAATCTAAATTTTAAATTGATTTTGTTTGCCCAAACTTGGCAAATTGCCTATGCTTCCTATTATGTGCATGCGCATCAGGTGAGGTAAAATGCCAATTGCCGCTAAGAAAACCGCTACCCGCACGGATGAGGTAGGAATTGAACAGACTAAAACCACCGTACCCGTCAACCTGCCAAGGCTCAAGCTAAGCTTGCGTCTGATGCACGGTGACGAAATCGCCTTGGGACCCGGCAAGGCGGAATTGCTGATAGCCATAGCCCGCACAGGTTCAATTTCTGCTGCGGGAAAAAGTATGGAAATGAGCTATCGCCGTGCCTGGATGCTGGTCGATGTGATGAACCGATGTTTCAAAAGTCATTTGGTGGAAACTGCGAAGGGTGGCAGCCACGGCGGCGGTGCTTGGCTGACTCCGCTGGGAGAGGAGGTTCTGGCCCATTACCAAGCCATGGACGCGGCTACCAAGCAGGTGGCTACGGCTTATTTGGGATTGTTTGACAATGTGATGGCTGGGAAGGAGTCCATTTCCACAGCAATTCCATAACGGAAGCCGCCGTTTGGGCTATTATATTTATCGAAAAACATGCAAATTTTTTTGACTAATATTCAAGCGTTTCGTGAGGAGTTATCATGTCCGCCAAAATAAATCCCAATCTAACAGAGTTGGCAACCGATGTTCCGGTGACTAGTGAAGAAATAGGCCAGACAATTTTAGAGACTTCCAAAGACAGAAGGCCGCTGTCGTCAAAGTTGTTTTTTGTGACCGGTGAGGAAGTTAAGAAAATCGTCGCTGAGATAGCCTATTACAAAGCTGAAAAGCGTGGCTTTCAACCTGGCTATGAAATGCAAGATTGGATAGAGTCTGAAAGAGATGTCCTAAGAAAGTTTGTCTATCTTGGTTTTGAAAAGGCTGAGGCAAACAGTTCGAAGAGTTGGGAATGAATCCCCGGCGAACTGGCTTGCCAAAGCAACGCCCCGTTTTTATTGCCCAGCCCTCGAGTGCTTCGCGTACAAACCGGCAATGCTGCTGTTTTGTCCGCAAGCTCCGTCGCCTAGCCTTTGCGCTTTAGTTTCTCAGCCCTTCAGGCACTTCTTCCAGTCGTTTGATGGCTTCCCACTTAAGCCGGGACAGATTCCAATTTCAATGGGCCGCGCAAAACTTGTCGGCTGGCTTTCTGCGGCATGGGAAGTTCCCCCATCTGTAGGCCAGGATTTTGGTCAAGATAAAATCTGCGCACATGAAAGGCGATGGCTTAAATATTGGATATTGAAGTTAAATCTCTAACATAACATAATACTCCGACTCCCAAAGCTGAATACGTTAAGCCTTTGCGGATGTGTTTTATCAATCGAATTGATCAGGCGAAGGATTTTAGGGTTTTTAGTGCTTGACGATTCGGCTTATCGGACTTTGGAGGAAAAATAATGCCCAGCAAGCTCATCGAGTTGGAAGACGGCACTTTAATCGAAATAGAAAAGCCTGATGCGAGTACTTCAGAAATATCAGGTAACAATGCCATATCGGTCAAGGATGTGACTATCGACCGGATCAAACCGATACTCCTGAAGGTTGCCAAGCCTTTAATTGAAGTCTACAAGGAACTGGACAAGGACATGGAAATTCGCGAGGCCGAATTGGAACTGGGTTTGGGCTTTGAGGCGGAGGGTAATTTGTTCATCACCAAGGCCAAGGGCAATGCCAACCTGACGGTCAAGCTCAAGCTGGCACCCAAACCACAGCAAAAGCCGGACTAGACCTACCCTAAACAGGAGCGCCATGCTTTGTCTTGGACAGATGAAGAAAAAAACCGGGTTTTCGCGTTGGTCAAGCCCGTTGTCTGCGGAAAAGACAACGGCAGCGCTTTTCCAATCAGTGCTGGCCCCGAAGGTGTCTGGTATGTGACCTGTGCCCATGTGATAAAGTCATGGAACCGAGATGCCGCTAAGGTTTTGGTGAGCGGCATCCAGGCGAAGGAGGTTATCGACGGGTCAGAACACGGTCTTGATTTGGCCATGATCCGTTTGGATGCCGCCATCATAGAACCCCTCAGATTGTGGCCAGTTTCAAAACCTCCGCAATCCTGCCACATTCCCGGTTGCTACCACCCGGCAACCGAGATCAAATCTTTTCTGCGCGAGCCTAGGGATGCCCATGTCAACGGTTTGCGCACGGATGTGATTTCCGAAGATGGCACTTGCGAAATGGAGGGATGGGCGCTAGAGATACAAGGCGAGGCCAACCTCGTCGGTGGCTACAGCGGCTCCCCTGTGGTTTGCGCCGAAACGGGCTGGGTGTTTGCCGTCGCCGTCATGAAAACCGAAGGCGGCAAGGGCGGGATCGCCATCAGCATTGCCAATCTCAAAGACTTGCTGACGAATGAGCTTAAATGGGTATTGCCCGAAAAAGACGATGCCAAATTCGATGAGTTGGTCGTCAAACTGTTCACCCGGTGGCAAGGCCGCGTCACCTTGCAAGACATCCGTAGGGTTTGCCAACAGTCCTCCCCGCCGGGTTTTCCTTTGGATTGGCTGCGGGGCAACACAATCTTTGATTACTGCCACTGTTTGCTGGACAGGACACCTTTTGAAGCCAATAACCGTCAGCCTCTTTACGATGTGCTGGCATTACTGGAATCCAAGGCGGATAACTCCGAAAAACAGGAAATCCAACAAGTGCTGCGGCAGCTTGAGCAACGCCATCCCGGCCTTGTTGTCACCAATTTGCCGCAAAGCGAGCCGTCGGTGCCGGCCCAACCGGCATTGATCGAGATTATCTTCGACCCCAGGGGCAGCGAAGAGCAGAAAGGCTATGCCGTCCATTCTTTTTGGCGCACTCTAGGCGGGGAACATACCTTGCCAGGCCCCTGCCGTGAGGATAGGGAAGGGGAACGGTTAGAGCTAGGCTCTGCCGATCTGCACGTTTCCTTGCCAGCCCAAGTATGCAACTACGCTTTTGAGCTTATGGCCGCACTTGACGAGTGGGATCCCGATGCCCGGTCGGAGATAGTCTTTTTATTCCGCCTTCCCGGCGAATTGTTGCTCTACCCCGTGGAAAATTGGCCGAAATCCCGCCTGTTGAAATCCTTGTCTTTGGGGCGCGAGCATCCCGTGGTGGTGGCTGCGCGGGAGCGGCCCAAACGGCGCTGCTCGGAATGGTGGAACAGGCTGAACATGGATATAAGCCTTAAAGATTGGCTCTGGCATTGCCATCATGCCGGATGGCCTGAGGACGAGGAAGGGGAAAATGACTTTATACGCCGCATTAAGCAATCGGCCATCCCCGTGTTCATGAAAGTGCCGGCCTTGGGTTTGTTGGAAGGGCTGATCGGGGAAGGTGTCGGGATTGCCCTGTGGCCGCGCGACCAAGAAGCCGAAACGGGCATCGTGGAGATGCTCCAGCAGAATCTAAAACATCAACCGCTGGAAAACTTGCGGTTCGCACTGCGCAATTTGCGCAAAAATCCGGGGGAACACGACGGCATCATCCGCCACCTGACCCTGCTCTGGGATGACCCAAGCCTGCTGAGGCAGGGCCATTTCCATCATGGCCTAGGCTAAAGGCGATCCAATACAAACAACTCAACAATAGGTCTGGCAATATGAACCCGGATGACGAACAACCCAAAGAAAACCCAAAATGGTGGATTTTCGGCGGCGATGGCACTGCCGAACAGCGTTTGCAACGCCTGCCCGACGCCCCGCCTTGGCGGAGTTTTGACGAGCAAACCCGTGCCGAACGCGGCAAGCGTTTCATCCCCCGCCCCGAAGAAATCGACTTGGTCAACGCCGCGCTGTATCTGCGCCGCCCCTTGCTGATCACCGGCAAGCCGGGGGTTGGCAAGACCTCGCTGACCTATGCGGTCGCCGAAGACCTAGGTCTAGGCGAGGTGCTGCGCTGGTCCATCACCACCGGAACCACCCTCAGGGAAGGGCTATACCATTACGATGCCATTGCCCGCCTGCAAGACACCTCCTTGCGGCAAGCCGAAACACATAGAGGCGAGGCAGAGGCAACATCTAGCCGTGATGCGTTGCCCATCGGTCGTTATCTGCGGCTAGGGCCGCTCGGCACCGCCTTTGCGACCTCGCGCAATAAGCGTCCGCGTGTGCTGTTGGTCGACGAGATCGACAAGAGCGACATCGACCTGCCCAACAATCTGTTGCATATCTTCGAGGAAGGCGAATTCACCATCCCTGAATTGGAGCGGCTACCCGACTACGAAGTCCCCATCCTGCCCTCCGACGCGCCAGAGAACGCCAGCTTGGAGCAACAGGGCATTCCAGTTCGGCGTGGCAAGGTGCGCTGCGAAGCATTCCCCCTAGTGGTCATGACCAGCAACGCCGAGCGCGAATTCCCGCCCGCCTTCATGCGTCGCTGCCTCAAGCTCGACATGGCCCCGCCCGATGAAAAGGCGCTCAAAGATATCGTCAAGGCGCACTTGTTTGGCCCGCAATCGCCGGATCGGGAACGCTTGGACGGAGATTTGAAAACCCCGATAGACAAACTCATCGGCGATTTTTTACAGCGCCGCGATGATCGGGCGCAAGAACTGGCTGCCGACCAATTGCTGAATGCGGTATACATGGTGCTGCGCGATGCCGATCCAAGCCTGCGCTATGGAAACCGCGAGGCGCTGCGGGAAGCCTTGTGGCATCCGCTGTCCGACTAGGCCAAGGTTGTTTATGGCCGTGCTGGAAAGGCTGAAGGCATTTTGGCATCGCTGGTCCGGGCGCGGGCAAACCCGCAGGGTCCAGCCTGAAGACATCAAGCCCGTCAAGGATGGTTTGGATTGCCGTTTGCAAATATTGCTGCCGCTGCTGTCCTTGCCTGGGGAGGAGCCTGATGCCCGTGAACTGGCCGATGTCCTCTGGCTGGCTGCGCATTTGGACCCGCCGCCTGCCTTGGCCAAGCAGGAGCAAGCCAGAGGAGACAGGCCAAAGCGCGAACCTGCCGAAGCCAAGCCCACGACAGCCAGCGTCCGTCAGGCAAGCCCGCCGCCGCCAGCCTCCCGGCCCGAGCGAGAAGCCGCGCAATGCGAAATCTACCCGCAGGCGGGAAGCAGGAGCGGGCAAAGGCCCGCCTTGGGTTTTCGTGCCCCTGCCGTCCCGTCCCTGCCCAACGCCCTGGCCCTGTCACGCTCACTCAAACCGTTGCGGCGCAAACTGCCCTCGCGCACTCGCAGGCGCTTGGACGAGGATGCCACAGCCGAAGGCATTGCCGGACAGCGCCTAGCCAAGCACAGTTTCTGGGAACCCGTGTGGATGCCTGCCCGTGAGCCTTGGTTCGAGTTGAACCTAGTCGTTGATGGCGGGGCCACCATGGCGGTATGGCGGCAGGTCATTGAGGAGTTTCGCCGCCTGCTGGAAAATAACGGGGCATTCCGGCGTGTGCGGATATACCGCTTGCTGACCGACGGGCCGGTGCCAACGCTGCGCTTGGGGCTGGATGCCCAGTCCAGAAAATCGCATTCCCCGGCCCAGTTGTCAACCGGTTCGGCGCGGCAATTGGTGTTGCTGTTGAGCGATTGCGTCGGCCCTGCCTGGCATACCGGCGCGGTCAACGACTGGCTGCGCCTGTGGGCCAAGGCATCCCCGCTGGCCGTGCTGCAAATGCTGCCGCGCAGGCTATGGGACGGCAGTGCCTTGGGCCGGGGCGAATTTCTGCGCTTGTTTTCCCGCGTGGCCGCGCCGACGCTGGGCGATCTGGAAAAGCTAGACACCGGGCCCATCAAACGCCCCAAGCGTGACGAAAAAGCCACCGCAACGGACTTGCGTTTTCCCGTGCTGACCCTCGAGGCTGCGGGTTTGCACACTTGGGGCAAGCTGTTGGGCGGTCGCCGGGAGTCTTGGTGTGCGGGGGTTGCCTTTGTCGCAAACTCCAATGTGTTTGACCAGAAGTTCGCATCCAGTGCGACCAAGGAACCCGACGAACAGGAAATCGGGCGGCGCTTCGCTGGCTTCCTCGCCGATGCCTCGCCCTTGGCCCGCAGGCTGGCCGGCTTGCTCGCCGCCGCCCCGCTGACTCTGCCCGTCATGCAACTGGTGCAACGCAGGCTATTGCACGACTCCGGCCCATCCCATCTGGCGGAAATATTCTTGAGCGGGCTGATTTGCCGCAAGCCCGAGCTTGAAACAGAAAACGGCGAGCCGTTCTACGACTTTCGGGTAGGCGCAAGGCGTAGCCTGCTTGACCTCATCGGCGAACGGGACTCGAAACAGGTGCTGTGCCAAGTTTCGGCGTTCGTCGCCGAGCGCACCGGACGGGTTTTGGACTTTGCCGCGCTAATCGCCGCGCCATCTGACTATGCCTGGGCCGGTGCCAGTCTTAACTTGGATGATGCCAACACCCGTCATTTTGCCGAAATTGGCGCAACCGTCCTGCGCCGCCTTGGGGGCCGCTATGCCGGACTGGCCGAAGCGCTAGACAGCATTGCCGAGGGGCGATTGCCGTACCGCCATCACATCCCCCCGAAACCGGATGCCAAGCCAGCCCCGACTCTATTTCACGACAGCTTGCGCGACGGGCAGGAAGGCCCCGCGATGGTCTGGCTGCCCGGCGGCACCTTCATGATGGGCAGCCCCGATGGGGTTGGCAACGATAACGAACACCCGCAACATAAAGTCACACTAGATCATTACGCCGTGGGCCAATGCCCGGTCACGGTCGGCGAGTTCCGCCGTTTTGTCGCTGCCACCGGCTACCGCACCGAGGCGGAGCAGGGTGACGGTGCCTATGTCTGGAGCAAAGGAATTGAAAAAATCAAAGATGCCAGTTGGCGCAATCCCTATTTCGATCAAACCGAGCAAAACCCCGTCGTCTGCCTCAGTTGGAACGACGCGAAAGCCTATTGCGACTGGCTAGCCAAACAGACCGGGCAGGCTTATGGCTTGTTGACCGAGGCCCAATGGGAACATGCCTGCCGGGGTGGGAACGAAGGGCGCTGGTGCTTCGGCGACAATGAGTCTGACTTGGGCGATTATGCCTGGTATTCCAAAAACTCCAACGATCAGACTCATCCGGTCAGACAGAAAAAGCCTAATGCTTGGCAGTTGTACGACCTGCACGGCAACGTGTGGGAATGGTGCGAAGACTGGTACGACGGCGAATTCTACCGTGACTCGGGTAAGGTCACGTCATTGCCCGACACGTCTGGGGGATTCGTCGGGCACGATGAAGCCGTGCCCGACCTACCGCTTACGAGCAAGCCACAGCACACTGTGAGCGCCAGCGAGCAGAGTGCGAGTGGCTCTGCGAGTGGGCGCGAGCAGCCTACGAGCGAGAATCCGAGCGGCCCTGCGAGTGGCTCCTACCGTGTCGTTCGCGGCGGCTCCTGGGACTTCGGCGCCGACGACTGCCGCTCGGCGTTCCGCGACGGGTACGTTCCATCGTACCGCTACTACGACCTCGGTTTCCGCCTTTCGAGGACTGGCCCTTTACACTCTTACCCTTTTACCCTTGGCAACGCCGAGCCGGAACAGCCCGCCGTGCCTGAATTCATCGCTGGCTTGCGCGACCCGCTCACAGATGGCAGTGTAGGCCCGTCCATGGTCTGGCTGCCCGGTGGCGAGTTCATGATGGGGCAGGACGACAGCCCTTACGATGACGAAAAGCCCGCCCACCCGGTGCGTGTGGATGCGATGTCCATTGGCCAATACCCAGTGACGTTTGCCGAATACGACCACTTTTGCTCGGCAACACAGCGGAAGCTGCTCGTCGACCAAGGCTGGGGCCGGGGCGACCGTCCGGTAATCAATGTCAGTTGGCAGGATGCAAGAGACTATTGCGAGTGGCTCGGCCAACAAACCGGCGAGCATTACCGGCTGGCCACCGAAGCCGAGTGGGAATACGCCTGCCGGTCGGGAAGCACGACCCGGTATTGTTACGGCGACGACGAGTCCGGTTTGGGCGACTATGCTTGGTATTCCAAAAACGCCAACAGCCAAACCCGTCCGGTAGGGCAGAAAAAGCCCAATGCCTGGCAGTTGTACGACCTGCACGGCAATGTCTGGGAATGGTGTGCAGACTGGTATGACAGCAAATATTATGTAGGATGCGCTGAGGAACGAAGCCTGTCCCGAGCGAAGCCGAAGGACGCATCAATCGCGACCGATGCGCCTCCTTCGTCGGCACATCCTACGATCTCTACCGGATTCGTCGGGCATGATGAAGCCGTGCCCGACCTACCGATCACGAGCAAGCCACAGCACACTGCGAGCGCCAGCGAGCAGAGTGCGAGTGGCTCTGCGAGTGGGCGCGAGCAGCCTGCGAGCGAGAACCCGAGTGGCCCTGCGAGTGGCTCCTCCCGTGTCGTTCGCGGCGGCTCCTGGCTCAACGACGCCGACTACTGCCGCTCGGCGGACCGCGGCCGGGACGATCCATCGAACCGCTACGACCTCCTCGGTTTCCGCCTTTCGAGGACTGGCCCTTGGCGCTCTACCCTCACCCTTGGCACCGCCCCCATCGTTCCCACGCTCCCGCGTGGGAATGCATACAGCGACGCTCCAGCGTCGCCGGACAGTGTAGCGGTCCAACCGGGTTTCCACGCGGGAGCGTCGGAACCCGCAGAAACCAAGCCCCGCTTCCAAGACTACGAGGTCTTCCATGATCGTCTGGCGGACTTTGGCGATGCCGAAACCCCGGCAATGGTCTACCTGCCCGGCGGTACGTTCCTGATGGGCGACGAGAAAGGCAGAGACAATGAAAAGCCCGTCCACGCCGTCAGGCTGGATGCTTTCGCGATGGGCCGCACCCCGGTGACTTGGGGAGAATACCTGCGCTTCTGCGAGGCCACCGGCGAACATTGGCCAGAATGGCTGGAGCAAGGCAGCCAGTACCATCTGGAAAAAGGCAAGGACGACCATTACCGCCGACCAGGGATCAGCCGCGAGGGGCTGGATTTGCCAGTGATCGGCATTGCTTGGGAGGATGCCAATGCCTATTGCCAGTGGCTCAGCGCCCAAACCGGTGAAGTGTACGCACTGCCCACCGAGGCGCAGTGGGAATACGCCTGCCGTGCCGGGAATCCGGGGCGCTGGTGCTTTGGCGACGATGCAAAACAATTGGCCGAGTATGCGTGGTACAGCGGCAATGCCGGGGGCAAGCTGCACACCGTTATGGGCAAGGCCGCCAATGCCTTTGGCCTGTACGATGTGCATGGCAACGTTTGTGAGTGGTGCGCCGACTGGTTTGCGAGCGATTACTACGAGCAACTCGCAGGCCACTCGCAGCACACTGCGAGCGCCAGCGAGCAGAGTGCGAGTGGCTCTGCGAGTGAGCGCGAGCAGGCTGCGAGCGAGAACCCGAGTGGCCCTGCGAGTGGCTCCAACCGTGTCGTTCGCGGCGGCTCCTGGGACTCCGGCGCCGACCACTGCCGCTCGGCGGCCCGCGGCAGGATCGATCCATCGAGCCGCTACCTCGACCTCGGTTTCCGCCTTTCGAGGACAGTATGATTTGGCTCTCACGCTTTTACCCTTGTCCCGGCAGTTGTGCTCCCACTGAGGCGGGTGTGAGGGGGGTATGATGCGGTTTCAACTGTTTACCCTGGCGTTTGACCCCATCACCGAGCGCTTCAACGACGAGGCGGTGCAGGATTTCCTCGCCGACAAGGAGGTCGAATCGATCAGCGACCATTTTTTTGTCAAAGGCGCCATGCCCTATCTGACGCTGGTGGTGTGCTACCGGCCGCAAGGGCCAACACCCATTAGTGTGCCGGTGCCAGAACCGAAGGGCGGGCGGCAGCGCGACGAATCCTGGCGGGACGCCTTGGCCAAGGACGACTGGCCGCTGTTCAACACCCTGCGCGACTGGCGCGGCGAAAAGGCGCGCGCCGAAGGCATTCCGCCCTATGTGATTTGCAACAACCGCCAATTGACCGAGGTGGTCGGCAAGCGGCCCAAGACGCTGGCGGAATTGGGCCATATTGACGGCTTCGGCGACGCCAAGCTGAAAACGAATTGCTTGCGCTTCAGAATGATCTGGCCTCAGGTGTTTACCAGCCCGGTACCTTCTTCACCTTCGAGGTGCGCGACCCCAAGCGCCGGGCCATCTGCGCCGCGCCGTTCCGTGACCGGGTTGTCCACCACGCCCTCTGCGCCGTGCTGGAACCACACTTTGAGCGCAGGGCGGTTGCCGACAGCTACGCCTGCCGCCGCGGCAAGGGAACCCATGCCGCCATCCGGCGGGTTAGGCACTTCGCCTGCCGTCATGGCTATTTTCTCAAATGCGATATCCGCAAGTTTTTCGCCGGCGTCGACCATGCCGTGCTGCGCACCCTGCTCGGGCGCTTGTTCAAGGAGAAGGCACTGCTGGATTTGCTCGACCGCATCATCGCCCATGCCCCGCCCGATGCGGCCCCTGGCAAGGGCTTGCCGATTGGCAACCTGACCAGCCAGCATTTCGCCAACCTCTACCTCGGCGAACTCGACCATCACATCAAGGAGCGGCTGCGGGTCAAGGGCTACCTCCGCTACATGGACGACTTCCTGCTGTTTGCCGACGACAAGCCGACATTGCATAGGCTGCTTGCCGATATCCGGCGATTTCTCGCCGAGTGCCTGTGCCTGGCCCTGAAGGAAGAAGCCACCCTGTTGGCTCCGGTGACGGAAGGCATCCCGTTTCTAGGGTTTAGCCTCTACCCGTCATTCCGCACCCCCTTTGTTACAATGGCGCTTTTGCAATCGAATTGAACCATGGCATCCACCAACCTTCCTTCCATACCCGATGAGAACCCCTACGCGAGCTACACGCTCGACCATCATGGCTTGGTGGCGGGCATG
>CAIZPP010000230.1 GCA_903934875.1 uncultured Methylococcaceae bacterium
GTTTTTAACATCGAAGAGTTACTTGTTGAGTTATATCATTTTGCAAAGCAATTCACACAATGGGTGGTTTGATTGAGTTATCCTTTATTATTTTTCTTTGTTAAGAAAGCCTTTTCATCTTGAAAATATATCTAAAACAGACATTCCTTTAACCCCTCAGGTTAACCGAATAACCTGCGCTATCATACCCACTACCAAGTAACTCTTTGATGTTGAAAATGCTGTAGATGTTGAAAACACCGCAAACACCCACCTATCTGTTATCATTGTAACATGACCGAGCATTCCCAAACATCAAACAAGCCCCAGATCATCGACATTGGCGAGGAAAGCGCTGGGCAGCGCATCGACAATTTCCTCTTCACCCGTCTTAAGGGCGTACCCAAAAGCCATGTTTACCGCATCTTGCGCACAGGCGAGGTCAGAGTCAACGGCGGGCGGTGCCAAGCGGAGCGGCGCTTGGAGGCTGGCGACAAATTGCGCCTTCCGCCTGTGCGCGTGGCCGAGCGGGAGGAAAGCACCATTCCACAGTCCCAAGTGCAACAGCGTCTCGAAGGCCGCATCCTGCATGAAGACGAGGATTTTTTGGTGATCAACAAACCGGCCGGGATGGCCGTGCACGGGGGCAGCGGGCTTAGTTATGGGGTCATCGAAGGTTTGCGCGCACTCCGCCCGCAGGCGAAGTTCCTGGAATTGGTACACAGGCTGGACCGGGAAACTTCAGGCTGCTTGTTAATAGCGAAAAAACGCAGCGCTTTGCGCCATTTGCACGATTTGTTCCGCGAAGAACACCAAGTGAAGAAAGTCTATGTCGCCTTGTTGGCGGGCGTATGGGCGAGAAAAAGCCTGTTGGTCGATGCGCCGCTGAAAAAAAACATCCTGCAAAGCGGTGAAAGAATGGTCAAAGTGGCAAAAGACGGCAAGCCCGCCCGCACCGAATTCCGCCGTTTGCGCAAATTCGCCGCCGCGACGCTGGTGGAAGCCAGTTTGTTTACCGGGCGCACCCATCAGATTCGCGTCCATGCCTTATCCATCGGGCACCCTATCGCCTGCGACGAGCGTTATGGTGACGAGGCGTTAAACGCGGAATTCCGCAAATTGGGGTTGAAGCGGCTGTTTCTCCATGCCTCGGAGTTGGCTTTCGCCCATCCACGCGACCAGCGGCCATTTACAATACAGGCACCCTTGGAACCCGAACTACAGCATTTCATAGAAAGCCTTCCAACATGAACAACCGTTTTGACTTGATTATCTTCGATTGGGATGGAACCTTGATCGATTCCGTCCATTGGATCACCGAATCGCTGCAACAAGCCGCCCGCGACTGTGGCTTGCCGGTGCCAGCCCCCCGCCATGCCCGTTCGGTGATTGGCCTCAGTCTGGAACGGGCCATGTCCACTCTGTTCCCCGAGTCGGAGCCTGCGGATATCCCCCCCCTGGTGGCTGCCTACCACCGTTATTACGATGTGAAAACCTTAGGGAGGGGGGATTTGTTTGCCGGTGTGGCTGAATTGTTGGATGAACTGCGCGTAAAAGGCTACCAACTGGCCGTGGCGACAGGCAAGACTAGGAATGGCTTGGAGCAGGCTTTAGCCAACACGGGGTATACCGACTGGTTCCACTCGACCCGCACAGCGAATGAAACGGCTTCCAAACCCAATCCGCTGATGTTGCTGCAACTGATGGAGGAATTGCAGGCGCATCCCGAGCGGACTTTGATGGTTGGGGATTCGGTGCATGATTTGGAAATGGCGCAAAACGCCCGTATTGATGCGGTGGGTGTGGCCAGCGGTGCAAATGACAAGGACGAACTGTTGGCTTTTGATCCCCTGCTGGTGCTGGAACAGGTGACTGGCTTGCGGGATTTTTTGCTTTGACTTGTATCGTTCCACGCGTAGCGCTTGCCGTTATAGACAAATCGTTTTTAGGTACCTTCTTATGTTCGTGCTTTTCGTGTCTTTCGTGTACCAATAGCTAGTGGTCCACGCAAGACATGAAAAAGCGCCTAACGACAAACGACCCAATGAGATAAACATGAGTGAAGATAACAAAGAGAATCAAGCTACACCACAACCCTCCCCTGTGCAGGGTGGCGGCAAGCCCTTGCCCTCGTGGGAGCGGGAAACACTGGAAAAGGTTTTGCTGGCCTCCGTACATGAGCAGCGCCGCGCCCGTTTCTGGGGTGTATTCTTTAAGCTGGCGTTCCTGCTCTACTTGATTGGGGTGGCAATTATGGCGTTCCGGCCCAGTGACGGATTTTTCAGCCATTCCACAGCCAAAGCACATACTGCCGTCATTGATGTGGCCGGCCCCATCATGGAAGGCAACCCCACGGACGCGGACAACCTGATAGAAGGACTGCGGGATGCCGTCAAGGACAAGGGCACCAAGGGTATTGTCTTGCGGATGAACAGCCCCGGCGGTAGTCCGGTGCAAGCTGCTTATGTGTATGAGGAAATTCGCCGCATCAAAACGGAACACGCCAAACTGCCTATCTATGCCGTCGTCTCAGACCTTTGCGCGTCGGGTTGTTATTATATCGCGGCGGCGGCGGACAAAATCTATGTCCACCCGTCCAGTGTCGTCGGTTCGATTGGCGTGATCATGAATGGCTTTGGTTTTGTTGATACCATGCAAAGGCTGGGTGTGGAAAGGCGGCTGCTCATTGCGGGCGAGCACAAAGCTTTGTTGGACCCCTTTTCTCCAGTGAACAAGGTGGAAAAGGAACATTTGCAAAGTGTGATCAACACAGTCCACCGCCAATTCATCAGCGCGGTCAAGCAGGGCAGGGGAGACAGACTAAAGGACAACCCCGATCTGTTCAGCGGCCTGGTATGGACCGGGGAAGACTCCATCAAGCTGGGCCTTGCGGATGAGGTGGGCGATGCCCGGTCGGTTGCCGAGACGGTTATTGGGGCGAAGGAAACCGTCAATTTCACTCCCCAAGAGCGTTTGATAGACCGCATCAGCCACCGCTTGGGCACTAGTCTGGGCACGGCGTTGCAAAGCGCCATCGGTTCTTCCCTTAAATTGAATTAAACTGGGCAGGGTTATGGGCGACTCGATAAAATCCTTTGAAGTGAGTGAGGAAACCACGGTTTACGACGGTTTCTTCAAAATGACCCGCCTGCGCCTGCGCCATACGCTATTTCGGGGTGGATGGAGCAAGGAATTGGCCAGGGAGCTTTTCCACCGAGGTTCCTGCGTAGCCGTGTTGCCCTACGATCCGGTTAACGATACCGTCTTACTCATTGAGCAGTTCCGTGTCGGGGCATTGTATTTCAAAGCAGACCCCTGGCTTTTGGAAATTGTCGCCGGTGCGGTGGAGGAGGGCGAAAGCCCGCAGCAAGTGGCCCACCGGGAAGCGCTGGAGGAGGCCGGGTGTCAGCTAAAGCATTTGATCCAAATTGCCGATTTTTTCACCACGCCCGGTGCGTTCGGGGAAAAAATCACATTGTTTTGCGGCATTGTCGAAACCCCGATGCGGGACGGTGTGCATGGCCTTGAGGAAGAAGGCGAAGACATACGTGTGGAGGTGGTGAGTTATGATGAAGCCTGGGGGATGCTGGAAAACGGCTCCATCGATTCGGCCATTCCCATTATCGCCTTGCAATGGCTGGCGATGAACCGTGGGCGTTTGCGGGCGGAATACAACGGTGGATAGCAGGAATACAGTATGTCAGAACCCATCCAAGCGTTAACCGCCCGCGCCTGGTTTATCGGGTCGCGGATCGAGTTGCGCGATCTGTCACGGGGAAGCACCGTGGCCTTAGGGCCGCTAACCATGC
Organism: uncultured Methylococcaceae bacterium; assembly: GCA_903934875.1. Lineage (GTDB taxonomy): Bacteria > Pseudomonadota > Gammaproteobacteria > Methylococcales > Methylococcaceae > Methylumidiphilus. Next base: position 3,789 of record CAIZPP010000230.1, read on the forward strand.
TCATCGGCCAGCATGGTTACAGCATGATCTTCCGCTTTGGCGTGGTGGTGATGTTTGGTCTGTCGGAAGCCGAGGAGCATGAAATCATCGCTGGGCTGAAAGACTCCGTACACAACCGCTATGACAATCCTGAAATTGAGCTTGCGAAAATCACTATTGATGCCGATGCCTCGGAACGGCTAGACACCGACGGGCGCATCAAACTGCGCGAAGCCTCCGTGGGACGCCTGCAAGTGGTAGCCCATGTCCTCGCCAAAAGTTGCGTGTTGTCCTATTACGAGCACAGCGTGGGAGAGGTGTTCGACCGCATCGAACGCTTGGCCGAGCGCCTCTGCCGGGGGCAAAGCCCGCAGGGCGGTAAGAATGAAATACTCGGAGAAATCGGCAATGCCTTGCTGATCCAAGCCCGCACCGTCGGCCGTGTGGAAATCACCGAAAAACCGGAGATCGTATGGGATGAGTTGGAGCTAGACCGTCTCTACGAACGCATCGCCACCGAATATGAATTGCGCGACCGTGACTTGGCGCTAGCGAGGAAGCTTGACCTGATTTCGCGCACTGCCGAAACCTATCTGGACCTAGTGAACAACCGCCAAACCTTGCGGGTTGAGTGGTACATTGTCATCCTGATTGTGCTGGAAATTGCGCTTTCGCTATGGCAGGTATTTCCCCATTCTTACAGCGTTTTTTAATACAATAGCTTCGCCAATGTCGTGAGAGACCTCCAATTTTGGCAAAGAACCGCCGATATAAAGGCCAAGCTGGTGCTTGGCGTTCCCATTGGGAGCGCCAAGGCCCAGCTTGGCGAAGGTATTGTTAATATCAAACAGTTACTTTTAGGTTATATCATTTTGCACTGATATTCAGTTAACCTTTCAGGTAAACCGAATAATCTGCGCTATCCTACCTACTACCAAGTAACTCTTAGGTGTTGAAAACGCTGTATTATGGGTTTTCAGCCAAAAAGGACTTGAGGAAGGGAATCGTCAGCTTGCGTTTCGCCGCTAGGGTGGCCCTGTCCAATTGGTCCAGCAGGTCCATCAAGCCGGGCAGATCGCGACGGCAATTGCTCAGCAAAAACCGTCCGACCGGCGGCGGCAATTGCAGACCGCGCAGCCGCGCCCGCAAGGTCAATGCGGCAATTTTGTCGGCATCGGAGAATTCGCGCAACATTAAGGTCAACCCCCAAGCCAATCGGGTCTTGATATCCGGCAGGACAAGGCTTAATTCGCCCGGAGGCACCTGCGCCGAGACTATGAAACCGCGTCCCGCATCGCGCAAATGGTTAAACAAGTCGAACAGGGCAGATTCCCAATGTTCGTCACCGGCGACTGCGTCCAAGTCGTCAAGGCAGACCAATGCCTGCTCTTCAAGCCCGTCCAGCACCGCCCCGCCGTATTCTTGCAATGCCCGCAAGGGGACAAAGGAAACGGCCAGCCCGGCACGGTGGGCACCCCGGCAACAGGCGTGCAGCAGATGGGTTTTGCCGAGGCCAGTCCGGCCCCATAGATAAATGAAAGGTTCGCCTTGGCCCCGTGCCGCCCTGCGCAGGTGGTCCACCGCCTCGGCATTCCCGCCGGGGTGGTATTCCTCGAAATCGTGTTCGGGATTGAGGGCGAGCGGGAGGGGGAGTTGCCGGATCACTCAGTGGTTTCCTTCATCCGCAAGCGCGTCAAGGCACCGCTGAAAAGACACAGGCTTAACGCAATCTCCAAACCGGCGAAGATGCGCTGGTCTGGTGCCATGGCCGCACCCACGCCATGAATGAAATAAAGCAGGCTGAGCAAACCCAGCCAAATAAAGCTTTCACGGCGGTCATACAGCATGCCGCGCAAGGGAACTAGCAAGGGCAGGGCAGTCACGGCCAAAACCAGCGCCTTGGGGGCATGGCCCCCAGGCGTGAAAAACACCGTAGCGGCAATCCACAAGCCGAGCAAGCCGAAGTAGCCCAGCATGACGGCCATGCGGGTTATCTTCATCGAATACCGGCGTTTTTCAACGCCAGGGCCACATTCGCCAAACGAGTGCCAAACACACGGCAGAGCTGTTTTTCTTCCGCACTCATTTCCTTGTCACGCCCGGTATGGAAACTGGGGCCATAGGGTGTTCCACCGGAAGTGGTTTCCATCAAGGCCCGTTCTTTGCTCGGAATGCCGACCATGACCATGCCATGGTGCAGCAAGGGCAACAACATGGTGATCAAAGTGCTTTCATGGCCGCCGTGCATGGATGAGGTGGAGGTGAACACACCTGCGGGCTTGCCGGTCAGCGCACCGGAAAACCACAGCCCGCTGGTGCTGTCGAGGAAATATTTCAAGGGTGCCGCCATATTGCCGAAATGCGTGGGACTGCCCAAGGCCAGGCCGTCGCAGTTTTGCAAATCCTCAAGGCTCGCGTAAGGGTGGCCGGTTGCGGGAATGGAGTCCGCTGTCGCTTCGCAGACCGGCGACACTTCCGGCACGGTGCGTAGCTTGGCGGCGGCACCGGGGACTTCTTCCACGCCACGGGCAATCATGTTGGCCATTTCGGTGGTCGAACCATAACGACTGTAATAAAGAATCAGGATTTCTACCATGTTAATGTGCTTAGTGGGGTGGTTCCGGCCCTGCGCATTAGTGTGGAAAAAGCAGCCTCCATCAAGCAGGGGTTGGCTGGCTTATTTTACCGCGCTTGAGCGGACGGCGTGGGATTTTGTTGGCAGTTCCAGCGAAGGTGAAGCCATCAACCGAATTTTACGCAGTCATCGCTAGAGGATGGCAACTTGTGGAGTGCGGCGACTCGTCGCCGCTGGACGCAAAAGGCGGCGACGAGTCGCCGCACTCCACAACATCCGGGCTATAGCCTACAGGGTTGCGTAACATCAGTTACTAACAACCGCTTCGGGACTGAAAACGCGCAAGGCATTACGGCCTGCATTTTTCGCCTGATAGAGCGCTATATCCGCCTGTTTCATTAAATTCTTCGGCGAGTTGCTGTGTCGGCCGAACAATGTGATGCCCACGCTTGCGCTACAGTAGTGTTCATGACCCGCGAGATGATACTTTTGGCTCAGCCTGTCGAGAATTTTCATACCAATATTTTGAACCTGGAAGAGGGCCTCTTCGGGACGGGCATCCAAACCCACCAAAACCACCACGAATTCGTCGCCGCCTAGCCGGGCCACGGTGTCACATTCCCGCACACAGGCGAGGAGGCGGCTTGCCACTTCTTGCAATAGAAGGTCTCCCTTGTCATGGCCTTGGGTGTCGTTCAGCGCCTTGAAGTTGTCCAAGTCGATGAACAACAGGGCACCGTGTAGTTTGCTTGGGACGCAGTCCGCCACGGCTTGTTGCAAGCGATCAAGCAGAAGCCTGCGATTGGGCAATTGAGTAAGGGTGTCATAAAAGGCTAATTGCTTGATTTCTTCCTCTGCCCGCTTGCGTTCAGTGATGTCGATGATGGCCGCCACGAAGCCGATAATCTGCCCTGAAACATCGTGCCTAGGCGCATAACGCGCAGCCATGACTTTGTGCCCACCAGGGAGGGGGGGCGGGAACTCAACCTCGAATTCGACAAGCTGGCCAGCCAAGGCTTTTAGCATGTAGGGTTTGGCATGAGCGAAGGCTTGTTCAGAAATTATTTTGCGCACATGCTGGCCGCATAAAGCCTCGGGCGACATACCAAACATCTCCGCATAGCGGCGGTTTACGAAACGGTAGCATAGCTCCTTGTCTATTTCTGCAAGAAAAACGGGGGCGATATCCGTAATCAGCCGCAGTCGTTCCTCGCTATTTTTTAGCGCTTCTTCGACCTTTTTGCGGTCAGTGATGTCTTGAACCTGTGAAATGAAATACCGGGCTTGCCCTTGGACGTCGCGCACCAGTGAAGTCGAGACTTGACCATAAATAATATGGCCCAGCCGATGGCGATAGTGCTTTTCAAATGTGTCGCTGTCCTTATTCCCCTGAACCGCCTGACGGATGAACGCTGGACTGAGCCTTCTATATTCTGGCAAGGCCAAATCATTGACCGTCATACCTTCCAGTTCATGCTTGCTATAGCCAAATATTGCGCTCATTTTGTCGTTGACCTGCATCAGTTTTCCGTGCATATCGACTAGGCACATTCCAGTATTGGCGTTGTTAAATGCCAAACGGAATTTATCCTCGCTTTCACGGAGCGCAATCTCGCCTTGCTCCCGTTCGGTGATATCTATACCCGAACTCAGCATACCTATAAGCCTGTTTTGGCTGTCGCAGATGCAGGCATTTTCCCAAGCAATCAAGCGTTCCGCACCGTCACGGCACGCCATAGGATACTCTAGTTTTGTATTGGCGGTGGATTCAGCACCGCTCATGACGGCAAGAAAACGGGGCAAAAGCGTTTCCATGCCCAAAGGTTGAGGGAGTGCGCATTCAAACCAATTGCGGCCAAATAGTTCACTCTCTTCACGTCCCAAGAGTTCACATCCTTTGCGGTTAACCATCGTGATTCGACCGGTTTGGTCCAACGACACCATGATGCTCTGCGCGGTATCGAGATAATATTGCTTGAGGTCGCGCTCTTGGCGTATTACCCGCTCACGGTCGAGCAGCCAGTTCATCAGGCGCCAACCAAACAAGGCAAAAATGATAGCATACGCGGAAAACGTCCAGATGGTATGTGTCCAAGTGATGGGGTGGTAGGCATAAATCCGGTAATCCAAATCGAATTCCAGCCAATGCCGACTTGCCATAATGCCGATCATGATCAAGGAGAGGATATTGCCGACTATGAGCCACCAGGCAAGGTAGCCGTCCAGAAACAGAATGGCAATGAATGAAAACACTACCACCAGTATGCCACCCAGCCCCAACGGACCCAACTGGACTAGTCCGCCAGTAGATACTATCCAAATCAACGCGAGCAAACCAAGGACGCGTACGCGATAAGAAAATAGGCGGCGGCCCAGCCATAAGGACCATAGTGAGACAAGCACCATGATGTGTATACCCATCAAGGGCTTCCAACCAATCACAACGATTCTCAACACGGACAGGGCCACCCCTAGACTCGTGCTGATACTGATCCAGAGTAAAATATCATTGAACAACTGATTTTTTTGGGCATCAAAATCTTCGCTGCTGGCGCTATTCATCTTTTTTGATTCGCAGTCAGCACCTGAATTTCCGCACAAACCCCCGCCAGAATTTTGTCCAGCGCGGCGACATTTTCCGCTAGCTCGGACTCCATTGCGCCGCCGCGCATATCGCGCTCCAAGTTCCCAGCGATTTTGCTTAGTTCAATCATGCCCAGCATGGCCGAAATACCCTTGAGAGAATGGGCGATGCGTAAGGCCGTGGTACGGTCGCCGCCTTCGAGCGCGGCTTGCAGCTTGATGGCATAGGCACTGTTGTTATGGGCAAACTTTTCCAGCATCCGCCGATAGGCGGGCAGCTTGCCGCCCAAGTGTTTCAGCCCGGTGCCTATGTCGATGTGGCAGGTTTTTGCCAGGGCTGCGGTTGCGGCGGCTGGCTGATTATCGGCATCGCAAAGTGCCGCCTCTGGCGTTGGGGCCGCACCGCTTGCGCCGTGTTCCGGCAACCACCGCGCCAGTGTTGAGTAAAGGAGCCTAGCCTCGACTGGCTTGGCTACGAAGCCGTTCATGCCAGATTCAAGGCAGCGCTGGCGGTCTTCTTTGAATGCGTTGGCGGTCATGGCCAGTATGGGGGTGGCCTTGGCCGTTTCCATCCCCCTGATCTTACGCGTGGCCTCCAGCCCGTCCATCACCGGCATTTGCATGTCCATCAGGATCAGGTCGTAGGCCCCTGCCCGCACTTTTTCCAGCGCCTCGCCGCCGTGGTTGGCAATGTCTACCGCCAGCCCGACGCTTTCAAGGAGATCCCGTGCCACCTCTTGGTTGATCTCGTTGTCATCCACCAGCAGGATACGCGCACCGACACGGATGCGCACATTGTCTGCGGCGGCATCTGCCCAATCCTGGGCGCTGCCGCATTTCAGCCGTGCACTAAACCAAAAGGTGCTGCCTTGTCCGGGCGCACTGATGACGCCCGTATCGCCGCCCATCAACTGCGCCAGCCGCTTGGAAATGGACAGGCCCAGCCCGGTGCCGCCATACTGGCGTGTGGTCGAACCCTGCGCCTGTTCGAACGGCTCGAATATGCGCGATTGTTGTTCATCGCTGATGCCGATGCCGGTATCCTCCACCTCGAACAGCAGCATGGCCGCATCGTCAATTTCACCCATCAGTTGGGTGCGCAGGGTAATGCCACCCTGTTCGGTAAACTTGACTGCGTTGCCGAGGTAGTTTAGCAGTATCTGGCCAATGCGCAAAGGGTCGCCGCGCAGGGGCATGGCATCTAGACGCGGGTCGGTCTCCACGGTCAGTTTCAGATGCTTGGCTTCGAGGCGTTCGGTTACCATGCTGCTCGCATGGTCTAGGACGACAGACAAGTTAAGCGGGGCATCCTCCAGGCTAAGCCGGTCTGCTTCGATCTTGGACATGTCGAGGATGTCGTTAACGATGCCCAGCAAATGTCTGGCCGAGGATGCCACTTGACCCAGCCTCGCCGCTTGCCCGGGTTCGGTGATGTCGCGCCTTAGCAGATGGGTCAGTCCGAGGATGGCGTTCATCGGTGTGCGTATCTCATGGCTCATGTTGGCCAGGAAGCGGCTTTTGGCTTGAGTGGCGGCTTCCGCCTGGGTTTTGGCAACCAGCAATTCTCTGGTGCGTAGGGCTACCAGATCTTCCAGGTGGTGGCGGTGCTGGTTCAGTTCCTCGGCAATCCGCTTCTTTTCGGTGATGTCCTTTTTTACCGACACATAGTGGGTAATGCGCCCGTCCATCTGGCGCAGGGGGGTGACGATGGCGAACTCGATATACTCGCTGCCATCCTTGCGGCGGTTGACGAACTCGCCTTTCCAAGTCTGGCCTTGGCTGAGGGCATGCCACAGGGCTTGATAGGTTTCCCCCGGTGTCTTGCCCGATTGCAGGATGCGCGAGTTTTGACCTATCAGCTCTTCGCGGCTGTAGCCGCTGTTCTGGACAAAGGCTTCGTTGACGTATTGGATTGCGGAGTCCAAATTGCTGATGAGGATACTATCCGGACTCTGTTCGACGGCCAGGGCCAGTTCGCGGAGATGTTCCTCAATTTGCCTGCGTTCGGTGATGTCGCGGGAAGAACAGAACAGTACCGGGCTGCCATGCAGGTCGAGCCTAGAGGTGCTGACCTCGACAAAGAAAATGGAGCCATCCTTGCGCCGGTGGCTGGTCTCGAATTGGGTGCGTTTTGGCTGTTCGAATCGCTCTTTGAAATGTTGGATGAGCTCATAACCGGTAAATCCATCAACCCATTGGCTCAAATTCATTCCTATCATTTCTTCACGGCTGTAACCTAACATCGCGCAGAAGGACTCGCTGGCATCAAGGAGCCTGCCTTCTGCGTCAAGTATGTGGATGCCGTCACTGGCATTGCGCAGCAGGGCCAAGTTTTTCTCGCTCTCCCTGCGGATGGCTTGTGCGGCCTCGCGCAGACGGCGCGCGGCACTGGCGGAAATGGCCAGGACGACTAATAGCGCACTCAGCATAAGCACAGGCACGGCAAGAAGCTCCCTATGAAAGCCTTCCAACGGCTGCAAGGCCGGGTCTCCATGAGGCATGAAACGGGCCGCTGCCATCGCCGTGTAGTGCATGCCTGAAATCGCCAAGCCCATCACAACTGCGCTGGACAGCTTTATTTGGAAAGAAGTGGCCGTTGTTGTCCTCTGGGCGAAACGGAACTTGACCATCAGGGCAATGTATGCCAGCACGACGGCGACCACTAGGGACAGCAGGAACAGTTTCATGTCATAGCGCAACAGCGCATACATGCGAAGCGCGGCCATGCCCGTATAATGCATGCTGCCGATCCCCGTCCCAATGAGGGTTCCCGCCCAGATCAAATGCACATTGGAAAGCTGCCGCCGACTGATGACGGCCAACGCGAAGGTGCTGGCAACGATGCCTGGAACCATTGATACGGCGGTGACAAACCAGTCGTAACGTACATCGCAGGGAAGGGAGAAGGCCAACATGCCGATGAAATGCATCGCCCATACGCCACCGCCCAAAACCAATCCGCCCGAGGCCAGCCAACGCATCCTGCGCCCATCCGCTGGCATCCCAGTGATTTGTTCGGAAATGTCGAGCGCTGCATAAGCGGCAAATATCGCGATCCCGACCGACAGCGTAATCAGCAAGAGGTTGTACTGAACCGGGTAAAAGAAACTCGGATCAGAAGCATTCGAGAACTTAAAATATTCTCCAAGCCCCATCAGTGAAAATTTCACGTTGGTTAGCCTATCTAGTGCCTGATCGGAAAGTCATATGTTTCGCTAAGGCATTATTACCATTTATGCCGAATTTTATCAATATGCAAAAAATCGAATTGGGGTCATACCTCTCTAATTGCGCATAATATGTATTATGTTAAATCAAAGATTATGGCGACAAAAAAACACCTCAAGAGGTGTTTTTTGCTTTGGGCGTACTCACACAGCCCAATTAGGTTAATTTGTGGAGTGCGGCGACTCGTCGCCGCCTTCCAACCAAGCTAAGGTGACTTCCAAACCATATAAGGCTTATTTTTTAGGTAGCAGCTTGTCTTTGCCAGTCACTCGCCGCAGCAGCCAAGCGACCAAACGAACCAGCGCGTTGAACAAGTCGGTCAACAGTTTCAACGTGTGTTGCAAGGCATCCGCCGCCGTCATTCCTTTGCAGCGTTGTTCGATTTCACGGAATAAAAACGGCGCTCCGACAAAGCCGACCAGTAAGCCAATAATCAGCGTACCGGAAAAGAAACCAGCAGTGTCGCCACTGATTGCGACCGCCGCGTTAGCTGCGGAAGCGGCCGGTGGCGCTTGGTCCCCAGGCTTCACCGTTGCCGCATTCACATCAAGCGGCTTGGGCTGGCTTGGGCTAGGCCCGTAGTTGTCAGGAATGGCGGGGTCGGTGATGCCGGGGATGGACGGGAAGGTTCCGCTACCCTTGCCGACAATCAACTCTCCCTTCATGCCTTTTTCCATGTGCTGGGCAATGTCGCAGTGGACCAGATACGTCTTGTCCTCGGCGGGAAGAATCAAGGTGCCGGTGATTTTTGCAGGACCAGTAATTTCAAGATGGAACATGCCCTTGTCGTACATGAACTTGGGCAATCCATGCATCATCCATTGATGCCGGACGTTATCCTCGTTGACGAACAGAACCGTCAGCCGGGTGCAGGGTTTGACGCGCCATTCGTGTTTGTCGAAACCAAAGATAGTCCCGGGGAATTGTTTGGAATATTTGTGTCCGGCGTGGACCTCGATTTTTACGTCTTCCGAAACCTTGTCGCAACCCGCAGGCAGCTTGTCTTTGTTTTGGCCCATGATCATGCCGCCGTCCATGTCCATCAGATGCCCATCACCGTGGTCCATCAACTGGTTATGCTCGACGATCTGAGGTTCCTCGGCGTTGACTGTCGAATAGGCGGACACTAGACAGAACAAAAGGACAGATAAGGTTTTTTTCATGCTTGGAGTCCTCATTTCTTATCCCTCAATTGCTGCGTCAACCGACCGGCGACGTTAATCAAGCGCTCGCGTTTGAGGTAAAAAACATAGCCTAGGATGCCAAGCAGCAGGCCAGTAAACAGATTGCCCCACCCTCCCCCGCTCGCCGAGTTTGCGGGAGGTGTCGCCGAGCTTAGTATCGGCGGCGCTGCAATTGCAGCTGTCGCGGTACCTGTGGGTAAGGCACCTTCCGCAGGCTGGCCTAGGCTACCCCAGTCATCCGCCCAATTTTGCCAGACCGGAATTTTCCTTTCCCAGTACTTTTTGGTGAAATAGGGCGCTAGATCCATGCCGTGGACCTTCGGAGTTCCCTTGTCATCCAAAAATTCCTTGTAGGCAATTAGGCTGATACTGCCGCCCTCCCCCATGCCGTTGGTGGTGAAGGATTTCTCCACATGGTCGTGGAACATCCACAGACCCGGCCCATAGCTGTGCAAGCCGTCGTCTGTGGTATTAAGCTCCAAGTCCACCCGTTGCGCGGGGGCTAAGGCATAAACATCACGGGTGATCTGGGCGCTTGGGTTTTGTTCGACACCATCGTAATGGGTTTCGGTGGCTTTATGACCGTGGGTGTGGAGTGCGATTGATTCGGTGTGCCCGTTCAGCACCCGCAACTTCACTTTTTCGTTAGGCTCGACGACGATCAAGGATTCACGCAATGTGTACGGGAAAGAACGCCCATTCAACATGAAGTAATCGTCAGTCGCGTCGGTAATATCGTAGTCTTGATTCATGGCCTTGGCGATCAGGCGGGGATCGTTGGCCGCCTGGGGCATTTGATGCAATTCTTTGTCGGCAGATTGAAAGAACAGATCATATTCTTGACTGTATTTTTCCCTGACCGCAACGGATGGGGCACGTACCTTGCCGTTGCCCACATTGAATGTTTGCACCCAGTTGTTCGGACGATTTTCCTCCACGATAAACAAACCGGCAAGGCCCATGGGGATATGGGTGTGCGGTTGGACGTGGCAATGGTAGTACATTGTGCCAGGTTGGCGCGGTTTAATGACGTAAGTCTTGGTCTGGCCCGGCATTACGTCCATTTGGGCAGTTTGTCCGACACCGTCATTGCCTTCCCCGCTATGGTCCATGTAGGGATGGTCGACCCCATGCAGATGGATGGAGTGAGGGAAGTAATGGGTGTTTTCAAGCACTAACCAGACTACATCGCCTTGCTCAACGCGGATGGCCGGCGAGGGCATGCGCAGCAGCGAATTGGCCTCGGCACTGGCGAAGCTTTTAGTTGACATATCGCGGGTTTTGGGCGTGTACACCCAAAAAGTTGGCTGAATACCGGGGGCGATGTCGTAAGTCGGCACCACACCGGCAAAGTCCGGCGAATGTCCGTTCAGTTCCATTATTTCCAATTTGATCACAATGAGGTCCGGGTCGCCGTCACCATCCATGTCGTTGGAAAGTGTGATGGCATCCGCAGCCAGATTGGTATCCATCAGGGTCTGCATGGAGATGTTATTGGTTCCCTTGACAAATGCGGCGATATCCGCCGGATTGTCGGGATTGCACACACGCTGCTCTTGAATTTTGACGCCTTCGATTGTCTGCGCGTCACGCCATTCTGGTGGAACACCGCTTTTACAAAAAGGCTCGGCTTCGCCAATATCGACCTTTACCGTCGGAGGCGGAGTAGTCACCGCCACAATGCCGGGGGAAATCGACAAGATGGCACAACCCAGCATGAACACGAGAGATTTTTTCTGCATAAAAGAGCCGTTGAAACTGCACTACAAAATGCGCCGCCACCCCTATCTGGATGGATTCCAGATAGGGGTTAACCCTAGTTAAATTGACTTTTTGGCGCGGTTGAACAAGCCGTCGATTAAGGATTTGAAGGATGCGCTGGAGAGGTAGAAGATATAAAGGGCAGCCGAAAGCACCGTCGCGATGATGATGTTGGTGCTGCTGAATATCTCACGTTTGGTCGAGCCAATCTTGAACGGAACATGGGCATCAATCTTCTGGCCCTCGTTGATCAAAGTGACATGAGCCAAATATTTGCCGGGCGCGGTAAAGTTGAAGCTGGTATTGAAAGTCCCGGTGGAATGGGTGGAAGGTGGCAGATAAAGTATCCGTGTGCCTTCGGGTTCTTTGGTGAACTCCACTTCAACCGTCATGTTGCGCAATGCCTTGCCTTCATAATCAAACACCATGACAGTGTTGCCAAGGTCTGGTATGTCGCCACAATACTCGGTGGAACCCGTCGATTGCGGTTGGTAGGCTGTAAAATGGACAAGGTGGGGGCCGACAAAAATTCTACACTGATCGGTATCTACACTGGCTCCGCCATGTGCCCAGACCGAGGATGCAGGAATAAAAGTGGCCAGCAATAGCCCCAAGGCTAGGCTCAAGTTTTTGAAAAAGGTTAGATGCCGCATTTCTCTTCCCTCGTTATATTTATCGTGTTTAGGGTGAAGGGTGGGTTTCGGGTGCAACTGTTTACTAGCCCCTCAACTTCGCAAAGCTTAATACAAATACCGGACTAGGACAGGAAGCCTTGTTTTAACTGTTGCAGCTTAACAGATGCGGATATTTAATAAAAGTTCCCTCGCAGTTTAGCGGCAATTCTTGTCAAAAACCGCCTTCGGTCTCGGGCGATGCAGTGGTGATCTTGTGAATAGTGATATCCGCACCGTTGAACTCCTCTTCCGGTTCCAGGCGAATGCCAACAGCCAGTTTCAACGCGCCATAGACAATGAATCCGCCTGCGAGTGCAATCAGCACACCCAGGCCGGTCCCAATCAATTGGGACGCCAAGCTTACGCCGCCCATGCCCCCCAACCATTGCTGGCCAAACAGGCCTGCGGCGATTCCGCCCCAGGCACCGCACAGGCCATGCAAGGGCCACACTCCCAGCACGTCGTCGATTTTCCAGCGATTTTGGGTCAGCAGAAACATATAGACAAACAACACGCCGGCAACGGCCCCCACCGCTAGTGCGCCTAGCGGGTGCATCAAGTCGGAACCCGCACACACCGCCACTAGGCCGGCCAGAGGTCCGTTATGCACGAAACCGGGGTCGTTGCGGCCCACGATCAAAGCTGCCAAAGTGCCGCCCGCCATTGCCATGAGCGAGTTCAATGCGACCAGACCACTGACGGCGTTCAGGGTTTGCGCAGACATCACATTGAAGCCAAACCAGCCCACCGTCAATATCCAAGCACCTAGGGCTAAAAATGGAATGCTGGAAGGCGGGTGGGAGGACATTCCGCCATCGCGGTGATAACGTCCGCGCCTTGCCCCCAGCAGAATCACCGCCGCCAACGCAATCCAACCGCCTACCGCGTGGACTACCACGGAACCTGCGAAGTCATGGAAGCTTGCGCCATAAGCCTGCTCCAGCCAAGCTTGGACACCCAGGTTTTTATTCCAGGCGATGCCCTCAAAAAACGGATAGACAAAGCCCACTAAAACGAAGGTCGCCGCTCCTTGCGGGTTGAATTTTGCCCGCTCGGCAATGCCCCCTGAGACGATGGCGGGAACGGCTGCCGCGAACGTGAGCAAAAAGAAAAACTTGACCAGTTCGTATCCACTGTTTTGTGCTAAGGTTTGCGCCCCGGAAAAAAATTGCACACCGTAGGCAATGTAGTAGCCGATGAAAAAATAGGTGACCGTGGATATGCAAAAATCGGTCAGAATTTTTACTAGGGCGTTAATCTGATTTTTCCTTCGGACGGTGCCCAATTCGAGGAAAGCAAATCCGGCGTGCATGGCTAGCACCATGATCGCGCCGAGGAGAATGAAAAGTACGTCGTTGCTTTTGGTTATGTGGTCCATGTTTGTACTCTATTGGATAAGACTTAGCCCCAAATAGAAGCAAAAATTATACCATCCAGCTATATTATTCCAAATATATGATTTGTATCGAATTATCCTGAGACCGGATATCGGGTTATGATTTATTGTAGTGCGATATCTGGAAATAAATGCACTATTATTGTGCGTATGCTGTTATAGCGGATTCGTGGGTCTTATGGTGGGTGCTTCTTTATTCCAAAGAGTTTGCCATAACTCATTGCTAAGCATCAAAATAAATGGATCATTCACTGACGGTAGACACTTAAATCTATTCCGCGCCAATGTGTTTATGGGTTAAGCTTATCAATAAGCTCTTAATCTTTGGCCCAGGCAAGGGCCTTCCCATCAACCAGCTATGAACAACAGGAGATAGCATGGCATCACCGAAGCCTGTAATACCCGTCGGGGGAGAACCCATCCGCTTGGCCGCCTTAGGCACTCTGGATGTGCCCGACCATCCAATCATCCCGTTCATCGAGGGCGACGGCACCGGACCCGATATTTGGCGGGCATCGGTGCGAGTAGTCGATGCCGCCGTGGAAAAAGAATTTGGCGGCAAAAAGAAGATTGCCTGGGCCGAGGTCTACGCGGGTGGAAAAGCCAAAGAGCTTTTCGATAGCTGGCTACCTGACGAGACGCTGGAGGCATTCAACGAATATCTGGTCGGCATCAAAGGACCGCTGACCACGCCGGTGGGTGGCGGCATCCGTTCACTGAACGTGGCAATCCGGCAAATGCTCGACCTGTACGTCTGCCTGCGCCCGGTGCGTTACTTTAACGGCGTTCCCTCACCCGTGAAGAAACCCGAGAAAGTCGACATGGTGATTTTTCGGGAAAATACCGAAGACATCTATGCCGGGGTGGAATGGGCTTCTGGATCGGCCGAGGCGAACAAGATCATAGACTTTCTGCAAAATGAAATGGGGGTTACGAAGATTCGCTTTCCCGCAACCAGTGGCATAGGCATCAAGCCGGTCTCGCAGGAGGGTTCGGAAAGGCTGATCAGAGCCGCTTTCGAATACGCACTCCGCCACCAGCGCAAAAGCGTCACGATTGTGCACAAGGGGAATATCATGAAGTTCACCGAAGGCGCTTTCCGCGACTGGGGTTACGCCCTTGCAAAACGCGAATATGCGGGCAGGATCATCGGCTGGGACGATTGCAACGGCAAACCGCCCCCAGGCCAGATTCTGCTCAAGGATTCCATTGCGGACATTACCTTGCAGCAGGTGCTGACGCGGCCAGAAGAATTCGATGTGATCGCCACCACCAATCTTAACGGCGATTATCTCTCCGACGCGCTCGCCGCACAGGTGGGAGGCATAGGCATTGCACCGGGGGGCAATATCAATTACCTGACCGGCCATGCCATTTTCGAGGCCACCCACGGCACGGCACCGAAGTACGCCAATTTGGACAAGGTCAATCCAGGCTCAGTGATACTCTCTGCGGTGATGATGCTGGAATATCTTGGCTGGGGCGGGGCGGCGGCACGGATTGTGAAGGGTCTTGAGCAGGCAATCGCGAAAAAAACCGTCACTTATGATTTTGCCCGCCTGATGGAAGGGGCAACCGAGGTTTCCTGTTCCGAGTTCGCGAACTGTATTATTGCCGAACTTTGATTTTTGTGCCTTCTCTAAGCGGTGTGAGCCTAGGTAGGTGCGACAAATTCGCAAGCAATATACAGCGTTATCAACATCAAAGAGTTACTTGATAGCTTGCATGAAAGGGTAGGACATTCAGTTAACTTGAAGCGTTAACTGAATGTGCCTTTTTAGGTATATTTTAAAGATGAAAACGCTGTAAATGGCTATGCGAAATAGTCGCACCTACAAATACATAGCTCGTTGGATGTGCCGACATAGGACGCGTATTGTTCGCGTATGGATGGCATCGTAAGCTCAATTCGACCTAAAGCACTACAACATAGGCAAAACTATTTTTATAGTGTACACTATAGTAGTGTACACGAAATCAATAGAAGTTTGGGCTATGAAAAACATTACTTTGAGTGCAGATGAGAATCTGATCGAAGCTGCCCGCGAACGGGCGCGCACAGAGCATTCGACCTTGAACGAACAATTCCGCCGCTGGTTAGCAGACTATGTGCGGCAACGAAATCGTACCGATGCCGCCATGGCATTGATTGAAGAACTACGAGGGGAAGTGCGTACTGGGGGCATCAAATTCACGCGAGACGAAATGAATGAGCGGTGAGTTTATCGACACCAACCTATTCGTTTATTTGTTTGACGAAACCGATGATCGCAAGCGCATCAAAGCCGAGGAGATTGTGCGCACAGCGTTGGAAACCCGCAGTGCCTGCATCAGCCATCAAGTCGTCCAATAAACCCTGAACGTATTGACCCGCAAGCTGCCATTCCCCATGACGGCGGAAAAAGCCCAGCGATTTTTAGAGCAAGTCTTGATGCCCTTATGGCAAATAATGCCCAGTCAGGTACTTTACCATCGTGGCCTTGAAATCCAAGCGCGTTATGGTTTTAGCTTTTACGACTCGCTCATTGTGGCTGCGGCCCTAGAATCCGGTGCCACCCGGCTGTATAGCGAAGACATGCAGCATGGACAACAAATCGAAGGGTTGTCCATCGAAAATCCGTTCAGGAAGTGAGAACTCTGGTTGGGTTACGGCGCAAAAAGACGTGCCTAACCCAACAACATATAGCTTCCTACGGTTCCCCCACCAAAATAAACGGCGCCCAATAATACGGATGCTTGTATTGCTGGCGCACGTCTGCCCGTGCCAGCCGCAGCGATTCCAGTTTGCCTTTGCCCTCGCGCAGATGGGCGAAGAATTTCTCGGTGAGAATGTTGGTTGAATCGTCATCCACGCTCCACAAGCTCATCAACACGCTGTCCACCCCGGCATATTGGAAGCCCCGGCCCATGCTCATGGCCCCCTCCCCCAGCAAATCCCGCCCCATGCCAGTGTTGCAGGCGGTCAGTGCCACAAGGTCGCTGTCGATTTTCAGGCTCATCACCTCGGCCAAGGTCAAAAAACCCGGCGAGCCCTCGTTTTCACTAGGAAGATAGTTTCCCGAACGCGAAACCAAAGACAGCACCAAGGCCGGTTCTTGCAAATAAGGCAGGTCGTTGGCGAGGATGCCGTGGGTGGCGAAGACGGTGTAACGATAGCCCTGCCCCAGCTTTTGCTTGACCATTTCCTCATTGGCATCCAAACCCTTCAAGATATCCGCCCGCCCCGGCCCGCCGAACATCGCCGCTAGCCGTCCGGCGGACTCGTCGGTGCTGGGCAGGCGGGCAAACACCGCCCCGCCATCCCGCTTTGCCAACTGCCGGCGGATGGCCGTTTGGGCCAGACCTGCGTCGGCTATTTGCAGCGGCTGGGCAGTTTGCAAGCGGGCATCCGCCACGTCAAACACCGGGTCGGCCACCACCAGCAAAGGTTTGCCCTCCGCTTTCGCCGATTGGCGGAACTGGCGGGTCTGCACCAAGGCCGTCGCGGACTGGGCATAGCGCAGCTTGAAGGCATCGCCAAAATAACGCAAACCGTCCGGCGTGGAGGCAAGGTCCACTTGCAAGCGATCCAACCCTCGCTGTTCCCCCGTCGACGTGTCTGCATTTATCTGCGCAGAACCTGTAGCCTGGTCCATCACCAATGCCTCAAACGGAATCGTCCCCAATGCATCGTCCGGCACGATGATAACTTGATCGCTGGGCTTAAGCTCGGCGGTGAATGGGGCCACCAAATCCCGGTAAAGCCCCCGTGCCAACTGCTCAAACTGTCCCGGTCGGCTCAGATTGTCATGAAACTGCTTGACCCGTTCATTCAACGCCTTCCGGCTCACTGGCCAGTTCAAGGTCTTCACCACCTTCCCATCCCGAACCAGCCAACCCAGGGTTGCGGTTTCCGTGACTTCATATTCGAGCAAGACTTCGTTGGGTTTGAGTTTGATTTCCTCTAGGTGCAAGGGCTGGGGATAGGCGACGGCGGCATAACTGGGATAGTCTCTTCGTAACCGGCTAACAAAAGCCTCCTGCACCCGCTTGGCCTCGGCTATTTCGGTTTCAAGTTTTTGGAATAATTCGGTGTTTTTGGAGTTGAAAGCGGCTTCTTGTTGGCGATAAAGACTTCCTAAGCGAGTATTAACCTCATTTTCTTGCTGGGTCAAATCTGCCGGAAGACTAAAGCCATTATCACTTTGTTTGTTCGCCAAGGCTTCCAAAAATAACCGCGATTTGGTGTTTTCGGACCAGAAAAAGCCGTTGCTGGCATCACCATCTGCCGAAGCCACCCTAGCCAGCCCTTCGTAGGGTTCCAGCCTATTGAAAAAAATGAGTCTGCCAGTCAAAAACTGGCGACGGTTAGGGGTGCCCAGTTGTGCCCGCTCTGCTTCAATCATATCCACTGCTTTATGGAAATGACTATAGGATTCTTTCCAATTTCTTAATCCCTCGCTCGCCAAGCCTAAACCAAAATATTCAGCGGTTACGCGACGAGAGGATCCAAGCAAAGATTTGTCTAGGCTTAATAGATTTGCCCATAGTGTATGGGCTTCTGAGAAGTTATTCGTGCGGAGATCATAAAGTGCTAAGCCAGCCGATTTAAAAGGCTCTTCTAGTTCTATGAAATACTTTTTAGCCTCGTCATATTTTCCTTGTTTGATAAGGACGAGTCCTATGTTGGCAAGGTTGATCTGTTGGTGATCTTTGTGGTTTATCGCTCTATTCATGTCAAGGGATTGGAGATGATACTTTAGTGCTTGCTCAATATCCCCTTTCGCAGAAGCTATGAGAGCTAAATTAGACAACGCATTCGCTTCTCTTGATTTGTCTTCCAGAGATTTAGCTATTTGCAGTGATTGATCAAGACTGTATTTGGCTTTATCTATCTCACCGATAGCCAAAAATGAATTTCCTAAGTTGTTTTGAATGCTAGCCTCCATGTCTTTAAAACCATTTTTTTTCGAAACCTCCCAGGGCTGTTCAATGCTTGACACCCTTGTAGCTTAGTACGCGATCCAAGCTAATGGCGTTGTCGTAGAGAGCGGCACGGATATTGGCCTGGCCGTTGTGACGCAAGAGGTTCAAGCCGAAGTGGCGCAGTTGGGCAAAAA
>CAIZPP010000231.1 GCA_903934875.1 uncultured Methylococcaceae bacterium
CGCCGTCACTCCGGGGGCTCGCCGTCATTACCCCGCCGAATCGAGTTCGTTATCCTGCGGACTGCCAGTTCGCCTACGGTTGCTCTCCACCCCGCCTCACAGCGACGCAGTTACCTTCGGCTACGGGGTTTATGGCTTGCCCCGATACGGACTCTCACCGTACTATGTGTACGCCATCACGGGCGCACGGAGTGCGGCGACTCGTCGCCGCATACGCTTGAGCAGGTTCTTTCAAATGCCTAAGCACAGGTAGGGCACTGCGGATTTTTCTTCAAGTTCATCCGGTTCCACTCCATATTCAAGGCATCCAGCAACAACAGCCGTCCGCGCAAAGGCTGGCCTATGCCCGCAATCAGCTTGATGGCCTCCAATGCCTGCATGGAACCAATGATGCCGGGTAGCGGGGCGACCACGCCGTTACGGACACAGGTTTCCCCCAATTCGCCTTGGTCGGGATAAAGGCAGTTGTAGCAGGGGCTATCAGCATAGCCGGGTGTGAATACGGTGATCTGTCCCTCGAAACGGATGACCGCGCCGGAAACTAGCGGGGTCAGGGTCCGCACACAGGCCCGGTTGACGGCAAAGCGGGTGGCAAAGTTGTCAGTACAATCTAGTACGACATCACTCTTGGCGACTTCCATTTCCAGCGCTTCCCCTTCCAATTGCAGCCCGATGGTTTCGATTTGACTCTCCGGGTTGATGCGCAGCAGGGTCTGCTGTGCCGATTCTACTTTGCTGAGTCCCACATTGCCCGTATCGTGGGCAATCTGCCTTTGCAGATTGGTCAAATCCACCCGGTCAAAATCATTCAAAGCCAAGCGGCCCACGCCGGCGGCGGCCAGATACATTGCGGCGGGCGAGCCTAAACCGCCTAGGCCGACGATCAACACACGGGCGGCTAAGAGTTTTTGCTGGCCTGCAATGTCGATTTGCGGCAGCATGATTTGGCGGCTGTAGCGGAGGAGTTGATTATCTTCCATTAATCTAGCGAACCCTCAAAATCGACTAGCTCCCGCAACACCACGGTGGCATAAGCCCCGGCAGGCAGTGTAAAACGTACACGCAAGGTATGATCTTCGCAAAATGTCCAGTCCAGATCGGCGACCAGCAAACGCAAAGGACGGCGGGAGGTTTCCATGCCTATGCGTTCCAGCCCTTCGCTTAAGATGGGCAATTCAGTTGCGACTGCCGATTCAATGGCTAAAGCTTCGGCGGTGGCAGCCTGTTCACCCTTGCCCCATAGTGGCCCACTGGGGTGGATGTCCAGCGCGGCGACGCGGGACAGGGTTTCCTGGCTCAGTTCGGCGCGGAAAAAACTGTGGGAGCCGGAAAACATGAAAACATCGCCGCTTATGGCTTGGTTCCAGTTGTCTGCTCCAACCCGCCGCGCCAACACCCGGTTGAAGATTTCCGAGCGGGCGGCGGACAGATAAATGCCCTCCAGGTTGCGGTCACGCAGGCGCAATTCCCCTTTGCACAAGGCTTCGGCTTGGACGAGGTTGTTGCCCTCGCGTCCGAAGCGCTGTGGGCCGAAATAATTGGGCACACCCGCCGCTTTCACTTGGGCCATCTTTTGCTCGATCAAGTGCTTGTCGCCTTGCAATTCCCTAACAGTAATATCGAAGCGGTTGCCTTGCAAAGCGCCTTTTTTCAGCTTGCGATTATGGCGGATTGCTTGCAACACTTGCACCGAGTCGGACTCCAAGCCGCTCCAATCCACCTTGCGCTTGCCGGGGATATGTACGCTGAACCATTGCGTGGTGAGGCCAAAGCGGTCTTTCATGCCGGCGTAGCTGACCGCCATTTTCGACAGACCGGCGTATTTGCCGATTTGGCGGGCGATATAATCGGTATTCTCACCGCGCTTTTGTATCTTAAGGAAGACATGCTCGCCCTCGCCGGTCAGTTCAAAGCCTAAGATTTCCTCGACGATGAAATCTTCCGGCTTGGTTTTTATTTTGCCTGTGGTCGGGGGACCGCCAAAAGCGTGGGGAAGAATGGATGGCATTGGGTTCTGTGGTTTAAGATTCGGTCAGACATGATCCAGACCGACTCGGTTTTTAAAACCGAGTCAGTCTTAAGCTAGCCTGAGTATAGGTTATTTTGCATACGTCCTGTGGATTAAAACGGCGGCATCTGTCAATAGGCCGACTGCGCCAAAGCTTCGCGGTTCCGAATATCCTGCTCACATTGCCGCACACGCTTTTGATAGCTGGCTTGGTTTTTCACACAAATCAGAGTATAGGGTCGCCCGCTTGTATCGGTTTTCATATCCAAATCACACTCGGCTTGGCGGATTGAATGCTCTACATGGGAGCGTTCATCTTGGACCGCTTTGAAAGTCCACTCCTTAAGCCCCGGATCGGCCAAAAAGCGGCTGAGTTCGCTGCAATACTTGCATTTGCAACTGAGGTTGCTGGCCCGCGTCCAATCCTCTGGAGGTTGCAAAGTTATGGCGATGCGTTGGTCTAAGTGTTCTCGGCAGACCGCTCGCAAACGTCCGGTTGCCGCACCGGTCTGCCCAGCAAGGCTCAACAAGGCGGGAATCAAGATGGCATCAACGCCGTAAGTGGCAGGCCGGGTTAGCAGGCAATCCGCTGCTTGCTCGGCCAGTGCGGGGGATATTCTCTCCAAAGCCGCCATTAGATTGACGACGAAGCGGGGGTTCGCTAAAGCCTGCCTGCTCCAGTAATCTTTTGGCTGTGGGGTTTGCGGGTCGCCCGGCAAGGCCTCGACTAAGGATTTTGCGGCAGGCAGAAGACTGCTAGGCGGTTCTCCCGCCCACGCCGCCAAACTGCAACGGGCCAGCAAGTCGGCACAGGCGGTGGGGTCTATCGTGGCGCGTTTGGCAACAATACGCTCGATTAACTCAATGGCGCGGGCTGGCGGCAATAACCCAATCGCCAGCACGAGATTTTCGTTGTCACCCATGCCATAGTTGCCTTCGGCGGAAATTCCGGCGAGGAATTCGTCTATGCGGGCATGGTCTTGCAAACGAAACAAGGCGTTCAATAGCGCGGGCCTTTCTCCCGCCGAATCTGAATGCCAGTAGGTGTTGTTGGTTTGCGGCCAAGTCCGCAGCATATACCCGGAAAGCTCATGCGCCTCCTGCCATAATGACGATGCAAATCCTTCACCGGAGCGGACCCAACGTTCGGCCAGATCATTCAAATAGGGACGGGTGATGCGCAGCCCCGCTTGGTTGAGCACGGCTAGCCTGCGGCGGCGGGGCCAAAACACCAGCGCGGCCCGTTGATACGTGCGCTCGAATGAAGCCCCTTCATTACCCGTGGCTTCGGAAAACTCCACCTCTTCCGGTTCTAGTGTTTCCCCTTCGGGCAGGCATACTTCTTCATCTACAAAAGGGATTTCTGCAAGAGCAGGTCGGCTGTCATCGGGTTTGCGCCAGCGGGACAACTTTTGGAAACGGTCCATCACCTCACCGATCTCAAATTCATCGTTACCCTCATACTCTCTATATCGGCCCCTGCGTGAAGGGTAGTAGGCATGTTCTGCGCTGCCGTATTCGTGTATGGTCAGCAGGCCTAAGTGCAAATCGCAAGCAGCCTGTTCTGCCGCAGCGGTCGCCACCGCGCCCCGCGCAGCATCCTCCCCTTTCAGTGCGGCGAAAGAAAGCTCGGCCTGCGTGTACGCGTGTTCCAACAGGTAAATCAGTTTTTGCGGCGCATCGCTCTCTTCAGCTTCCAAGGATTGCCCCCATTTCCGCAACCAATCTGCGATTTCGGCTTGCTCACTACCGTAGTCGGGCGGTTCCGAGGCTTGGCTTTGGTCGGTGCGCAGCAGGTTATAAATCAAGGCCAGGCGACAACCGGAGGTGATCGGCAACACCTCATGCTTACAATCGGCATAGAAAGCGGCATAAGCCACTTCCGAAGGATCGCTGACATGCAGTTCTAGCCTAGCCTCTTCTCCACGGTGGCGCACGAGCAACTCACCGCCGGTATACACCGAAGGCAGTATGATGACGAGGGTGGCGAACATGCCCGCCGCTTTTTCAGTATCGCGGTGGCTGACAAAAAAACTGCCTTTGTCATAGACCAGTAGCTTATACAGTTCGGCGACGACCTTGCCGTTCACACCCAATTGCTTGGCCACTCGGGCGACGATGCCATCCAGATTGTTTTGCCAGTGTTTCCCGCCCAGGCGAATCTTGTCTGCGCTGATTTGCCAAGTCCGCCGCACTTCCGTATCGACCAAGGTTTCCTCGCCTTTGCCATACGGTGCGCGTTCCGCCACGCTGACCAGTTGCTCGGCTTGCATGGGCAGCAACGGCAAGGCCACCGCGCCTATGCCTTCAACCGTCAAGCTGGGCGTGTGAATTTCAGCCACCCCGGAGGCGTAGAAACTTCCCGGTTGTTGGATGCTGTCAAGGATTTCGGCAAGTTCGATGGGGTGGGTGGGCATGGGGGGCCTGCGTAAAAGTTCTTTATGAATTTGAAAATATTGTCAAACCGAGTCGGTCTAGAGCATGCAGATGGAAATAGCGTGACATTATAAAGCAGACTCATTGTTCACCCCGTAGAGCAGGGGGCGGCTGCGGATTCCGCTGTCATCCAACACAGTAAACCTGCCCAGACACTCCTTTTCCTCGCCAATCAGGTGCATAACCCATTGGGCAGGTTCATCCGGCCTATAGGAAACAATTCGCAACAGGATAACGGCGGGAGGCGCAGGGTGACGGCGGGCAAACAGCAATTCGCCATAATCACGGTCGAATGTGACTAGGCAGCGTTGCTCGCGAACTGCCAAGGCAAGTACCTCCACATCGTCAATACCGGCTTGGGACTCTGCAATAGCAACCACATCGAAGCCCGCTTCCTGCAAGATTTTCGACGAAGGAGCTGGGAAATTCTCATTCAGCAGTAGTCGAAGGCTCATGCTGTGACCTTGCCGACAGCGACGAACCTTTCTTCCCGGAATATCTCGGCTGCGAAGGATAGCGCGGCCAGCACATCTTCGCGGGTGATATGTGGATAGGAAGCTAACATATCTTCCATAGTCCAACCATCCGCCACACGGTCAAGGATCAGTTCCACGGATATGCGCGTGCCTTTGATGATCGGCTTGCCGACCAACACGGCAGGATCAACGATAATGCGGTCTTTCCAGTTCATCATGAAACATCGGCCTAGAGTAATGGTGAGTTTATTTTGCTCTCGTTACCAAGTTGTACTTGGGAAAATTGAAGAGTGTCCATGAATAGGACCGATTCAACGCCGCAATGGCAAGGCAGTCGGGCCTATGCCTTTCCTTTAAGCTAGAATGGCTGTTATCATTGCTGAATATTCTACTTGTGGCAACTTTTCTTTATTCAGAAGTTGATGAGCTTCTTCAGCTAATAGTTTCAAATCTTTCTGATAGGGGCTTTTTTTCGACACTTTAATAAGTTCAAGGAGTGCCCTAATTATATTTAGTTTTTCCCGCCGCCTTTCATTTAGGTCTTCCCTATCCAAGCCCAGAATGGCAATTGTAGTTTTTCCATAGAGACTGTCGTTAATGGGATAGGGAATCTCTTCGCGGAATCCGATGTGGTTGCTAGGTTCAGTCAAAGTGGGGTTTATCAACAAAGGTGTTTCCATGCCTATATCATCAATATGGCATTGCGCTCTTTTTTCATGATTTAGCAAAGGAAACAGATTTTTCTTATATTGTCGATTACAGCATTCACAGCAGAACAGCAAATTATCCCATGCATACGCTAGCCAGTAGTAACCGGGTTTTTGTAAAGGATTCCCAAGATTTTGTTTGTATCCCGCTTTAGGACGATAATGTTCGACATCTCCGAAAGCTATGTGTTGTGTCTTGGATTCACAAAAGCAACATTTTCCGTGTTGCATCTTGATTAAAGCTTGCTTGACTGTTTCGTGTCCATAGATAGTATTATCAAAATCGAAAGCCCGGTTACCTTGGTCATAATTTGCACATAGGACGCGGGTCTTTGCCTGCCCATCCTGATTTAAGATTTCAGGCACCGAGCCTCTTTGAATAAAGATCATGCGTCTTGCTGAAGAATCTGCGCGGCTCGTCTAATAATGTCCATTGCCTCAATATCTTCTGTCGTTTCTGCCGTGGGTAAATCACCGATTTCTGCTTCCAGTTTTCTCAAATCGGTTTGGTCGGTTTCCGACAAGGTAGCTTTGGAAAGTATTTGACGGCGCTTTTCCAACAGGCTTTCATAATGCGGTGATCTAGCGCTTTCCAAATCGAACAAATCACTGGTTAACAATTGGTCTACACGCCAGCCTTTCACCGCTTGTGCTTGCTGATGGATCACCACTTGATCGCCTTCCCGCTTCAATACAACAATATTGGCATTTTCAGCCGCTTGAACAATCAAGGGACTGTGGGCAGTGACAATAAATTGGGTGTTGACAAAGCGCTCGCTTAAATACGCCATAATCGTGCGCTGCCATTTGGGATGCAAATGCAAGTCGATTTCGTCGATCAACACCACGGCCGGTTCAGCGATGGGATTGGGACTGTCGGGATAGCGTTGGAACATATGCGCAGCCAAGTCTACCATCCAAGAAATCATGGTTTGGTAGCCTAGGCTTAATGCATCCAGCTTTAGCCAGCCGTCGGGGGTTTTGAATTCGGCTCTTGGACTTTGGTTTACGTCGGGGATGGATATGCGTATATCATCAATATTTGGTAAAATATTAATTAATATTTCTTTGATTAAATGAAAACGTGCTTTTAATGATGGGTTTTCTTCTGGCAACTTACTGCTAATGTAGTCTGTTTGCAATAACCATTCTTCAGCGTTAACCAATTCAGTTTGGTCGTTGAATAATCCG
Source organism: uncultured Methylococcaceae bacterium (assembly GCA_903934875.1). Classification (GTDB taxonomy): domain Bacteria; phylum Pseudomonadota; class Gammaproteobacteria; order Methylococcales; family Methylococcaceae; genus Methylumidiphilus. Next base: position 6,819 of record CAIZPP010000231.1, read on the forward strand.
CTAGTCAGTGCTTTTGATAATTCCTGGGTAAGAGAACCCTTACTTAAACGACGGTTTGCAGCATAAGGATAGCAAGTGACATATTCATTGTAGAGCCAAGGTCTAAAACTCCAAGACCTAGATTGGTAGCTGCATTGTGGACAACTGTAGGTTACTACATATATTTCTTTTGTCTTTTCATCTAACCGTGCTCCAAAAGAAAGCTTCAGTTCAAGCGAAAAGTGAGTGTGACTAATTCGGCATAAGCTATTAGCTAGAGTTTTATCTATGTCGTAAGTATAATATACTGGCACCTTTTCTTCTATAACTTCAGTCAATTCCATCCCAGCGAGAGTTTGCAGTAAAGTCGTTTTTCCTGTGCTATTATCGCCCAAAATCACAACCCACTGCGCAGGTCTGCCTTTTCCGTCGGATAAATCTAAGAATTGCTTGCTACCAAAGCAGCGAACATTTTCCAGTGACAATGAAAGAAAATAGACTGCATCCCCCTTAAAAGAGACTGCTTGTGTGGTTTTCTGAAAATTATTAGGTTTACGACCTGTTATGCCCCATTCTAACATAGATAGGCCTTTTTCAGTCAAGCCTCCCCTAAGGTCTACCCAAGTAAACTCATTAAGAAGTAAAGGCAAAATAGGTGTATTAGCAGCATCAGGCAATAATACTGGAATGACTGGTAGGGAACGCTTTACAAAGATTCTTAACAAGGCATACATATCCTGTGATACCCAAGGGCCTATGCCTGATTTCCCGGTCAACACGGCTACCGAATGTAAAGATGATTGGAGAATGGGCAGTAGCGCAGCTTGCCAAGAGCGCCCAGGTACTACTTGTTCTTCATCCAGCCACACTTTCAATCCACGCGCTTTCAAGGCTTGAGCTAACATTCTTACAGTGGGCTTGTCTTGACTATTATGGATGAGAGCAACATCAAATATTTCAGTCATTGCAGTACGTTCGCCAGTATATTCAATGGAGTAATTTTCAAACCCATTAAGATTAATCAAGTAATTATTTAGAGTTGAAAACGCTGTAAAACACCACCCCCACCCGCTCGATATGCTCAATCAAATTGGGATTGTCGATTTGCCGAAACAGCGAAAGGTCGATCTTATAGGGCAATAACAAATCATCCAACTCGTTTTCGATACGCGAGAGTTCGCGGTGAGTGATATTTTCGCCTTTCAGTGTCAAGTCGATATCCGAGCCATTGCGGAACGTGCCTTTGGCGCGGGAGCCGTAGAGAATGGCTTGTTCAACTGACGGATAACGGGCAAACACAGCGTTAATTTTACCTATCGTATTCGCTGACAAACCCGAATTGTCCAGTCTACCCGACATTCGCCAATTCCTTTAGCTTGTTTTCAAGTTGCAGAAATAAACCATGGAAGATATTAACCGTGTCTTCCACGATTTCATCAGCCGTTTCTTGATTGTAGGTATGGGAGCTTTTATTCCTGCTGCGGATCATATCCATCCAGTTTTCACCATCGCTAACCATACCTACACTGAATGCCTCACGAGTGGCATCGCGAGAACCCATGATTGAGACCTTTCCTTGATATTCAAAATAATCTTTCATGACATTCCAAGCCAGTTCATGGGTAAACTCAAAAGCTTTAACTAGCCCCTGCTTTTCAAGTTTTGACAATGGCCTTTTGCGGTAAAGCTCAACCGCTTCAGTCAACTCTTCCAATGCATGTTGGAAATTACTCAAGCGTTGTTGCCAACGAATATCTTGATTGCTCATACAGCGTTTTTAATATCACACGTTACTTGTAAGATTATATTGTTTTGCAAAGCACACACACACTTGGTGGTTTGATTGAGTGTCCTTTAATATTTTCCTTTGTTAAGAAAAAACGCTGTAGCTGTACCTACTCAGAGAACAACGCCTCAATGAACTTCTTGGCATCAAAATCCTGCAAATCCTCAATCGTCTCACCTACGCCAATATAGCGGATGGGGATGCCGAATTGCTTGGCCAGGGCGAACACCACGCCGCCTTTGGCGGTTCCGTCCAATTTGGTGACGGCAAGGCCGGTCAGGCCCACGGATTCGTTGAACTGTTTGGCCTGGCTAAGAGCGTTTTGGCCGGTGCCGCCGTCCAAAACCAACAACACCTCATGCGGTGCGCTAGGGTCCAGTTTGGCCATGATGCGCTTGATCTTGGTCAACTCTTCCATCAGATTGGACTTGGTGTGCAAGCGTCCGGCGGTGTCGGCAATCAACACGTCCACATTGCGGGACTTCGCCGCTTGGATGCCATCGAAGATCACCGAAGCGGAATCCGCGCCGGAACCTTGGGAGATGACCTGAATCTGGTTGCGTTCGCCCCAGGTCTGCAATTGTTCCACTGCGGCGGCGCGAAAAGTGTCGCCGGCCGCCAGCATGACGCTGTGGCCCTGGTTTTTGAGCCGGTTGGCGAGTTTGCCGATGGTGGTGGTTTTGCCTGCGCCGTTTACTCCAACAACGAGGATGACGAAAGGCTGCTTGTCGGCTGCAATAAGCAGCGGCTGGCTAACCGGCTTGATGAGTTCGTATAGATGCTCGCGCAGGCGCGCGGTCAGTGCGTCAAGATCGCCCAGTTGGCTACGCTCCAAGCTGCTGGTAAGGTCGGCAATGATTTCCGAGGTCGCCGCCACACCAATGTCGGCCATCAACAATTGCGCCTCGATGTCCTCCAACAAATCGCCATCAATGGTCTTCTTGCCCAAGGCTAGGTTGGCAAGAAAACCAGTCAAACCGCTGCGGGTCTTGCCCAAGCCTGTTTTTAACCGTCCCAACAGGTTTTCCGGAGTGGGCAAAGGGGCCTCACGGCGCGGCCGCAACCCGGCTTCCGCGGGCGGAACAATAACCGGCGGCGGTATCAACTCGGAGGGGATTTCCGGCAACCCAGCCAGCGCTTCCCCACGCAATGACAGGCCCGTTTCGGGCAGCGCCAGTGCTGGCGGAGTGCGCAGGAAAAAGACAATATGCAGTAGGTTTAACAGCAACAAGGCCCCCACCGCATTATGTGCCAACACAATGGGAACGGGCAGACGCAGCAAGACCGCACCGATGCCGTAGGCGATTTGCGCCAGCAGCAGAAAATTCAGCAGCAGCGCCGCTTTGCTCAGACGGGGGGCGTTGCGGTTGGAGGTCAGGTTCAGCGCAAGCAGCGTCAACAACAGGAAGGTCAAGGCTGCGCCTAGCCGGTGCGACCAGTGGATAGCCGCCCTGGCGGAAAACGACAAGCTACCCGCCTGTGCATGGATGGAATCTGCTGACAAACTGTAGGCACCGGCATAATCGACTGGCGGGGTATAGCTGTTTAGGCAAGTGGGGAAATCCTGGCAGGTCAAACCGGCGTGGTTGGCGCTGGTCCAACTACCCAGAATAATCTGCAACAGTAGCACCAATAGGCCGATTCTTGCCAACCAGCGCAGTCCATTGCCAACAGCGGGGCGATCCGTCGCAGCGGGGCTTTGGTTGAGGCTCAACCAATACAGCGTGCCTAGAGTGGCGAAACCTAACAGTAGATGCGCGGTAACGACTACTGGAGCAGCCAATAGGGTGCCGCCCCACCTCCCCATAGCGGCCAGCAAGATGATCAGTGCCAATGCCAACAGGGACAACAAAACTGCTGACAAGCGGCGCTCTTTTACCCGGAACGACAAAGCCACCAGCGCAAGCACGAGAATGCCCAGCCCCCCGGCCAGATAGCGGTTTAGCGTTTTTACACTATCTAGGTTGGCTGGAGCGGAAACCCTGCCCGCAAGGGGCTGCGCTTGAGACAGTTCTTCGATGATGGTTGTTCCGGGGCAACCCGGCCACTGTGGGCAGCCAAGGCCGGCATCGGAAATGCGGACATAAGCGCCTAGGACCGTCACACAGAGGGTCAGGAAAACGCAAAACAAGGCTAATTTTCTGAGCATAAGAGTCATAAGGATGTTCTAGGTCCCTGCCCCATCCTTGGTATCTGGATTCCGGCGATCCATGCCGGAATGGATATCGATCAGCCGATCTGGGAGATTCTTAACAGGCGCTGCAAATCTCGCAATATGCCGTAGGGATCGAAGCCGGGTTCATACCACATCATCGCGTTGGATAATGGGTCCAGCAGCAACACCGTACCCTCGGCCAAAGGCTGGCCTACGGCATCTTGCAAACGTTGCCGCAAAGCGTCGGACATGCCGGATATTAGCAAGTTCGGATGCAGATTGGCGATTTCCTGCGTAGAGTTAGGGTCGGCTTGGCCTTGGAACAGCAGCAAGCGCCGGATGCGGGGAATGTCTTTGCTCATTAACAAGCGGACTTTTTCCGTCATTTGCAAGGTTTCTTTGCATTTATCGGCACATACCGGACCGGCGACGATCTGCACCATGACCCAATGGCCCTTAATTTCCGGCAGGTTATCCACAGTCGTCACGGGTGACTGGAAAAACAGCTCATAGTCAATCGAATGGGCTGGCGTGATTAGATGCCCATAGTTGGTCTTCTGCCTGTCCTTGACCAATTCTGGATTCTTCGCCAAGTACCAGGCGAAGCTTAAAGGAACAATGCTGATGAGTGCAATCGATAGCAGAATGATACGGTTGCGCCATGCGTTAGAGTTGCTTGCGGTCACTGTTTAGACACCCTCGTTTGTTGTGTTTACCATAAAGTCTACTGCTAAATAAAATAATTAGATTTGTGAGTTCCACGTTGCTTGGATTATCCTATGCTCGCTCTTGGTAAATGCTAGATTACTTTTCAATGGATTATTATATAATTCATGAACAGGTGATTCTTTGAAGTTTTTCACTACGAATAAAAAATACCTGTTTCCCAATATTTTAGCTACAGCATATTCCTTTTGCGTTAACGATATAGTGCCATGTAGTTCGTTGACTCCCTTGACTTCTATAGCTAGGAAGTTGTACCCTACCTTTGAAGAAAGCTTAAAGTCAAAACCGCAACCCAAACTTGTAGTCTCTTCCATAGAATAACCGAAAAAATGTTCGATTGTTGGAAATTTATTAATGAAATATTTTTCCGCAGCTTGACCGGTGATGAGCCTCTTTGCAAAAGATGTTTCCAGATCAAGATCAACTTCTATGATCTGTTCTATTAATATATCGATATCTGGATTTCTATACAATGACTTTTTTAAAATGCTTGATAGCTTATCGATATCATAGTTTTTGTATTTTTCAAAAACTATTTTACAGTAATCCCTTGTTTTTCGTTTATGCCATCCGAGTCTGGCGTTTGGAAATAATGGATCGAATTCATCCCTATAGTTCTGTATAGACTTTGGACTCACTCCCAGTGCCAAACCAACAACATTAAAAGCCTCCTTGAAACTGTTGAAACCAAGGTAGCGTAAACCTTCTGAATCAAATTTTGACAAATAAAATCCTGCAATAATGGATTTTTCCCGAACTGTTAGAAGGTTTTCATTCATTATTTGCTTTAGCTACTTAGTATATATTATGATAGCAGGCAATTCGTCATGAACAAAATTCGCAAAAGGGTCGAAGCGCGATTCAAACGCAAAATATAGCTCCGAGTTTGGCCGGTTGCTGCCAAAAACATCTGATACCTCCATCTCGCTAATAGTTGTACCGAATTCGTCTCGATAAGTAACATAGACAAGCGGAATAGCACATGCCCGCATATAACAGGCTAGGGCAACTGGAAATGAAGGGTTGAACTGATTTTTCCCCCAATAGTAAGGATCAGAAAAATCACGATTGCTACGCTCTATTCCAAAAAGTGCTGGTTTAATTATATTGCCCATACAGCGTTTTTAATATCGAATTGTTACTTGTTAAGTTATATTATTTTGCAAAGCACACACACACACACAAGATGGTTTGATTGAGCATCCTTTATTATTTTCCTTTGTTAAGTTAAAAACGCTGTAAAAGGATGTCATCCTTTTAGCTTAAAGCCATACCAAACGTACAAAATCGAAGCCGCCAATGCAAAGGAGAACCATTGCAAGGCATACCCCTGACTTTTTTCAGGGTTCAGACTGGCGGGCTTCCAGTCCCGCGCATAGCCGTAGTCTGCTTCGGGGGGCAATAATACCTGATACGGCAGCAATCGATAACCAAGCCGCTCGGACAATCGCTCTATATCGGCTACCTGCACCAGCGAAGGCCAGCCGGGAGCAGGAATCTCCGCCCCCTTTAACTGAAAACCAACACCGGGCAACTTGTCGATCACGCCCACTAGGCGAACCTTGGATTGCGGGATGGCAAGGGCGGGCAGATGGCCACGATCCTTGCCCACGGGCAGCCAGCCTCGGTTAACCAGCACAGCGGCTTGCAGCCCCTCAATGCGTAGCGGTGTCAACACCCGATATCCTGGTTGCTGGTTAAATATCTGGTTGTCCAGCAAGAACTGGTGTTGCGCATCGAACTCACCGGCCAGTTCCAGCCTGCGATAACGGTTTTCTTCCCCCGCCCAAGCAGCGGAGGAAGCCAGCACTGCTTCGCCTAAACGGCGTTCCCGCTGTTCCATCAGCGCCATTTTTTCTTCGGCCCTATGCAATTGCCAAACGCCTAAGGACACGAACAACGGCACTAAAACAGCGACGGCCAAAGTAGCCGCCCATCCCGGCCTGAACTGATAATTTTTCACCGAATGCCCAAATGAGTGACTTATAATGGTGTTAATGTAACTGTAATGATCCAAGCAAAACCAGAAAGAGCTATGATAACCAAGACTGTGATTGTGTTCGTGTTAATTTTGATCGTCGCCAGCTTGGGCCTGGCCTTGCGCTATTTGTTCATGGATGGCGGGCGCTCGACAAGGACAGCGAAAGCGCTCACCTATCGCATCGGCATGTCCATAGCTCTGTTCTTCCTCTTGCTGCTCGGCTATCAGGCGGGAATTCTACACCCTCACGGTTTAAATACGGGGATAAATAAACCCCAAACTGCTACAGTACCCAAATAACTGATGTTACGTGCTGCGCTGTTGAAGCTCAGATGTTGTGGAGTGCGGCGACTTGTCGCCGCTTTTTGATTCCATCGGCGACGAGTCGCCGCACTCCACAAGTTGCCATCCGCCGGCAATGAATGCGTAACATCAGCGGGTAATTATTTATCCTCGCTGATGCGGCTCGCCGTAGGCCCATCCTGGTCGCGGTATTTGGCATCGGCGCGTTTGCGGTAGGGCCGATCCGCCGGCCCTGACATCGGTTCAAAGCTGATTGCGCCTATGGACATTCCTGGGCGCAAAGCCAAGGGCAATTTGCCGGAATTGAAGAATTCCAGCACGATATTGCCGCTCCAGCCAGGGTCTATGCGGTGGGCGGTGACATGCACCATCAAACCCAGCCGCGCCAAACTGGAGCGTCCGTCCAACCAACCGACGATGTCATCGGGCAGTGTTACGGAATCTTTGGTTGCCCCCAAAGCCAGCTCGCCGGGGTGGAGGAAAAACGCCTCGCCTTCGGCAATGACGATTTCATCGCTCATCACTTTTTCAATGGCTGCGTTCATCTCCTCGCGTGAACCTGAAAGGTCGATGTAAGGCGTGGTGTGGGAGCTGAACACACGAAAGCGGTTGCCGAGCAGCAAATCCACGCTAACCCCGCTGATACGCTCGTCGGGCGGACGGGGGTTCATTTTGATGCGCCCCTCATTGAGCGCTGCGATGATGTCGCGGTCACAAAGCCTCATATCGCCCCCACCCCAAAATAGGATGCTTCCATATCAATTGTTCACGATGCTGATAGTCGGGAATTTGGCGCTGTAGTCCTTGGCAGTGAGCGCCAGCCGCCCCGCCAGCTTGCGGGCGATTTCCCGGTAAATCTCCGCACTGCGCCCTAGCGGGTCGGCCACCACGGTGGGGTGTCCGCCGTCCGCCTGTTCCCGGATGCGAATATCCAAAGGCAGCGAACCCAACAAATCCACCGCGTACTTTTCCGACATTTTCAACGCACCGCCGGAACCGAAAATGGATTCTTCATGACCACAATGGGAACAGATATGGATGCTCATGTTCTCAATGATGCCCAACACCGGAACGCTGACTTTCTCAAACATCTTCAAGCCCCGTTGCGCGTCGAGCAGGGCGATGTCTTGCGGAGTGGTGACGATGACGGCACCCGAGACCGGAACCTGTTGGGCCAAGGTCAACTGAATGTCCCCGGTGCCGGGAGGCAGGTCGATGATTAGATAATCCAACTTGTCCCAGCGGGTATCGTTGAGCAACTGTTGCAAAGCGCCCGTGACCATTGGACCGCGCCAGATCATTGGCGTGTCCTCGTCAATCAGGTAGCCGATGGACATGGACTGTATGCCATAGGCAAGCTTGGGCAGGATGGCTTGGCCATCCACCTCGGGCCTGCCGGAAAGACCCAACATGGTGGGTTGACTGGGGCCATAGATATCGGCATCTAGGATGCCGACTCTGGCCCCCTCGACGGAGAGCGCCAGCGCCAGATTGACCGCCGTGGTGGACTTGCCCACGCCACCCTTGCCGGAAGCCACAGCAATGATGTTTTTCACCCCCGGCATGGGTTTGAGGTTCCTCTGCACGGCATGGGACACGATCTCGCTGCTTAGGTCGATGGCGACATCGGCAACGCCAGTGCCGGCGCTGATTTTCGAGCGTAGCGTCTCGGCCAACTCGGTTTTGATGCTGGCGGCCGGATAACCCAGCACAATCTTGACGGCAATGCGGGATTCATCCACCTCAATTTTTTTGACCGCCTTAGCGGACACAAAATCGACCCCCAAATTGGGGTCGATAAAATCCTTGAGCAACTTTTCAATATCGGACTGGGTGACGCTAGCCATGGTGGCTCCTATAGTCAATCGGGTTATATCGGCGTATTGATGTCGATTTTACACCCTTTACAGCGTTTTTAATATCTAATAATTACTTTTTAAGTTATATTATTTTGCGAAGCAATTTACGCAATTGATGGTTTGTTTGAGTGTCCTTTATTATTTTTCTTTGTTAAGAAAAAACGCTGTACATAAATGCAAATCGGGACTCCTAGCGATGTAGTGGCACATAAGCCATTGTTTGTCTAGCAACAAAAAGACGTTCAGAACTCGGGCTTGCGCCTATTGCGCCTTACCGCGTTGAGGTAAGCCCATAAGTGCATTATTATATTCGATTAAATGATTGGTTGGCACACATTTTTGAAATGGATATGTAAGGCATGGTAAAATCTTTATTTACAGCGTTTTCATTTTCAATATATACCTAAAAAATGGATATTCAGTTAACCCTTCAGTTTAGCTGAATAACCTGCGCTATCATACCCACTATCAAGTAACTTTTTGATGTTGAAAACGCTGTATTTACTTCCATTAAACGACAGAAGGAAAAACAAGCTGTTATCCATAGGCTACCATCGCTAGACCGACCCGGGGTTTTTAAACCGAGTCGGCCTTAGTGCCTATCCTCCGGTTCTGCGAACCCTGCCCGCTCTAGAATGGCTTTGGGCAAGCTCTTCCCCACTTTCACGCCCAGTTCGGCAAAGCTTTCCGCCTGACGGACTAGGTTACCCCGTCCGCGGGCCAGCTTGTTCATGGCATCGTCATAGGTTTTCTGCAAGCCGCCGATTTGCAGGCCCAATCTTTCCATCTCCTCCAAAAAAACCCGGAGTTTGTCATAAACAGCAGCGGCTTTTTCGGCAATCAGTTTGGCATTTTCATGTTGCCGCTCGTAGCGCCAAATGTTGTCCACCGTGCGCAGGGTCGCCAACAAGGTAGTCGGGGTGACGATGACAATATTTTCGGCGAAGGCATCGTCGAACAAGGCTTCATCATGCTGGAAAGCCAGCAGGAACGCGGCTTCTATGGGTAGGAACAGCAACACAAAATCCAAGCTTCTGATCCCCCTCAGCGCGGCGTAATTCTTCTCCCCTAGCGTTTTGACATGCCTGCGCACCGCCAGAATGTGTTCGCGCAACGCTGCATCGCGCTCGGGGCCGTCATCCAGGGAGGCATAACGCTCATAGGCGGCCAGCGACACTTTTGAGTCGATGATAATGTCTTTGTGTTCGGGCAGGCGCACAATCACATCCGGCTTGTACAAGCGCTGTTCGTTGTCGCGGTAGCCGCCTTGGATTTCGTACTCCACGCCTTTGCGCAAGCCTGAGCGTTCCAGCACCCGCTCCAAAATCATCTCTCCCCATGTTCCTTGGACTTTTTTGTCGCCTTTGAGGGCGCGGGTGAGATTCACCGCGTCTTCGTTGATCTGCCGGGTTTGCTGCTGCAGGTTGTTGATTTCCTGCCGCAGCGAGGCACGGTCGCGGGCATCGTCCACATGGACTTCATCCACCCGCTGCTTGAATTCGCCCAATTGCAGGCGAAACGGCGTGAGCAACCCGTCGAGTTGGGTTTTATTGCGTTCGGCGAAGGTTTGGGCTTTTTCTTCCAAAATGCGGTTGGCCAGATTTTCAAACCGTTCCGACAATTGCACCTCGGCTTGTTGCAGCAGCGCCAGCTTTTCGTCCATAGCTTTGCGTTGCTCGGCCAATTGCGTTTGCAGCCCGGCCTGTTCGCGCTGTAGGTTTTCGATTTTGCTTGATTTGCCCTTCAGTTGGCTTTCTAACTCAGGGATGCGGGAGGCTTTTTCCCGTTCCACCGCCAATTCGACATTCAGGGTTTGGATGCGGCGGGAAGCGGTTAGCACAGCGATGGCATAGCCTAAGACCAAGCTAATCAGGGTTGAAATTATCAGAATTATGTGCGGAGGAAAGTGCGTTATATCCATGGAAGAATCCGTTTGGCGGGTTGATGTACAGTGTTTTAGCATGGGGCGACTAAAAGGTGGCGAAGCCTTTAATTTATCGCGCACCGTCACCCGCCGACTTTCCCTTCATTGGCTTGAATACCAACAATATGATAGCATTGCTAGCACCGTTTGATTGCAATAGAGCCTGCCATGCCTAACCTTCTCGTCAGAAACGTGGATGAGTACATTATCCAAGCATTAAAGGAACAGGCTGCGCGACACCACAGGAGCGCCGAAGCCGAACACCGGGCCATTTTGGAGAAATCCTTGGGCAAAGTGCGCCGCAAGAGCTTCGCCCAGGCCTTGCTGAACATGCCCGATGTAGGACGTGATGAAGATTTTGCACGGGTCGAACCCATTGCATCGCCGGATGTATTTGCTTGACACCAATATCATTAGCGAAGCCCGCAAAGGCAATCGGGCCAATGCCGGAGTGCGGCGATTTTTCATGCGCGTCAATGAAGCCGATGAATCACTATTTCTATCAGTGGTCACTGTCGGCGAATTGCGGCGCGGGGTGGAATTGATCCGGCATCGCGGCGACCATGCGCAGGCTGCGTCTTTGGAAAGCTGGCTGGATGCGATCTTGCGCGATTACGCCGATGGCATCATTGACTTGAGCGCAGACATCGCCCAAGTTTGGGGGCGCTTGCGTGTCCCCAACCCAGAAAATGCGCTAGACAAACAAATCGCCGCCACGGCCTTGATCCATGACCTTACGCTAGTGACGCGAAACGAGCGGGATTTCCACCATTGCGGAATTCGAGTGTTCAATCCGTTTGAGTCTCTCGTTATGTAAGGACGGTTTAGGTGCGCGTACTCGTAACGTGACGCTTGCGTTGGCCTGCACGCAATCAAGACGGCGCAGTAGAGTGAATGGCAGGATCACATCTTCGTTATCCGCCTTTTCATCGTCACCCCGCAAATGGTCGGCGATGCGCCAGATGAATTCTCCAATTTCTGTGTGTGAGGGCATTGCGTTTCCAGATAACGTCACAAGAAAAAAGGCTTACCGGAATAAACCCGCGTAAGCCTTTGTTTTGTTTGGTCGGGACGACAGGATTTGAACCTGCGACCACCTGACCCCCAGTCAGGTGCGCTACCAGGCTGCGCTACGCCCCGTATGCTCTGTTTCAATGCATTTATCCTATAATGGTACGTTATATAGCAATTCCACGTCAAGTTTTTCAGTTCTCTGGTTTGATGTGGGTGAGAATAAAGTGGTGTACAGACATCGGAGGTATTTGAAATTATGCCGGGTATCCGCTTTCGCCTGTCTCTGTTGGGTGTTTTGCCTACGGGATTGATTGGCCTTGGGCTGGCAGCGTATTTTGTACACGCCCGCATAGCCGATTTGGACCAGAGCCTAACTGCCCGTGGCGGCATCATCCTACATCAATTGGCTGTGGCTTCAGCCTTCCCCATCGCTGCCGGGGAGAGCGAGGTCTTGCGACATCTCGCCCATGCGGCTTTGCAGGAGGACGATGTCGTCGAAGTGGACATTTTCGATAAGCAAGGCAAGGCATTGACCGCACAAACCAAGACCCAGGAAATTCCGTCCCGGCAAGCAGACGGTAGTATCACACAAACGGCAACGATCCCGTCCATGCCATGGACTGAGCAAACCCAAATAGCGGCAGGCGGGCAATCCGTGGCCCCGGCCAAGCCTGCGACACTGGGCACGGTCAGGCTAGTCATGTCCAAGCAGGATACCTTGCGGCGGCAGCGGGACATCGTTTTGGCCAGTCTGGCGATGCTGCTGGCCGGTGTGTTGGCGACTGCCTTGATCGCCCGCCGCATGGGCAGGACCATTAGCGAACCGGTGATGGCATTGACACTCGCCGTTCATGAGTTGTCCAAAGGCAATATGGACGCGCGGGCCGAATCGGAGGCGGAGGCGGAATTGGCCTATTTGCAAGCGGGATTCAACGCCATGGCCGCCGAATTGAAGAAAAACCGGGAGTCCTTGGAACGGCAGGTGGAGCAAGCAACCCTCCGCTTGCAGGAAACACTGGCCGCGCTGGAAAACCGCAACCGGGAACTTGAAGCGGCGCGGGAGATGGCGGAGGCGCAAACCGAATTGAAGTCGCGCTTTCTCGCGCAAATGAGCCATGAAATCCGCACACCGATGAACGGCATCATCGGCTTTTCCGCATTGCTTGCAAAAACCCAATTAAGCGGCGAACAGGCAGAAAAGCTGGGCTTGATCTCGCGTTCCGCCAATAATCTGCTGGCCATCAGCAACGCTATTTTGGACTTGTCCAAACTGGAGGCCGGCAAAGTCAGCCTGGAAGTAAAATGGTTTCCATTGCGGCCCATCCTGGAGGATATTATTTCTTTGCTCTGTGTGCAGTCCGTCCAGGCACAGGTCATCTTGTGGCTGGACAGCAAGGTTCCCGAGACCGTTGAAGGCGACCCGGTCCGGCTCCAGCAGGTCATTGCCAATTTCCTCGGCAATGCGCTGAAATTCACCCAGCGCGGCAGGATAGTGATTAGGGTGCGGACGCTGCCGGGTGCGGAGGGCGAGCGCTTGTTTTTTTCCGTGTCGGATTCGGGCTGCGGCATTTCGCCTAAAGACATTGTCAAGCTCTTCTCGCCGTTCCAGCAACTGGGAATGTTAGTGTCGAGTGCCGCAAATGGGGCGGGGCTGGGCCTTAGCATTGCCAAGAATATCGTCGAAAGCATGGGCGGGGAAATCCATCTGGCCAGCCGCCTGGGCAAGGGAACCAGCGTGTGGTTTACCCTTCCACTGGTCCGATTCGATACATGGGAAGCGGAGCCAAGCATACCACGCAGGCTGGTGGTGCTGGTCGAAGCGGATCGCCTGTGCAGACAAGCCTTGGGCCAGCAATTGCAAAGCCTTGGGGTAGTGGTAAAGTTTTTCGCGAACCAACATGAGTTGGCCGGCCAGTTGGCGGATGTGGATTGCCCGCGCCATGTCGTTTACGGACCGCAGGCAACGGCGGAACCGGGCAACATCCCTTTAGTGCGGTATTTGGCGTGGTGCGGTGAACGGAGGATATTGCCGATCCTGCTCTTTCCCAGCGGCAAACAACGCCGGGCCGAGTTATACAGAAAACGCGGGGCGGCCTGCTTTGTGCTGCCGGTTGCCAGCGCAACACTAGGCAGGGCTTTGGGTTTGCCAGAGCCGGTGGATGGGCCGTTTAATTCGCCACCATTACCGCAAGCCCAGCCACCCGTACAAACAGAAATGGTTTTAAGGTTTCTTGTGGCCGATGACAATGACATAAACCGCCTGCTGTTGCGCTACCAATTGGAAAGTTTCGGGGCAGACATCGAAGAGGCTTGCGACGGCAGGGAGGCGCTAGATATCCTGCTGCAAGAACCCTTCGACCTAATTTTTCTCGATTTGCAAATGCCGCATTTGGACGGGCAGCAGGTGTTGAGGCAATGCCGCGAACAGCCTGGACCCAACCGCCATGCTACTATCATTGCCATTACTGCCTTCTGCCCTCCCGGACAAATGGAAGAGGCCATCCGTAGTGGTTTTGACGATTGCCTGCTCAAACCGATCACGGAAGCACAACTCATTAAGCGGGTAGGGATTGCGCTTAGCGCCAATGCCAAGGAGCCTTCATCTGAAACCGCAGCCGACGCTTATGCGGTCGCAATCCTATCCAAAACCTCCGGCAACCGGGGCTTGGCTGGAATCATCGCGGGTGAATTGTTTGCGGAGTTGCCGGAATGTCTAGGCAAAACGGTAGCTGCCTTGTCTGCGCAAGACTTGCAAACCGCACGGTTTTCCGTCCATAAAATCAACGGTTCGGCGAGTTTCTGCGGCTTGGAGGCGATGCGGCAAGCCGCCGCAACGTTGGAAACGGCCATAGTCAACAACGACAGCTTTGCAAACCTAGCCCCGCTGTGCGAAGGTTTGGGGCGGGAGATTGATGATTTCATGTCACGGCAAGGTGAAATCCTAGCCCTGATCGAGCATTTGTATCCGCCAAAAAAAGACCGGTCGGGTTACGGCGCAAGCGCCTAATCCGACCAACAACTGGGTGCGATTAAAAGTGATGCAGACGAACCCTGGGGGGTCGTTGAATTTACACCGGAAGTGCAAGGCCAGCCTTGCCTTTAGATGCCCTCGCAAGGCAGGCCTTGCACTCCCGCATCACTATTAATCGCACCCCCCTACAACTACGATACTTGACAACCGCAAACTATTCATGCACTGTTTTGCCGGAATAGGCTTGTGCTATCTATCAAAATCCCCACCCCTGCCCCGCCCTTGGTTTCTATACTTCGCTAGAATGGAGCTACGCCATGAATCGAAATGCCCGAATCGCTGTCTTGCTCAGTGCTGTATCTTTAACCTTCACTGCCAACCCGAGTTGGGGTGGTGGACCGCCAAACCCCACACCCAGCGATGGCAATGGTAATACGGCGGGGGGGAGTGGTGCACTTTCTCGAGACACAACAGGCTTTTCCAACACTGCCTTCGGTATTAACGCACTGCTCAACAATACCACCGGCTACTGGAATACTGCCAACGGTGTCAGTGCGCTGCAAAGCAACACCACCGGCTACTTGAATACTGCCAACGGTATCGCTGCGCTGCTAAGCAACACCACTGGCGACTACAATACCGCCAATGGTGTCAATGCACTTTTTGCAAACACTACCGGTATTGGCAACTCGGCCAACGGGGTCGGTGCACTTCAATCCAACACCACTGGCAGCTACAACACCGCCAATGGTATCAATGCACTTTCTGCAAACACTACCGGTAGTGGAAACTCGGCCAACGGGGTCGGTGCACTTCAAGCCAACACCAGTGGCGGCAACAACACCGCCAATGGTATCAATGCACTTTCTGCAAAC
>CAIZPP010000232.1 GCA_903934875.1 uncultured Methylococcaceae bacterium
CTTTATTCTTAACAAAGAAAAATAATAAAGGACACTCAATCAAACCATCCTGTCTATGAACTACTTGCAAAATGATATATCCCAACAAGTAACTCTTCGATATTAAAAACGCTGTATTCCGTCATTCCAGCATGGACCGCCGGAATACAGATTGCAGGGGTGCTCACAGCCCCGCCGTCCATGGAGCCTAGGTTCCGGTGATCACTGCCGAAACGACGGCGTTCTATCCAAAATGAGAATTGCTGTTCTAAGGGTGCGATTAAGGGCTGTATGGCGGGTTACGGTGCGCGGAAAAGTCAGTGCAAGCGTCAGGTTTTTCGGTATGCGCACCTAAGCCGCCCTACGTCGGGCGGGCATTTCAGCCAAACTGGGAATTGCTGAGGGAGTTTAATGTTGCTTTACTTCCGCAGAGTTCTATACTATAGCAAAATTGAAAATCATCGTCGTGCGATTGAAAACGCTGTAAGATTGATCATTCCAACACCGCCCAACCAAGAACTATTGCTAACAGGCTTGCTTGTGATGGCTGCGTGTTACGCTATCGGTGCGCTGTCGTCTTTGCTGGCGCTGTGGTCGGGACGGCTTGCGCTGGTCGCAGGCCATCTGGCCGCGTTGGCAGGGGCCGTGTTTGGCATTGCCGTTGCTCTGGCAGTGTTGCTCGGCAACCACTATCCGCTTGCCCTGCCGCTTCCAGACTTATTCCCATTTGCCCGGCTTTCGCTCGCGGTGGACGGTCTTTCGGCCTATTTTCTGCTTGTTATCTCGCTAGTCGCAGTCGCGGCCACTCTTTATGGACCGGCTTACCTGCAAGCGCACTCGCCCAAGGCGGGACCGGCGCGGCGGGCCACGCAGGTGCTGGCGCTGAATGTGTTCCTAGCCTGCATGGCGTTCCTTTGTTGCGCGGGCGACGCGCTGAGTTTTATCCTGTGCTGGGAAGGCATGACGCTCGCCAGTTACGTACTCGTTGTTTCCGATGACCAAGACGGTGAGAACGCACGGGCGGGATTGCTGTACATGATCATGACCCACGCCGGCACGGCGATGCTGCTTGTGTCCTTCCTCGTGCTGACCGAACGGGCCGGGGCGTTCGATTTTGCCGCCCTGCGCATGGCTGCAATTAGCCTAGATGGCAGCACACGCTCGACCTTGTTTTTCTTGGCGCTAGTCGGTTTCGCCACCAAGGCCGGGGTGGTCCCGTTACATGTTTGGCTACCCCGCGCCCACCCGGCAGCCCCTAGCCATGTTTCGGCACTGATGTCGGGGGTGATGCTGAAAGTCGCCATCTACGGCATCTTGCGCTTCGGCTTCGGCCTGCTGGCCCCGGCGTTCGACCCGCTGCCAGCCTCTTGGGGCTGGACGGTGCTCGTGCTGGGTACAAGCTCCGCTGTGCTGGGTGTGCTTTACGCGCTGCAACAGCACGACCTCAAACGTCTGCTTGCCTTCCATAGCGTTGAAAACATTGGCATCATCTTGATTGGGGTAGGGCTGGCGATGCTCCTGTGGCGACGGGAAGACGCAGGCGGAACCCTGGCAACTGTCGCACTCACGGCGGCGCTACTGCATACGGTCAACCACGCGGCTTTCAAAGGTTTGCTCTTCTTGGGCGCGGGCAGCGTCCTGTGCCGCACCCATGTCCGCAACATGGAGGAACTCGGCGGACTCGCCCGCCATATGCCTTGGACGGCGGGGTTATTCCTGCTCGGTGCCGTCGCCATCTCGGCCCTCCCTCCGCTGAATGGATTTGTCAGCGAGTGGCTTACCTTCCAAGCCATCCTCGGCAGCGCCAGCCACTTTCACGGTCCCGCCGGGTTCGTCATCGTGTTTTCCGCCGCGATGCTGGCGCTGACCGGGGGGCTCGCCGCCGCCTGTTTCGTGAAAGCGTTCGGCGTTACCTTCCTTGGCCGCCCACGAACCCCCCATGCCGAACACGCCACCGAAGTGCCGCTGACTATGATTCTCAGCATGGCTTGGTTGGCGTCGCTGTGCGTGTTCCTCGGTGTCGCGCCGGGCTATGCGATGGGCCTGCTCGACGCGCCTACAGCCGGATTGCTGCACGGCGACGGGGCAAGCACCGTGGTGACAGCCCACGGGCCACTGGTGCTATCGGCTGCGTTCATGCTGCCGGGTGGGGCTAAGGCTACGGCTATTTCCATGACGATGCTCGCTGTACTCTTACTGGCGCTGACCCCGCTAGCCTGGCTGCTACGCCGGGGATTGCGACCCGCACCGCAACGAACCGCGCCAACGTGGACCTGCGGGATGGCACCTACGGCACGGTTCGACTATACGGCGACCGCGTTCGCCAAACCGCTTAGCCTCGTCTTCGCCGCACTCTACCGCCCCCGCAGTGCGGTGACCCGTGAGACAGCCGGGACACCTTACGTCGTCCGGCGCATCCACTATAGCGGCGAAGTCATCGATATCGCTGAAACGCATATTTATCACCGCGTCCAGCACGGCATCACCGCACTCTCGCAAACCATCCGCGACGCCAGCACCGGACGCATACACGGGTATATTGGTTTCGTGTTGGGTGCGCTATTTTTGACGTTGCTGCTGTTCGGCGGGGGGCAACGATGAGCGGGGACAGAACGCTACTGCTCGTGTTATTTGAGATGATCCTCCTTGTGCTGCTTGGACCGTTGCTCACCGGCATCATCCAGAAGCTCAAAGCCCGCCTCCAATCCAGGCAGGGGGCGGGAGTTATCCAGCCCTATTACGACCTGATAAAACTGCTCAACAAGGGGACGGTGCAAGCGGACACGGCCTCGGGTTTTTACCGTTCGATTCCGGTGCTGGTGCTGGTCGCCACGGTGGCTGCCGGTGCCCTCATTCCTGTCGTTAGGGCCGGGCCGCCGGCCTTTCCATTGGGCGACGCGCTGATGCTGTTGGGATTGCTGTCGTTGGCCCGCTTCCTCACTGCGGTCAGTGCGCTGGATGCCGGAGGTGCTTTTGGCGGTATGGGTGCCTCGCGTGAAATGACCATCGCACCGCTGGTCGAACCCGTTTTGATGATGGTCGTGTTTTCAGTCGCGCTGTCCGCTGGAACCACAGAGCTTGGCGCATTGGAAGCCCATCGCGGCAGCTCTTGGATTCTGTCTTGGAATGCGGCGGACTTCCTTGGCCTTGCCGCCATGCTGGTGCTGCTGCCGGCGGAGACCGGACGCATTCCGGTGGACAACCCGGATACTCATCTTGAATTGACCATGTTGCATGAAGGCATGTTGCTGGAACATTCAGGACCGGGGCTAGGCTGCATGATGCTGGCCTCGCACACCCGCCAGATCGTGACCTTGGGTCTTGCGGCGGCACTCTTCTTCCCCATCGGGCCGGTGGACACCGGTGCCACGGGATTCCTGCTCGGGGCCGGTGCTTTTGTGGTAAAGATTCTAGTGCTTGCGGTTTATCTGGCGTTGGTGGAGTCATCCTATGCCAAGCTCAGGTTATTTCAAGTGCCGCAATATCTTGGCATCGGCTTTGTGTGCGCACTGATGGCGCTGGCACTGAGAATATTATGAACATCGCAACGGTGCATTCGATCATCGACGACCTAGGCGCGTTATTGTTATTCACGATGATACTGATAGTCGCGGCCAGCCAGATATCCCGAGCCATCTACGCCGTGGCCACACAATCGCTATTCATCGCCTTGGCGGGTGCGGTGCTGGCGACGGCCACCGGCAACGTGGACCTTTGGGTGATTGCCGGCATCACGCTCATTGTCAAAGCGATGGTATTGCCGTGGCTGCTGCACTGGGTAGTACGGCGCATGGACGTTAAGCGTGAGGTCGAACCGGTCATACCCGACATGGCAACACTTGCACTCGCTGTGGTAATCGTGGTGATGTCGTTCCACCTGAGTGCATCGCTAGGCTCCGTGCGCCAGTCGATTACCGGCAATGCGCTCCCTGTCGGCATCGCTCTGACGCTGAATGGTGTCTTGGTCATGGCAACCCGAAAGACCGCGTTGAGCCAAATGGTTGGTTTGTTCGCAGCGGAAAACGGCATATTCTTCACGGCGATGGCGGTAACGGAGGGTATGCCGTTGATCATCGAAATCGGTGTGATACTGGATGTCATCCTCGCCGCGCTGGTGATGACCATCATGGTATTACGGGTACGCTCTACCGTCGATGCTGACATCGCCGACCTAGACCGGCTAAGGGGATGAAGCATGGCTGAGACGCTGCTGTGGGTTCTTCCGCTAGTCCCGACGGTCACCGCGCTGCTGATGCTGACGACGCGCAAGCGCATTTTGCTCTCATGCCTAGATATTGCCGGCTCGGCGGTACTTACTGTACTCACGCTTGTCTTGGCCTGCGAAGTGACTGACGGTGGCCCTAGGTCACTCGGCGTTTTCCGTGTGGATGACTTAGGTCTGATTTTTCTGCTGCTGCTGGCCGTCCTGACACTGGCCGTTTCCATCTACACGGTGGGTTGGCTCAAGCAGGCGTTGGAGGTTGGCAATATGAAAGCCGACTCCTTGCGCTCTTATTTCGCACTGGTACATGCCTTCGTAGCGACCATCGTCGTGACGATACTCGCCGACAACCTAGGCATCCTGTGGATCGCAATGGAGGGAACGACGATCACCTCGGCCATCCTGATTGGCTACCACGGCCACCATCACGGTTTGGAGGCGGCGTGGAAATACATCATCGTGACGACTATCGGCATCTCCTTTGGACTTTTTGGCACGGTCATCATCTATGCCGCCGCATCCCATGTGATGGGCAGCGCGAGTTCGATGAGTTGGGCGGCGATCATGAGTGTCGCCCCCAAACTCGATCCGGGCATAGTCCGCATCGGCTTCATCTTCGCGCTGGTCGGCTACGGCACGAAAGCGGGTCTCGCCCCTATGCATCTGTGGCTGCCGGATGCCCATAGCCAAGCTCCCACGCCTGTGTCGGCGCTGCTCTCGGGTGTTCTGATCAAGTGTGCGTTGCTCGCGATCATCCGCTTCCAAACCATAGCCGCCGCCGCTTGTGGGACGGAGTTTCCACAACAGGTGCTGCTCGTTTTTGGACTCATCTCGGTGGTCGTGGCGACTCCGTTCATTCTCGCCCAGCACGACCTTAAGCGCCTGCTTGGCTACCATAGCGTGGAACATGTGGGAATCATCGCGCTAGGCCTAGGCTTTGGTGGAACCATCGGCACCTACGGTGCTTTGCTGCATGTGGTGAACCACGGCATCACCAAGGCTCTCGCATTTTTCGCCGCTGGCACCGCCATTGCCCGCTATGACACGCGTGACATGCAGGCTATCCGGGGCCTGCTTACTGTCGCACCCATAGGTGCGACGCTGCTGATGCTAGCCGCCCTGTCCCTGGCCGGTGTTCCGCCATTCTCCATCTTCATCAGCGAACTGATGGTATTGCGCGCCGGTATCGGCCAAGGTGACTGGGTGTCGATTACAATTTTTCTGTTGATGGTCGTGATTATCTTTGCCGGGCTGCTGCATCATGCCGGTGCGATGGTTTTCGGCGAACCGACGGCTGCGGCTAGCCGCGAACCCGAGGCACGGTCACCACTACTCGCCATGCTGCTGCTTGCAGTCATCATGATCGTGCTTGGACTCACTATTCCCGCAAGCTTCGACGGGCACCTCAAACGTGCCACGGAGGTTATCGTTGATTGACCCTACCCTGATAGACGCACTGCGGGCAGCCGTAACCGGCTCCGTCAACGCGGAAACTGGCCCTCGTCCAACTGACCTGACAGTGGGCCTAAGCCTAAAGGACGATCTCCCTGCTGCCGTCGCCGTGCTGGTTGGACAATACGCGATGACCTTGGCCACCTTAGTCGCGACAGATGAAACGGCGACTCCAGACGGCGCTTTGCAAGTGCGGTATGTCTTCGAACCCAGCACTCCCGGAGCCAAGGACTGGTTCGTGACGCTGCTGGTCACAGTCAATGCCGCCCACCCGGAAGTACCCTCCCTGACGACGGCGGTCCCAGCCGCCAATTGGCACGAGCGCGAGATGCGCGACCTGTTTGGCATCGTTCCCGTTGGGCATCCCGATCCACGTCCGCTAGTGGTTCATGACGGATGGCCGCAAGGTCTCTTTCCACTGCGCAAGTCTTTCGACGGATCGCAGCGCGTTGCGGTGGAACCCGCCGAAGAGTTTCCGCATAGGCTTGCCGAAGGCGAAGGGGTGTTCGAAATACCGGTAGGCCCTATCCACGCCGGCATCATCGAACCGGGGCACTTCCGCTTCACGTCGGTGGGCGAGACGGTGCTGCTGCTAGACGCGCGCCTGTTTTACACGCATCGAGGACTGGAAAAACGCATGGAAGGGCTTTCGCCACTTGATGCGTTTTACATCGCCGAACGCATTTGCGGGGTTTGCTCGGTTGCGCATGGACTAGGCTACTGCGAGGCACTCGAACAAATTGCCGGTGTCGATGTACCACGGCGGGCGCGGATTATCAGGAGCATCACCCTAGAGTTGGAGCGTATCTACAACCATGTAGGCGATGTAGGGAATGTCTGCGCCGGTGCGGCGTTCCACTATGGCACCGCCACCGGCATGCGCCTGAAGGAACAACTCCAGCAGATGAACGAGCGGCTGGCCGGCAATCGCTTCTTGCGCGGCATCATCATTCCCGGCGGTGTCCGCTTAGAAATCCCGGACCACCTCCTTGAGTATATTTCAACCACTCTTAGTGAAGTTCTTGCCGAGTTCGATAGCCTGATGGAGCGCATCGAAGCCAACCCTTCAGTTGTGGATCGCTTCGACGACACCGGCCTGCTGCAAAACCAAGCTGCGGTGGACCTCGCCGTTGCGGGTGTGGCGGCTAGGGCTAGCGGGGTGGACCGCGATGCGCGGCGCGACCATCCCCACGCCGCGTTCATGGATTCCGATTCGCCCCGGCTGAACGTAGTGACCCGCACGGCAGGCGATGCGATGGCCCGGGTGACGGTTCGCGCTTTGGAAGTCCGTGAGTCGGTACGGCTGGTCGGCGAGTTCATCCGGCGGCTTGCGCCAGGTCCGTTGCGGGTATCCCTGGCGGAGCCTCTACCAGGCGGACGAATCGGGATTTCTGCCATCGAGTCGCCACGCGGCGAAGCGGTCCATTGGCTGCGCACCGATGCCGCCGGGCGGGTGGATCGCTATCATTTGCGCTCACCGAGTTACCACAACTGGCCCGCAGTGGCTCTGGCCGCCGAGACCGCCATCGTCCCGGATTTCCCGCTTGTCAACAAGAGCTTTGAACTGTGTTACTCCTGTACCGACCGCTGATTCCATACCAAATATTTGTAGGCGCGAATTTATTCGCCGCCAGGCGAATGAATTCGCCCCTACATTGGCCTATGCAATAAAGGGAATGACATGCTGAGAATCCTCATTAACGCGCTGCGCACCGGTGTTGTCACAACCCGCTACCCCGCAGAGCCGAATAGTCCGCCGGAACGCTTTCGGGGGCAACCGATATTTCGCCCCGGCACTGGACTGCCTCCCCCTGAGGTCTGCCCTACGGGTGCCATCTCCGAACATCCCGATGCCGGTGGAAGCCATCTAGCCGTAGACCTTGCGCGTTGTGTTTTTTGTGGCCGCTGCGCGGAGGACCAATGGTCCGGCGCGGTGGCCACGGGACGGGAGTTTGAACTCGCCGCCCGCAGCCGAGCCGACTTGCGCATCGAAGTCGTGGACGACGACGCTGCCGTCCATGCCAAGCCCGCCTCGGACCCGGAAGCCGAAGCGGCCCGCGCCTTGTCCGAGATTCGGCGGGTGCTGGGCCGGTCGCTGCATCTGCGCCATCTCGACGCAGGCTCCTGCAATGCCTGCGATTGGGAACTCACCGCCTTGCTGAACCCGGTGTACGACATACGCCGCTTAGGGATTGATTTCGTCGCCTCTCCGCGCCATGCCGATGGGGTCGTCATTACCGGCCCGGTCACGCGCAATCTTGCAACCGCCGTCCGCCGCACCATTGAGGCCGTCCCCGAACCGCGTATCGTGATCGCCGTTGGGGCCTGCGCAACCGGGGGAATTTTCGGTGAGGGCTACGCCAACCTAGGCGGTGCCGACCAGATACACCCGGTCGATGTTTACATCCCCGGCTGCCCGCCACGCCCGGAGGCCATCATCTTTGGCATCCTCGTTGCGCTAGGGCGGCTCGAATCCCGGAAAACATCCACCAGTATCGTTTGATGAGTGCGGGCAGGCGCAGGACGCATCGCATACGCTTGTTTTTGATTTGCCCTCACCCCAACCCTCTCCCGGAGGAGGAGAGGGAGTAAATGGCGTGTGTTACAACCCCGCGTCAGCCCGCAGCACTTCAACTTTGTCAGCCTTCTCCCAAGTGAACTCCGGCTCTTCGCGGCCAAAATGGCCGTAGGCGGCAGTCTTCTTGTAGATCGGGCGCAGCAGGTCGAGTTGGTTGACGATGCCTTTCGGGCGCAGGTCAAAATGTTGCAGCACCAGTTCGGTGATCTGCTCGTCGCTGATTTTGCCGGTGCCGAAAGTTTCCACCATCACACTGGTCGGCTTGGATACGCCGATGGCATAGGAAATTTGAATCTGCACCCGCGAAGCCAAGCCGGCGGCGACGATGTTCTTTGCCACATAGCGGCCCGCATACGCAGCGGAACGGTCGACCTTGGACGGATCTTTGCCGGAGAACGCGCCACCGCCGTGGGGGGCGGAGCCGCCATAAGTATCGACGATGATCTTGCGTCCGGTCAAGCCGCAGTCGCCTTGCGGGCCGCCGACCACGAAGCGACCGGTGGGGTTGACCAGATATTTGATCTCGCCCTTGATCAGTTCCGGCGGCAGGATAGGCTTAATGATCAGTTCGATGACCGCCTCGCGGATTTGTGGCAATTCTATATCAGGGGCGTGTTGGGTGGACAGCACAACGGTGTCAATGGAATCCGGCCTGCCGTCCACATAGCGGACAGTGACCTGGCTCTTGGCATCGGGGCGCAACCAAGGCAGTTCGCCCGAGCGGCGCAATTGCGACTGGCGCTCCACCAGGCGATGGGAGAGGTAGATTGGTAGTGGCATCAACACGGGTGTTTCGTCACAGGCATAACCGAACATCAAGCCCTGGTCGCCGGCACCCTGGTCGAGGTCGTCGTCATAAGCCTTGTTCACGCCTTGGGCGATGTCCGGCGACTGCTTGTCATAAGCCACCAATACAGCGCAGCCTTTATAGTCTATACCATATTCGGTATTGTCGTAGCCAATCTCGCGCAGGGTATCGCGGGCTACCTTGATGTAATCGACAGTCGCACTGGTGGTAATTTCACCGGCTAGGACGACGAGCCCCGTGTTGGTCAAGGTCTCGGCAGCGACACGCGAATGCTTGTCTTGGTCGAGAATGGCATCAAGGATGGCGTCTGAAATCTGGTCGGCCACCTTGTCAGGATGGCCTTCAGATACGGATTCGGAGGTGAAAATGAAGTTTTTACTCACTGATGACATTCCTTAAAAATGGTTGGTATTGCTAATAAAAACGAAAGTTCGCCATTATAAGATACTAATTACGTTTGGCAAAATTTCGCCTGATTAGTCCATTCGAGCGGATGCGAGTGGTCGCATTCCATAGACTGCGGAAAAGCGGGCACCATTAAAAGTGTCGCTGTAAAGCAGCGTTAAACTCCCTTTATATAGGGAGCCGTGTAGGCTCATACCGCCACATCGCCCTTGATATGGGGGTGGGACTGGTAGCCCACTACCTCGAAATCTTCGCAACGGTATTGGTCGATGGCAACTGGCTTCCGGTTAATGCGCAGAGTGGGCAACGGGTAGGGTTCGCGGGATATCTGCAAGCGCACTTGATCTAGGTGGTTTTTATAGATATGCACATCGCCGCCAGTCCAAACGAATTCGCCCGGTTCCAAATCGCATTGCTGGGCCAGCATCGTCAACAGCAATGCATAGCTGGCCAGATTGAAAGGCAAGCCGATAAACACATCGCAGGAGCGCTGATAGAGTTGCAAATGCAATCGACCCTTGCTCACCGCCGTTTGGAATAGGCAATGGCAGGGGGCCAAGGCCATTTGCCCCAAATCGCCGGGATTCCAAGCCGTGACGATTTGCCGCCTTGATGCGGGTTGGTTTTTTATTTCCGCAATCAAGCCGGCAATTTGGTCGATATGGCGACCGTCTCCGCTGACCCAGTCCCGCCATTGTTTGCCGTATACCGGCCCCAAGTCGCCATTTTCATCCGCCCATTCGTCCCAAATGGACACCCCGTTTTGCTTGAGATAGGCGATATTGGTGTCGCCGGTCAGAAACCACAGTAACTCATGGATGATGGAGCGCAGGTGCAGCTTTTTCGTCGTGACCAAGGGGAAGCCTAGTGCCAAATCGAAGCGCATCTGGTGGCCGAAAACTGCCAAGGTGCCCACTCCCGTGCGGTCGGCCTGTTCGACCCCTTCAGCTAAAATGCGGCGGATCAGATCATGGTATTGTTTCATGAAGCTTAGCCCGCCTTTCCCGGTTCGCGTCTGTAGGCCACATATAACACCCCCGCGCCGATCAAGATCATCGGCAGGCTAAGCACTTGACCCATGGTGACCCATCCAAAAGCCAAATAACCTATCTGTGCATCAGGCAGGCGGACGAACTCCACGGCAAACCGGAACATTCCGTAAAACAGCAGGAACATCCCCGAAGTCGCCATGTGTGGGCGGGGCTTGCGGATATACCAGTTCAAGATGGCATATAAGACCGGACCTTCCAGCACAGCTTCGTAGAGCATGGAAGGATGCCGCGGTTCGGGGCCGGCCCCCGGAAACACCATTGCCCAAGGCAGGTCGGTGGGTTTGCCCCACAGTTCCCCATTGATAAAATTGCCGATGCGCCCGGTCCCCAAACCTATTGGCACCAAAGGCCCGATGAAATCAGCCAGGGTAAAAAAGCCGCAGCCCAGCTTGCGCCCGTACCATAGCATGGCGGTGAACACACCCAACATGCCGCCGTGAAAAGACATGCCCCCTTCCCAGATGCGGAAAATGATGGCGGGGTTTTCGATAAAAGCGGGCAGATTGTAAAAGAAGGTGTAGCCTAGGCGACCGCCCAAAATCACACCCAACGCACAATAAAAGATTAGGTCTTCCACTTGGTTGGCGGTCAGTGCGACATCACCCCGGTTGGCACGGTTACGCGCCATCCACCAGGCACCGCCAATGCCAACCACATACATCAGGCCATACCAATGGACATGCAGCGGGCCGATGCTGAAGGCGATAGGATCAATATTAGGGTAGGCAAGCATAGGGCTTCCGAATAACAGTTAGACAGGCTGTCAATGATAGCGCAAATCACTTAAACCCATAGACAATCACACTGCCAATGCTCCCGCTATCCGCCGGCCCATTGACATCGTTGTGTTGGTTGTACGTCGGCACATAAAGCATCCCGTTGGCTACCACCGGGGGGGTGAATTTGCAGAATTTGCCATAATCGTAATAGTCGCTATTGCCCAAGGGATTCAGGTGCAGGCGCTTGAGACTCTTCTTGCCATTGGCGTTAACGGCAGTGCCCGCGTCGTAGGCAAGCAACCGGCCATTGGTGATCATGGTATTGGCATTGCCATTGGACGGGAAGGTGGCGAATAAGACACCCGTGGTTTTGTTGCCTCCGCTAGAGGACAGCGTCATGAATCCGCCCGGCATACCGCCGGGTGCGGGCACATTACCCGAAGCGATATCAATACCCTCGGCGTGGAAGCCGACGATGCGCGAACTCGCTTTGTCGTAGTCATAGGCTTTGACGGTGTTGTTTTCGCCCCAATAATAAAGGATGGGGGTTGCGCCCGCACGATCCCAGTACACTGGCGTGGAGTGGTCGTGAGGGTATTTGCCTGTGCCATTGTAAGGGGTTAGATTGCAATCCAAGCCAATGAAACGATCGGCATAGGTGCGGTTGGCACCGTTGGCATTCGGTGCGGTGCAGCCCCCCGGCCCGTAATAGGTGGCGATCATCGGCGGCTGTCCGCCTACTAGCGCATCCCATGTGTTCGCCGCTTCCACCTGGCCGGCCCCGTCGGCCTTGCCGGTTTGCACATGGCGCATACCGTCGAAAGCCGAGGTGAGTTTGCTGCGGTCCACATTGTAAACCACACCGTCCTTGCCAGCACCGAGCAAGCTCAGTGTGCCTGGAATCGCCATGATGCCGCCAGAACCCAAGTCTTGGTCTTGCCCGCCCGCGTTGCCGGTGCGGGCGTTGTCGTCGAAAACGGTCCAAAAGCCGCCCACGGCTAGCGTCGGCTGGTTGCCGTTGACTCCCGCCACCGCCGGACCGTAGCTTAGGCGGACGAAGCTTTCGCCAAAGTTTTGCCAGCCGTTTTGTAGCCCGATGCTGCCGTTGCCAGTGGTGAAATAAATGTCAGCGCCATTGACAACCGGCGCACCGCCCGCCATCCAGATGCCAACGAGTTTGCCGGTGGGCGAGGTCGAGATAATCGCCGGATTAGGCGAGATGCCGCCTTGCCCCAATAGACCCCTGGTATCGTAGGCAAACACAAACCCGTGGCCTGCCAGGGGGTCGGCGTAGTCTTCCCCATTCATGGAAAAGGCCACCACCAACCCTTTCTGTCCGCCTCCCGCATCGGCTAAGGCCAGCCCGGAGCGCAATTTTTGGTACCACTCCCAGGCTTTGTTGGCATTGATAAAGTTTGCCGCCGGAGCGCCTGTGCGGAAAGCCACATTACCGTTGGCAGAACTGCCCTGCATAGGGAAATACGGCAAGCCATTGATGTTGATCTTGTCATCGCCAGTGGCAAGATTCAGCGCGTGGATACGGAACTCGCGGTCAGCGTCATTATTGTTCCGTTTCGCCCAAGTGACCAGATACAAGGTATTGGTGTCAGGGTCAATCACTGGCGTGGAGGAAATGCCCCAGCGCAGGTTAATGGCGTGGATGTCCATATCCGGTGCCAAGATGGAAGGGTCGATTTCGTTGCGTATCCACAAGGTGTTGCCGGTGTAGGCATCAAAGGCATAAACCGAGTTGTTCATGGTGGCGACATAAACCACATCGTGGATTCCCTGCCCTGGTATGTTGACACCCGTTTTCACCAAAGGCTGCGCTTCGATCATGTCATCGACATTATATTCGGTGATTTTCTGGAATTTCTTCTGGCCCAGTCCCTTGGTAATAGTCGCAGGTGATATCGCAAGCTCATCGTAATTGGCCCCGGTGCGAAAACCATCGACATTGCGCGTCAAATGGTCCGCCGCGCTGGCGCTGGCAGTAGCGAGTAGTGACGGCAGGATTAAGACCGCAAGTTCGCGTAGTTGGAAAAATTTTGACATGTCGAAGTTATTTACGATTTGGTCAATGGTTTTACCTTGGTGCTGTGCGGTCTTGATTAGCTTTTGTTCGATGTTATGAGCGATGTTCAATGTATACATGGGTTCACCTTAAAATACATTTATAATAAGTCATGGATGCACCTCATTCGCTTTTTGCCTCTTGCTGAGTGACATCTTCAATGATCCGCGTAATCGAAACCTTCTCGCTAGGCGAGTAGCTTTGCACCACTTTTTTCAGCACTTCCTCGGAAGCCCTGCGGCGGCTCAGGTCGGGAAGGTGTCCACGGGCACAAACTTCATCTTAGGGTGTTGAATAACTCGCTTTGATCTTTGTTGACCACGCGTTTTTTGAATAGCAACGGCAAGAATGCGAGCAAAATTCCGAGTGTGAACGCTGTCAGTGTACCCGCCTTTTCCAAAGCAACAGCTAGTCTGTCACCAAGCAGCATAGCTATTGATGCCTGTCGGCAGCCGTCCAGTACAGACCCAAGGATTAACCCAAAAGCCAATCTAATCCCATGTCCCACTCCCAGCGCTCTCAAGGCGATGCGTAATAGCAAGGTCATTCCGTCTCTGAATCTTCATTGGTAAGCGTACACTCCCCTACCTTTTGCTGGGAGCGAGGCCATTTTGGCCGCTTCAGCGGTCGCGACACCTGCGCTCCTAGGGTGGAGTGAACGCTTACGATGGGATGCAGCGCAATAACGAACGGTTTACCGGGGGAAGGTCGCTCGGGGCTTTATCGTTGTCGAGACGGGCAAAGCATTCGGCAACTATCTCCGACAGAGACTTACCGCTGCACCAAAGTCTGTGTAGATGGCTCTGATCTTTATTCTTCGAGAGATCGTCGCAAATCTTTAATAAGACGGAAGAGGTGTAGCGGATCTGTCGCTGAGGGTACAAAACCAAACCGCTCATAGAACCGCTTAGCGGATGCATCTTTGGCATGAACGGCAAAAGCACGAATACCGCCAATGTCGGCAGCTTGCAATGTGCGTTGCATCGCGTCCTTCAACAAGCCAGAACCGATTCGACGACCTTGCCATGCCGTGCTGACAGCCAACCGCGCTAACAACATAATAGGGACAGGATGGCGGGCTAATCCCTTAGTCAACCGTTCTGGTGCATCGACAAAGGCAACTTCACCAACAACAAGGCTGTAAAAACCTATAACTTCCGTGCCGTGTAATCCTAAATAAGTTTGTGAAGCATTGGCTTGCTGATTGCCAAAGGCGTAGCGAATGAGAAAACGGTCAAGCTCTTCGTGTCCACAAGTTAAGGTATCAAGCGGATGGTCACGGCGCAGCTTCTCAATACGAAAATCCGTCATTCTACCATCGGCGCATCAAAGGGACTCGGCTCACGGAACAATTGTTGAATTTGTGGCACAATCTGAGGCGGCGCATCAAGCGCGTCCATGAATGCTTTCCATTGATCGGCATTGAGTTCAAAACGTTGTCGCTCGGTAAGAGTTTCAGCGGCGCGTTCCAAGGCACTCTTCAATACAAACTGGCTGACAGAACAATGCGCCGCCTGAGCAGCCGCGTTCAAAGTTTGCTTTGCATCCTGCGACAAACGCAGGTCAAGTTTGGTTGTGCGGTTTGATCGAGTAGCCATAATTCCTCCAATGCAAATAAGAAATAACACAAATGCCCGACATTGTCACGACAATAATCACCAAAACAAGTGACAGAATGCCCGTGCTTGACATATTTGCCAAGCTGATAAGCACGGTGCAGGATCAATCGTCCTCGCCCAATGACCACCGACATAAGCCTGTAATACATCTGTGGTGAAATCCGCTCCTAGACTTTCAGCCTAGGAGCTACCACCCATGTCCATGATCCACACGATAAACACAAAATTACAGGTGACGGCTGTTGCCGCCAGCATCAGCTTGGCGCTAGGCGCCGCGCTCACCCTGCCGGCCCAAGCCAGCGGCAATGCATCCGCGACTACCGCCACGCCGATTAAACATGTCGTAATCATCTTTCAGGAAAACGTTTCCTTCGATCATTACTTCGCCACCTATCCCTATGCCGCGAACCTGGCGAACGAACCCACGTTCACAATGAGCCCACTCTCCCCCTCGGTTAATGGTTTAGGCATATTGGTCAACGGGCAGCCAGTCGGCCCATTACTAACCAACAACCCCAATGCCAGCAACCCTGCCAACGGCAGTGATGCGATCAATCCCTTCCGCCTTTCCCATAGCCAAGCGTCCACTTGTGATCAAGACCACAATTATGGCGATGAACAGCGGGCCTTTGACGGCGGGCTGATGGACGCGTTTCCGAGCACGGTCGGCACATCCACTTGCGCGGGTTCAACGACCTACTCTTGGGGCAAGGGCAAGGGGATAGTGGTGGGCTATTACGACGGCAACACCGTCACGGCTCTGTGGAACTACGCGCAAAACTTCGCGATGAGTGACAATTCTTATTCAACGACCTTCGGGCCATCCACACCGGGCGCTCTTAACCTAGTGGCCGGAAACACCTATCCAGCCACCCCGAGTGCTTCCAGCCCGGCTGTCGTTGCCATTAACGGTGGCACAGGTACGCTGACCGGCGACCTACAACCCACTGGTGACATCTGCTCTGTCGCTGCCATCACGACGAAAATGGGCGGCAAAAACATCGGCGATTTGCTTAATGCCAAGGGTGTCAGTTGGGGTGCGTTTATGGGCGGCTTTGACCTGACCGTCACCAATGCCGATGGCAGCACGGGCTGCAAGCGGCAGAGTCCGGCCTCTGCGGCCAATGGCGGGCCGAAGCTGGATTACATCCCGCACCATGCTTGGTTCCAATACTATGCAAGCACTGCCAACTTAAGCCATGCCAGACCGACGGTCCCGCCCAGCCAGTATGGCACCAGCGCAGATACGGTGACCAATCACCAATATGATATCCATGACTTTTTCGATGCGCTGAATGCCAACAACCTGCCGGCCGTCAGCTTCTTGAAGGCACCGGGTTTCCAAGACGGCCACGCCGCTTATTCCGATCCCTTGCTGGAACAGCAATTCCTCGTCAAGACCATCAATGCGATACAGCAGTCCAGCTTCTGGGGGGATACCGCCGTTATCATTGCTTATGACGATTCCGACGGCTGGTACGACCACCAGATGGCCCCCATCGTCAACTCCTCAGCCGTCAGCGACTCCAATAACGTTGCCAACACCGACCAGTTGAACGGTGCGGGAAAATGTGGCAATGGCACCCCACTGAAAGATGCCAACGGTAATGTTATCCAAGGCCGTTGCGGCTACGGCCCGCGCCAGCCTTTGCTGGTGGTTTCTCCTTATGCCAAGAAAAATTATGTTGACCATACACTGACCGACCAGACTTCCATCCTGCGTTTCATCGAAGACAACTGGAATACCGGACGCATAGGCGGGGGGTCTTTCGACGCGTTGGCGGGCACTCTCAGTAATCTGTTCGACTTCACGTCATATCGTGGCGCCGGTCCTTTGTTATTGCTGGACCCCAACACCGGCAATCCCGCATCACAGATATCCTGCTTTCTGGACTGGGGGCAGGCTGCCTACAGCAACTTGTTCGCTTCGTCATCGGCGGTAAGCACCCAGTTTGTGACACCCTACTCTTACCGTTACTATGGCGGCACCAACTCTTATTTGGGTGTCTCAGGCACCGACACCCATGTCTATTACGAAGGCCCGAATGGGGTCATTCAAGATATGGGGGCGTTTTACTCCTCTACCGGTTGGCTGACCACGTCGGGTTGCCAATAGGCCGTTGGGCGCAATAGCGGTACTCCGCGTATTGCGCCGAATGCAATGTTTAATCGTGCGGCGCAATACGCTTGGTATTGCGCCGCATTGCTACGCCGCTTTCAATCCGCCCATTCCGCATCCTCCCTTTTTCGTCTCTCCCGCGCTCCGCGTGGGAATGCCTCCACGGACGCTCTGTGGGAAGAAACTCAACGCGGAGCGTCGAAGGCAGCACTCCGGCGACACGATGATGAAGGGGTTCATGGCCCTTCTCCTCAATCCGAATTGGGGTTACACTATTCATTGAAGTCAAGCGGCAGCACAGGGGGTATGTATGAAAATTTTGCTCGACGCGAAAGCGACGCGGATGCGGAAAAACTGCACGTCCGGGCCTGTCCGGGGTGCTTCCGCTGACACAGGCTCCTACCGTAACCGGCATCCCATCACACACACAATTCGGCTGGCGGCGCTATTTGCGTTGAACCTACTCGTCCTCTCAGTCGGGCTGGCCCAGACCATGTACAAATCCGTCACCCCCGATGGAAAAATCATTTATAGCGACCATCCCCCCAGCGATGGCAAAGTATTGAAGACGATCACCCCTGACAGTGTTCCGAGCACCGCACTGCCTGCCTTAGCAACAGAGCAGTTGCGCAAACTCAAAGCACTAAGCCCAACGGCGGCTACCGCACCGTCAAATGGCGTTGTGCTGTACTCAGCGTCTTGGTGCGGCTACTGTGCCAAGGCTAAGGCTTATCTTGCCGCCAAGGGTATCCCCTACCAAGAAATTGATATCGACACACCCAATGGTTTGGCGTCATTTGCTCAAGCGGGTGGCGGCAAGGGCGTTCCTTTACTGTTTTCGGGTGGTCAAAGCATTGAAGGTTTCTTACCCGCCGCGTATGACCAATTCTTCTCCATCCCCCAGTAACATAGAATAAGATTCCTAATCTTCAATGGCAATCGGAACAACCCTATGACCGATGCAAGCGACTTGAAGCGATTCCAGATTTTCCTTGCCTCTCCGGGCGATGTGTCGCTGGAACGCAAGCTGGCCCGCGAGGCCATTGAGCACATTAATGGCGAACGGCGATTCCGTGGGCGTATCGTGTGTGAAAGCGTCGCCTGGGACCGTGCGGGGGTGGCGCTGGAAGCCGGGATGACACCGCAACAAGCCATTGCACTGGGGCTTCCCAAACCCGAGGATTGCGATCTGGTGGTGGTCATTCTGTGGTCGCGCATCGGTACGCCCCTGCCCGCCGATTTTGCATTAAAAACCGACGGTACGCCCTATCTGTCCGGCACCGAATGGGAGTACCTGAATGCGGTCCAAGGGTTTAGGGCCAAACAAAAATCCGGCAATATTTGGGTGTTCCAGCGCACGGAAATCCCCAAACACGCCATTGATGACCCGGATATCTGCAAGATTCTTGAACAGTGGGACAGGCTGAAGACGTTCTTGGCAAGCTTCACCAATGCTGACAACTCGCTGAACGGGGGGCTTAATCGCTACAAAACGCCGGATGACTTCAGCCAACAGTTTGAGCGCTTTCTGCGCGACCGCTTGGACAAGTTGCTGGAGACCTTGCCCCCGCCCGACCTTTCAGCCTTTACACGGGCATCCAACATAAAACCACTGTGGACCGAATCGCCCTACCCCGGCTTGGGTGCGTACACCCCGGAACAAGCCCCGATTTATTTTGGCCGAGGGCGCGAGGCCGATCAATTGCTGAAACCATTTGCCGATTCTTCCGTTCGTTTTGTCGCCGTCGTAGGCGTGTCCGGTTCCGGCAAGTCATCGCTGGTCATGGCGGGGCTGTTGCCGCGCTTGCGCTCTAGTATGATAGGTAATGCGCCTTGGATAGACCTGATCATCAAACCCGGCGAACGAGGGGACAATCCCTTTTTGGCCTTGGCCTTTGTGCTGAAATCACAATTGAAACTGACCGGCCAAACGGAAGCCGAACTGGCCCGCGCACTGCAAGCGGATTGGCAGCTTGCGCAACGCCATGTGGACACGCTGCTGGCCAACCAACCGCAGGCCCAAGAGTTGTTGCTCGTCATTGACCAGTTTGAAGAATTGTTCACCCAATGCAAGCCCAGTGAAACCGGGGACTTTATCCAGTTGTTGGAGCATCTGGTGTCACTGCCGCGAGTGCGGGCGGTGGCGACCTTGCGCGCCGATTTTTATGCCACCGCGATTGCCGAACCCGTCTTGGCCAATTTGCTGCGCCAAAATCACGGCACCTTCCCGCTGGACTTGCCGGGGACCGGCGCGATTCATCAAATGATCACCCGGCCTGCCGAGGCGGGCGGGGTGGAGTTGCAAGACGGTTTAGCCGCCAAGCTGCTGGATGAAGCTGGCCGGGGACCGGGTGCGATGGCCTTGATCGCCTACACGCTGAACCAATTATACGAGCGGGAACAGTCACATGTTCTGAGCATAGCCGCTTATGAACGGCTGGGCGGCGTGACCGGGGCCATCCAACAACGTGCCGACGAAGCCTTGGCCGGTTTGGAAAAAAGCCTAGACCTAAACACAGGCTTGCCCAAGCTGTTCGCGCATTTGGTCGAAGTAAACGAGCAGGAGGTCGCCACCCGTCGCCGTGCATTACAACAAGACCTGAACGGGGATGCGGGCAAGCTGGCCGATGCCTTGATTAAAGCGCGGTTGTTGGTTTCCGGTAAGGGGGTAAATGACCAGCCGACGCTGGAAGTGTCGCATGAAACGGTGTTGAGCGGCTGGGACCGCTTGCGGTTGTGGATTTTAGAGGATGCCAAGGTGTTGCGTTTGCGCCGGGATTTAGAATTGGTCGCCAGTGAATGGAACTCAGCCGACCGACCGGGTGCAGGCTTGCGCACGGGAAACCTACTCAAAGGCTATTTGAAAGCCGCCGAACCGCGCTCGGCAACCGCGCAGGCGTATTTGGCCGCCTGCAACAACAAGAACCGGTGGATACACATTGGCTGGTCCGTTGCGGGCGTGTGCGTGCTTCTAGGCCTGGGGCTTTTTTTACATGTCAACCGCTCCTCCTATCCGCCCGCCTTGGCCAGCAAGGCGCTATTGGTTCAATACCATCTTTGGCCCTTAACCGAACCAGACATGGTCAGGATTCCAGTGGGTGATTTCCAAATGGGCGATCTTAACGGGGATAAAGATGAGAAGCTCACACACACCGTCCGGTTTGCCAAAGCCTACGCGATGGGCCGCTATGAAGTCAGCTTTGACGAGTACGATCTGTTTGCCGCCGCCACCGGACGGGAACGGCCGAATGATCAAGGCTGGGGGCGAGGTAATCGACCCGTCATCAATATCAGTTGGGTTGACGCAGTGGCCTACACTGCGTGGCTATCTGAACGCACCGGCAAGCAATATCGGTTGCCATCCGAGGCGGAATGGGAATATGCCACCCGCGCTGGCACGACCACGCCACGGTTTTGGGCCGAAAATCCAACAGGCGAACCAGATGCGGCCTGCACCTATGCCAATGTATTCGACCAGAGAAACGAGTCTGAGATCAGGGACAATTATACTGGCACCAAATGGAAATCGTTTAAATGCTCGGATGATTTCCCGTTCACGGCCCCAGTGGATCAATTCCAAGCCAATGCCTGGGGTTTGTACAATACCTTGGGCAATGTTTGGGAATGGGTGCAGGATTGCTATCATGAGACCTATCAGGGTGCGCCTGACAATGGCAGTGCATACGATGGTAGCACGAAATGTGCTTCAGACAAGCGGGTGATCCGAGGCGGTTCTTGGTACGGCAGACAATTGAGGTTGCGTTCGGCCTCGCGCGGCTGGAGCAACCCCTACTTCAGGAAGGACCTCCTTGGCTTCCGCCTTGCCCAGGACTTATAGCCCTTTGTGCTTTTTCCCTTTGCTTTTTTTCTTTGGGGATATGGGGCGCAGCCCCATCGACTTTTTTTTGGCTAGCCCGCACCACTATTGTGCGCCAGTGTTAATCGTAGGATGGGTAGATGCAGGGATGCCGAAACCCATCATTTGGGGTTCGCCGCCTTGCTGTGACGGGTTTCGCTTTGCTCTACCCATCCGTTGAAAACGCAGTATGAAAATAATTGCTATACAACTGATATTACTCGCCCTGCTGATGATAACCTCGCCTGTTTACGCCACACCGCAAACGGCCAGCGCTGCCGACAATGGCCGTACGATTGAGTTGCATGTGGGCCAAACATTGACGTTAACGCTAGGCACTAACCCTTCGACCGGCTATCGCTGGGTGTTTGACGGCAACGCTAGCCCTATTGTCGTTCAACAGGGGGAGCCGGTCTATGCCGCCGACCATCCCGGCGAGGGTTTGATGGGCGGCGGCGGCATCGAACATTGGACATTCCGTGCGGTGCGGCCGGGAGCGGGAACCTTGCGCCTAGACTATCGCCGCCCTTGGGAGAAAACGCTAGCACCGGCAAACCGGGTCGAGTTTCCGCTTATCGTGAAGTAGGCTATGGTTTATGGAGCGCTACGGAAGTAAAGCTACTTTCGATTTGCCCTCAACCCAACCCTCTCTGCTAGGAGTTTAATGTTGCTTTACTTCCGCAGTTCCCCATATCGGCAGTTTTCTTCACCATTCAGTGAATTTACATTGCAAAAAACAGATGGTTACTCCATATTGGAGCATCGGCAAGTAAATCGGCAATAATCATCACTTGATGTATCATAATGCAAGCACTGGCAATGTCTTACCATTATTTAGGATCGGCATGACCTTACCCGCAGAAACACCGTCGATAATAGAACCCTGTTTGCTTGAAACGACTCCTGTCGAACTTAACGATCTGATCGCCAACTTGGCAACGGCGACAGAGCGGCTAGGTGGCAAGCTGCACCCGCACACGGCATCTAAGCTCGCCGATCTGGTCCGAATCATGAACTGCTATTACTCCAATCTGATTGAGGGACACCACACCACGCCCCGCGACATTGAACGTGCGCTAAAGGACGACTTGGACGGAGAGGAAACCCGCCGCAATTTGCAAATCGAAGCGCGGGCGCACATCCGAGTGCAGCGAATGGTTGACCGGCTGCATGGCGCAGGGGAATTACCCGAGCCAGCTTCGCTGGATTTCATCTGTTGGCTGCACCGTGAGTTCTACGTCGATGTGCCGGATGCCATGCTTTTGGTCCAAGGGGGAGGGCGGTGTATGCGGATGGAGCCTGGCGCTTTACGAAGCTTGCCAGAGCATAACGTCGAAGTGGGGCGGCATATTCCGCCGGACAGCGAGGGCGTAGACATGTTCATGCGTTACTTTGAACGGCGCTATCGTTTGGCTCCACTGGGTAAGGGTGGACGCATCATCGCCATGGCCGCAGCCCATCACCGGATAAATTACATTCATCCCTTCCTTGACGGCAACGGACGCGTCAGCCGTCTGATGAGCCATGCGATGGGCTTTTACGCCGGGATAGGCGCATCCGGTTTGTGGTCGGTGTCGCGGGGGCTTGCGCGGGGGTTGCCAAGTAGCCCATCATACAAGCAGATGATGGATTATGCCGACAGCCGCCGGCTAAGCGACTTGGATGGGCGTGGCAATCTCTCCCAAAAAGCACTGACCGAGTTTATCCTCTGGTTCTTGGGCGTTTGCCTCGACCAAGTGGAGTTCATGGCCGATTTATTTACATTGGACAATCTCGCAGCCCGCCTCAAGCTCTATGTGGAAAGCAGGACGATGAAACCGGTAGCCTTTTTTATCTTGGAAAAGGTGTTGCTATTGGGTGAGTTGCCGCGTGGCGAGGCGGAGCGGATCACCGGGCTGAAGGAGCGGACGGCGCGGCAGGTGCTCACCAGCTTGGTGGAGGATGGTATTTTGGATTCGACAACACCTAAAGGGCCGGTCTCATTGCGCTTCCCCAGCCATGCCGTGGAAATATTGTTTCCGCGTTTGTTTTCAGGCAACTGATTCACTCGCAAGTTTTTTAAAACGCTGCCACTACAACTGCGCCTGAATCGCGGTAATCGCTATCGTGTTGACAATGTCGGGCACTAGCGCCCCCCGGCTCAAATCGTTGACCGGCTTGTTCAAGCCTTGCAAGATGGGTCCGATGGCGACGGCTTCTGCGGAACGCTGTACTGCTTTATAGGCGTTATTGCCGGCGTTAAGATTGGGGAAAATAAACACGGTCGCATGGCCGGCCACTTCGCTGCCCGGCAGCTTCAATTTCGCAACGTCAATGTCAATGGCCGCGTCATATTGCAACGGCCCTTCGATTTTGAGGTCGGGACGGCGTAGCTGCGCCATCTGAGTTGCCTCGCGCACTTTGTCCACTTCGGGGCCTTGGCCTGACTTGCCGGTAGAATAGGAGAGCATCGCCACCCGTGGCACAATCCCGAAAGTCTGCGCAGTCAATGCCGAGTTGATGGCAATATCCGCCAATTGCTCAGCCGATGGGTCTGGATTGATGGCGCAATCGCCATAAACGAGTACACGGTCTTCAAGGCACATGAAAAATACGCTGGACACTATGGATATGCCAGGTTGGGTCTTGATGATTTGCAGGGCTGGCCGAATCGTTGCGGCCGTGGTGTGTGTGGCCCCGGACACCATGCCGTCCGCATAGCCTAGATGGGCCATCATGGTGCCAAAAAAAGTCGACTCCGACATCGCCTCATAAGCGATGGGCCAGGAAATGCCCTTGTGTTCGCGCAGTTCGCAATAAGTTGCGGTAAATAATTCCCGCAGTTCGGAAGTCAACGGATCGACGATTTTGGCTTTTTCCAAGGACAGGCCCAATGAGCTGATTTTGCGCTTGATGTCTGGCTCGTTGCCTAGCAAGGTGATGTCGCATATATCCCGGAATAATGCGATTTCTGCGGCTCTCAGCACACGCTCCTCTATGCCTTCAGGCAGTACGATATGCTTGCGGTTGCTCTTGGCCCGATGAATCAACTCATATTGGAACATCAGCGGCGTCATATGTTCGGACGGTGCTAGGGCAACACGCTGAATTATTTCCGGCAGGTCAACCGAGGTCTCCACTAGGCCTAGGGCGGCGGCGATTTTGCGATGGTCCCACGGACCGATGCTGCACTCGACGGCATTCACCGCAATGGCCGTGGGGAAAGTGCCCATATCCACGGCCAACACCGGCAAGGTTTTGGCAC
Organism: uncultured Methylococcaceae bacterium; assembly: GCA_903934875.1. Taxonomy (GTDB): domain Bacteria; phylum Pseudomonadota; class Gammaproteobacteria; order Methylococcales; family Methylococcaceae; genus Methylumidiphilus. The sequence continues at coordinate 24,128 of CAIZPP010000232.1, forward strand.
CTAGGCTTTCCAGAATTTGCCGGACTTTAGGTGCGGGTTTGATATTGCCGCTCAAAATGAGGCCGGCTATATGCGGGTATAAGCCGGAAAGGTCCGCAGCCAACAACCCTAGAATAATATCGGAACGGTCGCCCGGCGTGATGAACAGGCTACCTTCCTCAATGTGTTCCAGGAAATGGGGCAGTTCCATAGCGGCAATCTTGACATTTTTTACCACCCCATCAAGCAATTCCTGGCTACCGCTGATGAGTTCCGCTTGGAGTGAGTTGGCGATTTCGCCTATGGTCGGCATTTGCAAACGAGGATCTTCGGCGATCACATAAATAGGCAAATCGTCAATAAATATCGTCCCCAGCAAGGACAACAACTTCTCCCTGTCGGCGGGATTGACATGGGTGACGACCACGGCCACTATGTCGCAACGGTGGTCACGCAATTGATTGATGATCATCTGCGTCGCGTCAATAATACTCATAACGGGCTTGTCCGCCCCTTTCAGCACAGGCAACATCGGTATGCCGAGATGGTTAGCCATCGCCATATTGAACTCCAACTCCACAGCGGCGGCGGCTTTGGTGTAATCAGACCCCACGCAGACGACAAAGTCGCATTGTGCCTCTAGATTTTTATATTTTTCCAATATGAGGCTGTAAAGCTCTTCCCTTCTATCCTCCACTAGCAATATGCGAGCCTCTTCAAAAGTGCATCCATACATGGTTTCGTAACCATTGAACTGCTGGTAACGCGATTTAATCAGACTGATGAAAGAGTCAAGTTGACAGGATTCATTGACGACAGGCCGGAAAAAACCGATACGCCCGATTCGTCCCACTAGGAACTCCATCAGTCCTAGCACCATGATGGTTTTCCCGCTGTAAGGCTCCGAACTGGTGATATAAATGCCTTTGGTCATGAGCTTTGCTCCCATCTGTTGGCCGCCGCCTGCGTGTTACCGCCTGCCGCCATAGGCGGTACGAGTCTGCCATCCCCGCTAACTGGCTGTACATTCCAAATAGTTTGGCAGTACTCGCGGATTGATCGGTCCGAACTGAATTTGCCCATGCGTGCGGTGTTAAGAATAGACTTTTCGGTCCAAACTTGGCTGTCTCGCCAAAGGGCGCTGACCCGATCTTGGGCATCCACATAGGCTTGGTAGTCGGCCAATACCAAAAACGGGTCGTTGTTAAGCAGGTTCTCCACCAAGGGCCGGAACAGCTCGGTGTCGCCGTCCGCCAATGCCCCAAAAGCGATGAAATCCAAAACCAGCCTTAGGTTGCCGTTCCTGACATAGTAATCGCGTGGCCTGTAGCCTCGCGATTTCAATTCCTCCACCTGCCCGGCATCAAGTCCGAATAAGAAGAAGTTTTCGGCGCCGACCTCCTCGCGGATTTCAACATTCGCGCCATCGAGAGTCCCTATGGTCAGTGCGCCATTGAGTGAGAACTTCATATTACCGGTACCGGAGGCTTCCTTGCCAGCGGTGGATATTTGTTCGGACAAATCGGCGGCCGGGTAGATATGCTGGGCGTTATTGACATTGAAATCGGGAAAGAACACTACTTTCAACCGGTCACGCACATCCGGGTCTTGGTTCACGATCTCGCCTACGGCATTGATGAGCTTGATGATCAGTTTGGCGATGAAATAACTGGGTGCGGCCTTGCCGCCAAAGATAAAGGTACGTGCGGGGACATCAACTTGCGGGTCGCGCTTCAGACGCAGGTACAGCGTGAGTATATGCAGTATATTCAGGTGCTGGCGTTTGTATTCATGCAGGCGCTTGACCTGTACATCAAACATCGACTCAGGGTTCACCCTAACCCCGGTATGTTGCTGGATCAGGTTGGCAAGCTTCTGTTTGGCAGTCAATTTCACGTCACGCCATTGCTCTTGGAACGCATGGTTTGCAGCCAAAGCCTCCAGTTGCCGGAGACGGGACAGGTCGCCAAGCCAGCCTTCGCCGATATGGCGGGTGATGAGCCGGTCCAAAGGAGGATTGCCCAGTGCCATAAAACGCCTAGGCGTCACCCCATTGGTGATATTGACGAATTTCTCCGGCCATAATTCGGCGAAATCCTGCATGACTGTGTGTTTCAACAAATCGGAATGGAGTTTGGCAACGCCGTTGACATGGTGGCTGCCTATCGCCGCCAAGTGGGCCATGCGCACATAACGCTCGCCGGTTTCGTCAATCAGAGACAAACGGGCAAGCCGGTCTCCGTCATCAGGATATTTTTCCACGACTTCAGCCAGAAAGCGCCGATTGATTTCATAGACGATCTCCAAGTGGCGCGGCAAAATCTGGCCGAAAAGCGACAAAGGCCACTTTTCCAGCGCCTCGGGAAGCAGTGTGTGGTTGGTGTAGGCAAAAGTGCGGCAAGTGACATTCCAAGCGGTCTCCCAACCCAATCCATATTGATCCAGCAATAAGCGCATCAACTCGGCCACGGCGATTGACGGATGGGTGTCGTTGAGTTGGACCGCCCATTTTTCATGGAACTGCTCCAGTCTGCGCCCTAGCTTCAAGTGGATATTGAGCATGTCTTGCAGCGAACAGGTGGCGAAGAAATACTGTTGCTTCAGCCTGAGCGCCTTGCCCTCGGTCAACTCGTCATTAGGATAAAGCACCTTGGTGATGTTCTCGGAAGACATTTTTTCCCCAACCGCCCGGTAATAGTCACCGTGGTTGAAGGCGGTAAAGTCAAAGGATTCCACCGCCTCCGCCTTCCATAGCCTGAGCCAGTTGCAAGTGCCCACATGGTAACCCAGAATGGGCGTGTCGTAGGCAACCCCTTTGACTACCGTATCGGGAACCCAGTGGAAACTCAAATTGCCCTGAGCGTCTGTCGTCTTCTCCGTGTGGCCGCCGAAACCGATATCATAGGTTAATTCGGGTCTGGGTATTTCCCAAGGATTGCCGTAGCGCAGCCATTTGTCGGTGATTTCCACTTGCCAGCCATCTTGGATAATCTGGTCGAAAATGCCAAACTCGTAGCGTATGCCATAACCCACGGCGGGAACTTGCAAAGTGGCCAAAGAATCCATAAAACACGAGGCCAGCCGGCCCAAACCGCCATTGCCAAGGCCGGGCTCCTCCTCCTGCCTGATCAGATCATCCAGATCGACACCCAACTCGGCCATCGCCTCGCGGGCCTGCTCGGTAATACCCAAACTCAGCAGGTTGTTGGCAAGGTGCGGGCCGGGCAGGAATTCTGCCGACAGGTAGCTGACTACGCGCACATCTTGCTGTTGGTAAGCTTCCAAAGTTTGGATGCCATGCTGGAGAACGCGGTCACGTACCGTCAGAGCCAACGCCATATAGGAGTCGTTCAACGTGGCAAGCAGTGGTGCGCGGCCCATGCAAAAAAAAAGGTTGTCTAGATAAGACTGTTTAATATCCTCCTTGCTGAGTCCGGTGCGAATGCCGGTCACAGAAGAGTGTTCGCTGGACAGTTTTGGCGATGGCTTATCAGTGTATGACATGGCTGAACCTCAAAATGGACGTGGCTAAACACTGGGAAACAAAGCTTATCCCAATGTTCATGAACCGGAATGGCCGACACAGACGGTCTACTGGAGAAAATCATAAGGCTCAAACCTGCACAGTCCGATTTTACCCATTAACCCAAACATTGTGTGCCTAGTTGATGAATATTTAAAGAACATAGAGCATTTCCCACATTCGGCCTGTTTTTTGGTATATTCAAAAGGCAGGCATGATAATCACAACAACTAAAAGAGGCAATCTGATGGAATCGCAAGTAGGCAAAGGTTTGGCGGCGGTCGTCCTCGTGATGCTGGTCGGATTCGGCATCGTGGCCATGACCAAGCCAACCCAGCAGGAAAAGCAGTCCGGGGCATTTTTGGCAGCATCCAGTATGCTCAGCAGTTTGGCACTGGACAAGTGTACGGCGGCAGTCAAGCAGGAAGTCGGGGCCAATCCTTACACGCCCAGCGAGTCGGATTCTGACCGGAGGCTGTTTGTCAAATTGGTGTGGAACAATGTCGGTACCGCGAAACGCGCTGAATGCCGCTATGTCATGGACCAGGGCATCACCTTGCTACAAATCGACGACCGCAACGTAATCAAGAAAGAGAGTGTGCAAACCTCTTCCGGTGCGGCACCGACCGGTGTGCATCATCAATAACCCATCCAAAGAACATCCCATCAAAAATCCTGTTCCTTAGGAAGGATAGGTCCACGAAAGGCACGAAAAGCACCAACAAAAACAAGATTCGTTCGTAACTTTCGTGTTTTTCGTGGACGATTCTTTTGGTAGATTCATTATTGGAAATCACCTAAGTTGGAATTGGTGAACTCAACACGGGGCAAACCGCACCAAGATAACGCGTAAATTACCCGCATAAGCCGATACTTTGCGCGAAGTTGAACCCACCGACTGAGAAACGGGCCACTTAACGGCTTGGGCATGGTTTCTGCTAAATCAAAACAGAATAATGTTTTCGGATGCGATTAACACTGAATATTTGCTGCGGATGTGGGAATTTCCTGTGCTTAGTCTAAAATACCTTCGCATCCAAAACACAAACCTTCTAGGTAGTCAAACATGACGACAAACACCCTCAACCCTCCCACCCTCCATTCTGGCCTGATCGCTTGGGTGGATGAAATTGCGAACCTCTGCCAACCTGATCAAATTGTCTGGTGCGATGGTTCGCAGGAAGAATATGACCGGCTATGCGAAGAAATGGTGGTCGCTGGAACCTTCATACGGCTTAACCCGGAAAAGCGCCCCGGCAGTTTCTTGACCCGCTCCGACCCTTCGGACGTGGCTCGTGTCGAAGACCGCACCTATATCTGTAGCAAGAACAAAGAAGATGCCGGCCCGACCAACAACTGGGCCGATCCCGCCGCCATGAAAGAGACCCTGAACGATCTGTTCCGGGGCAGTATGCGCGGGCGCACGCTGTATGTGGTTCCCTTCTCTATGGGCCCTATAGGCTCTCCCATCGCCCACATTGGCATTGAGCTGACTGACTCCCCCTATGTGGTCGTCAACATGCGCATCATGACGCGCATGGGCAGCAAGGTGCTGGAACAACTAGGCAGCGCAGGGGACTTTGTGCCTTGCCTGCATTCCGTGGGCAAGCCCCTAGAACCGGGTGAGGTCGATGTCGCCTGGCCCTGCAATAAAACCCAAAAGTACATTGTCCATTTCCCCGAAACCCGCGAAATTTGGTCTTACGGATCGGGTTATGGCGGCAACGCGTTGCTGGGGAAAAAATGTTTCGCACTGCGCATCGCCTCCAACATCGCCAGGGAAGAAGGCTGGCTTGCCGAGCATATGCTCATCCTCGGACTTGAATCGCCGGAAGGCGAAAAAACCTATATCGCCGCCGCATTCCCAAGCGCCTGCGGCAAAACCAATTTGGCCATGCTGGTTCCGCCGGACGCTTTCGCCGGTTGGAAAATCAGCACAATAGGCGACGATATCGCCTGGATCAAGCCCGGCAAAGATGGCCGTCTATATGCCATCAACCCGGAGGCGGGTTTTTTTGGCGTGGCCCCCGGCACTTCGGAAAAATCCAACCCCAATGCTATGGCGAGCTTACACAGCAACTGCATTTTCACCAACGTCGGGCTGACAGACGATGGCGATATCTGGTGGGAGCGCATGACCCAAGACCCCCCCGAACACTTAATTGACTGGCAAGGCAAGGAATGGACCCCGCAAATCGCCAAAGAAACCGGTGCCAAAGCCGCCCATGCCAACGCCCGCTTCACCGCACCGGCCTCGCAATGCCCATCCATTGATCCGGCTTGGGAAGACCCGCAAGGTGTGCCCATCTCGGCTTTCATCTTTGGTGGCCGGCGCGCCACGACTGTGCCACTGGTGTTCGAGGCTTTCAATTGGAACTACGGCGTCTATGCGGCCGCCACGCTAGGCTCCGAAACGACAGCGGCATCCATAGGCAAAGTCGGAGAGGTGCGGCGCGACCCCATGGGCATGTTGCCCTTCTGCGGCTACCACATGGGCGACTACTTCAACCACTGGTTGCAGATGGGACATGTCATCGAGCATCCGCCGCACATTTTCTGCGTGAACTGGTTCCGCCTGGATGCCAAGGGCAACTTCATGTGGCCTGGCTTCGGGGAAAACATGCGCGTGTTGAAATGGATCGTGGACCGGGTTAACGGGCGCATTGGGGCACGCCAGACCGCCTTAGGCTGGATGCCGCGCTACCAAGACATGGACTGGAACGGGCTGCCCAGCATCTCCCCGGAGGCTTTCCAGGAACTCATGCGGGTGGATACCGAAAGTTGGCAGCAGGAACTCGCGCTGCACGAAGAATTGTTCAACAAACTGCTAGAACGCCTGCCTAGGCAATTGGTGTTGAAACGTGAACTGATGAAAATGAGGCTGTGGGCTTAACTTTTTGCTGGGTAACTGATGTTACGCATGGAGTGGCAAAGCTCGCTTTGCCTGTCAAGGCAAGCCTTGACACTCCAAAACGAATCGCCGTAGGTCGGCAATTTTTTGCCGATGACCAGCACAGGGGGCTGTGCGTAACGTCAGATGGATAAAATAGTTAGCCCTACTGATACTTAACTTAAGCCGTTCGTAGCGAGCCTCCTGAGCTTGCCGAAGGGCGAAGCATGAACGGCTTGAGTTCCATTACGTTAGATTTTTCTGCCCACCCTGCGTCCCTCGACAAACCTTGAGATTCAGGGCGGACGGAAAAATCCTTAAGTTAATGGCATCTATCCTGATGCTAGGCAGACACAACACGCTTTAACTAATTCAATCTTACAATGAGGACATGGCCATGGCGCAAGATACATTGACGGTGACCGACAATCGAACCGGGTTAACCGCTGAACTCCCGATTCTTGATGGCACTATAGGCCAACCAACGGTTGATATTTCCGCTTTCAATTCCAAGTTCGGCTATTTTAGCTACGACCCCGGCTTTGTTTCCACCGCCAGTTGCAAAAGTGAAATCACTTACATTGACGGTGATGCGGGCATCTTGCTGCACAGAGGATATCCTATCGAGCAACTGGCCGAGCGCGGCACCTTTTTGGAAACCGCTTATTTGCTCATCAATGGGGAATTGCCGACCAAGCATGAACTGGATGAGTTTATGCATGAAATAGCCCATGAGTCGATGATACATGAATCTTTGCGGCATTTTTTTTCGGGTTTCCATTACGATGCCCATCCGATGGCGATGATGGTCGGCGTAGTCGGGTCGCTGTCCGCTTTCTACCATAGCCAAATCGACATCAACCGCCGCGACCACCGGCGCACCTCGGCGATCAGGCTGTTGGCCAAAATGCCAACCATCGCCGCCGCCTGTTATCGCCACTCCATAGGCGCACCATTCGTTTATCCGCGTGGCGACCGCAGTTACTGCGAGAATTTTCTCAACATGATGTTTTCGGTGCCGGGACAGAATTACCCGATTGACCCTATCGCCGCCAAAGTGCTGAACCTGCTGTTCATCCTCCATGCCGACCATGAGCAAAACGCCAGCACCTCGACCGTGCGTCTGGCCAGCAGCACGGGTGCCAACCCCTATGCCTGCATCGCCGCCGGCATTGCGGCCTTGTGGGGGCCGGCCCACGGCGGCGCCAACGAAGCGGTCATCAAAATGCTGACGCAAATTGGCGATGCGAGCCGGATTCCCGAATTCATCGCCCGCGCCAAGGACAAGGGCGACCCGTTCAAGCTGATGGGCTTCGGCCATCGTGTCTATAAGAATTTCGACCCACGTGCCACCATCATCCGCAAAGCCTGTTATGCGGTGCTGGAGAAACTCGACTTTTCTGACCCCTTGTTCGGTTTGGCTCTGGAATTGGAAGAGATAGCACTGAAAGACGAGTATTTTATTGAGCGCAAGCTTTACCCGAATGTGGATTTCTATTCGGGCATCATCTACAAAGCCCTAGGCATTCCGGTCAATATGTTCACGGTGATGTTTGCCATCGCCAGAACCGCCGGTTGGACCTCGCATTGGCTGGAAATGAAAGACGAACCCAACCAGCGCATCGCCCGTCCGCGCCAACTTTACGTCGGCGTTCCCGAACGCGAGTATGTGCCGCTGGAAAAGCGCTGAATATAGCCCGTCTTCAGGAAATTGCGAGTTCTGCCCGTTCCCAAGCTCCAAGGCTTGGGAATGGCAGCCTTGGCAAAATAATATAACTTACAGCGTTTTTAATATCGAATAGTTACTTGTTAAGTTATATTATTTTGCAAAGCAATTGGCACACTGAATGGTTTGATTGGGTGTCCTTCTAGCTATCAAGTAACTCTTTGATGTTGAAAACGCTGTATGCCTTGGCCCGCAAATATGCCTTAGGCCAAACGATGGACCCACCTAAGCTAGCGGCGGCTTGCAGCGGCCAATACGGATTACGCAGCAGTTCGCGCCCCATAAACACCGCATCGGCCTGAGCTGTGGCAATGATGTCATCAGCCTGCCGGGCTTCGGTGATCAGACCCACGGCACCGGTGGCAATCTCGGCCTGTTGCTTGATGGCGGCGGCGAAGGGCACTTGGTAATTCGGTGCTGCCGGGGGCACCACCTCAGGCAACAAACCACCGCTGGACACGTCGATAAAATCCACACCCGCCTCGCGGAGCCGGGCGGAAAAAAGGATGGACTGAGCCAAGTCCCAACCACCCTCGGCCCAGTCGGTGGCGGAAATTCGGACCAATAGCGGCAGATGCGCTGGCCAGACTTCGCGCACCCGCCGCACCACTTCCAGCGGAAAGCGCACCCGTTGCGCAAAAGACCCGCCGTACTCATCCTTGCGCTGATTGCTTAATGGCGACAGGAAGGAATGCAGCAGATAGCCGTGGGCCATGTGGATTTCCACCACAGCGAATTCGGCCAGTAGCGCCCTTTTTGCGGCAGATGCGAAGTGGTCCGCCACCTGCCCCAACTCGTCCACGCTCAGTTCATGCGGTGCCGGATACTTGGGGCTGAACGGCACAGCACTGGCCCCCACCACAGGCCAACCACCGGCTGCGGCATCCAGCGGGCCGATGCCAGTGTAAGGGGTATGCGAAGAGGCTTTACGGCCCGCGTGGGCGAGCTGCACTCCGGGGATAGACCCTTGGGTGCGGATGAAATGGGTGATGGGCAGATAAGAAGCCACTTGTGCGTCTGACCACAAGCCCAAATCCCCCGGACTGATGCGTCCTTCCGGCGACACCGCCGTAGCCTCCAACAAGATCAAGCCGACCCCGCCGACCGCCCTTGCACCATAATGAACAAGATGCCAGTCGGTGGGATGGCCCAATTTTGCCGCATATTGGCACATTGGGGAGAGGAATACGCGATTGGGAAATTCCACTTCGCGCAGTTTAAGGGGTTCGAACAAATGCGTCATGGTCGATTCTGCAATTAGCCGGGTTGGGTTCGGAAAGTGACAGAATAGGTGCAATTAATGGGCCATCCATCTGCACAAGACACGTTGTCATTCCAGCTATACAGTAACTCTCTGCTGTTGAAAACGCTGTAACTCGGGGAAAAACTCCTGTTGCATTCTATCGCAGTAATCAACTAAGTTCTGTTTGCTTAGCGCATGGTCTTTGAGCGGGGATTCTATGGGGCAGCCCAAGGTATTGACCAAGATGCCGTAGGCCGAGGCATCTAGGCTAGTCGGCTTACAGCCTAGGAAATAGGGTTTGTCGGCGAGAAAGTCGGCTAGTGCATCGACATCCTCCATGCCCAATGCAAACGCTTCCTGCGTCGTCATGCGCCCCGTGCCCTGGCCAAGAATTTGCCCGTTGATGCGGCGGCGATAAACCCACGCAGCCAAATCACGCGCTACAGGCGGCAGTCCGGCAAAAATCGCTTGCTTATTGGTTTGCCAATTTGCTTCGGTGTAATGCCAGCGGCTCATCATGCCTATCCAATACAGGTGTTCCTCCAGCAGCCGTTGGAACGATTTTGCAATGGCTTTCTGCTCTGCTGTGAGATCGGCGTCCAGCGTATCGCCATAAGTTGATTTCAAGTAATTCACAATCACCCTGGAATCGGCAATCTTTTTGCCCCCGTCCATGATAAACGGCAACTTCCCCCTAGGTGCCTTAAGCGGCAGGGACTCGACGATCTGATGAGGGAGCTTGGCCATGCGCAGATAGGTTTCGACCTTGACGCAGAATTGGCTTAAGTTCGGGATGCCCCAGGTGCGGGCGAATTGATGAAGTTCGATCATGTTGTCTCTCCGGGGTTCGTAAGCTTTGTGGTATAGTCACTGCACAATTGCAAGTGACTACGATAGTCCTGTCACTTGCTTTTTGCAAGTCACATACAGCGTTCTCAACATAAATCGGTTGCTTGATAAGGCTTATGGTTGTTGCTAGATATTTTTTTCAACCAAGGTTATTTGAATATTCATTTTTAGTTAACTTTTAAACATGAAAACGCTGTATGAACCAGTCCGCAACCATCGAATTTGAACGCTCCCACTGCCCGGTGGCCAATGTGCTTGATTTATTCGGTGACAAATGGACGCTGTTGGTTGTGCGCGATCTCATTCTGGGTAAGACTCGCTATGGCGAATTTGCACAATCCGTGGAAGGCATCCCAACCAATGTTCTTGCCGACCGGCTCAAGCGCTTGGAAATGGCGGGGGTGGTGGTGAAAAAGGCTTACAGCGGCAAGCCGCTCCGCTATCAATACGAACTGACCGAAAAGGGTAAGGATTTGGTGCCCATCTTAGAGGCTATGGTGGCATGGGCCGACAAGCATGTGCCGGGAGTGAAGGTTTTTCCCCGCTACAGCGGTTACAATAGCAGCCTTGAATAAACCAACCGAGGAATACTAATCATGGCTTTAAGTTCCAAAGCGCTGCAACAAAAACGCGCGAAGAAAGCAGCGAAGCGCAAGGGGGCAAAGAAATCTGGCACAGCGTCGAATACCGACCTCATTGCGCTTGGGATGATTGCAGCGTCAAATGCGCCCATCGCTGATGTATTTATGCCAAAAGGGCTTTTTGATACTGGGATAGGTACGCTCTGGTTTAGCCGCAAGCTAGACGATGGCTCCTACGCGATGAGCGCGTTCCTGGTGGATACCTACTGTCTAGGCGTTAAGAACGCGCTATGTGCCATGATGTCCCCGGACAAATACAAATTAGAGCTGGAACGGTATTTGGCGCAATCCATTGAAGTATTCGTCACCTGCGACCCCGCCTATCTGCGTAAACTGGTGGAATTGGCTATCGCTTATGCCGGTGACTTAGGGTTCGAACCACATCCCGACTACAAAATCGCCAAGTTGATTTTCGGCAATGTGGACGCTTCAAGTTGCGATGCGGTTTTCAACTTTGGCCGCGACGGCAGGCCGGCTTATTTTCAAGGGCCTAACGAGACACCTGCCGATGTGCGGCGCATCCTGAAGCAATTGGAAAAGAAGCACCAAGACCCCATTGCTTTGCTGACCCAAGGATTAGACGATTCAGTCTTTTAAAAGAACGCAAAAAAATCCCTATGGCCGCATTGCTGAACAATCAGGAACAAGCCTTGCTGCGTGGCTGGATGAATCTGCTGGGTTGGCCTCTGCTTGGACAATTGTATTTGGACGGTGCAGATATTGCCACCACCCGGCAAACCGTGCTCGCGTTGCGCCAGCGCTTGGCTTTGAAAGCCCGTCATTTAGGTTTGCCCGAACTGGCAAACTTTTGGCTAAAGGAAAGGCTGGATGGCGAAACTTGGATTAAACAAGCCGATGCGGGCTTGAGAACCCTGCTGGAAACCCCCGATCCGTTGCCCGCGCTGAAAGATGCCGTTAGCCGATGGCTTCCCGACAAAATCGCCGACAAGCTCCATGCACAGGGCATGGAAACGCTGCAAGCGGTGGTTGCATTTCGGGAGCAGCATGGAAAATTATGCTGGCAGACCTTGCCGCATTTCGGCACACACTCCGCGCAAACGGTCGAGCGTTTCCTGAAAACCCATGCGGCCACCTTGGGATTGGCCAGCAATGCCTTGGCAATCCGTCCGCCGGGCTTGGCCGGGGCAGGCAAGGCTAGCCATCCGGTCATGGAAAACCTGTTTGACTCACAAGCCGGATTGAGCGGGGCCGACGGCAGCAACCGCGCACCGCATGACCGCTGCAAGCTACCCGTGGGCAACGACTTTGAAGCCATCCATGCTTGGTTGGACCTGCGCGACCACGACAGCCACACCTACCGGAACTATCGGAAAGAATCCGAGCGCTTTCTGCTCTGGGCGATCACCGAACGCGGCAAAGCGCTGTCCTCCCTGGATACTTTGGACTGTAAAGCCTACCGGGATTTCCTCTTCGCCCCGGCGGAGGCGTGGCTGAACCCCGAGTTCAAGCCGCGCTGGAGTCCGTCTTGGCGGCCTTTCAAAGGCCCGTTGCAACAGCGGACGGTCAAGCATGCTGAAATCATCCTGTCCTCGCTGTGCGAATGGCTGGTCAAACAACGCTACCTCGACAGCAACCCGTTTGACGGACTGCCGCCTCTGCCTTCCCAAGAATTGCATAGCCTGCAAGTAGAACATGCCTTGGACGATAGCCAATGGCAATGGCTGCTGGATTATTGCGCACAATGCGAAGCCGCACCGCCCGAGGGTGGTGACAAGCGCCACTATCGACGACTCTGGATTGCCATCCAGTTAGCCTACTGTACCGGGCTGCGCATAGCGGAATTGGCAAATGCCCGCTTTGGCGACATCACCCACAAAAGCCGTAACGGCGGACAATACTGGCTGAGGGTGCTGGGCAAGGGCAGCAAACAGCGTGAAGTGCCGCTGCCCCCTGAATTGGTAGAAGAACTAAAGCGCTATGCCCTCGAACGCGGTGCCGTGTGGGGTGTGCCGGATTCGCCGGAACCCATCATAGGCAAATTCCGCAAAACTGCGCTGCTTGAAACAGCCGATATTGACTTGGTGGAAACGCCCTTCACGACCTCAGGGCTGCACCGGGTGCTAAAAACATTTTTCAACGAAGCCGCTGCTGCGATGGAACGGTCCGCAAACGAAGAAGACAAACGCAACGTCGAAGCCTTGACCAAGATGACCACGCACTGGCTGCGGCATACCCATGCCTCCCATGCCCTAGGCCGCGGTGCCGCCTTGATTTCAGTTAAGGAAAACTTAGGCCATTCCAGCTTGTCCACTACCTCGCTGTACCTACACGGTGACAAAGACCAGCGTTACACGGAAATGGGCAAGCTGTTTCGGAAGAAGACAGGGACGGGCTAGAGGCAGGGCAATCGTTTGCTATGATTACTCATCCACCTCAATGATGCGGAAATATTCGCCCTCATGCGCCACTGCCGCAGTAGTAATGCGGCCATCCGGCCCCACACTCAGGTAACGGCCTCGATGGTTCTGGAAGGCGAACCGCTTATCGCCCAGTTCGATAAACCGGAACCGCTCCGTTTCTCCAATTTGGAGTCCGGTCGCAGCCACGCCAACACCGTCTGCGGTAGTGCTTAAAAACTTCCCATGCAGGCTTTTCAGTGCGAGTCGTTCCTCACCCGCATCATGCAATTCGAACTCGTCAAAACTCTGGTCTTTGCGGGCGGTCAAGATGCCGGACGAGTCCACGGCGACTCCGAAATCATCTTTGGCAATGAGTCCAATCCGTTTAGGCCGGTCATTGCCCGGCTCGTCGAAGAACTCCACCTCGCCGTCGTCAAGGTCATAGCGTGCCCCTACAACGAGGATATGCCTAAGCCACAATTCTAGAGTGAGTTTCTCCTGGCCCAAGTTCTCCAAGGCATCGCGGATGACCGCTGTTTGCCTGCGCACATTGACCCGCACCGCGTCATCAAGTACCGCAGCATCCACTTGCGGGAGTCCGGCAAGAACCCCGCACCGATAAACCGGCTCCACCAAAGGGACGATGGCGCTGACGAGTTGGCCCAAGGGGCCGGAAAAACTGTCCTTCTTAGCAGCCACCGAAATCGCGGCTTTGATGGCACCACAGCGCTCATGGCCGAGCACTACAACTAGCCGTGTTCCCAAATGCTCAATGGCATACTGGATGCTGCCTAGAATGAAGGTATCGGCCACATTGCCCGCGACGCGGAGTACGAACAGGTCGCCTATGTCTTGGTCGAAAATGATCTCGGGCGGCACCCGCGAATCGGCGCAAGCGAGGACGATGGCGAACGGTTTCTGGTCCTTCGCGTTGGCCTTGACTTGTTCATGGACCAGTTGGGGGTTGACCCTGGACTTTCCGGTCAGATAGCGTTGATAGCCGTCTTTGAGTTCTTGCAAGGCACGATGGGCATCCACGCCAGCTTCAGTCTGCTCATGCACCTGCGAGAATCCAAACATCTTCAGATGGGGCTGGTATTGTTTGAAATCAATGCGCAACAGGTTTTCACCCTCTTTGAACTCATAGGGCCCGTAGACGAACCATTGCAGTGTATCGCTATGCCAACTTCCGGTTGTTTCGCCGAGAATCGGGGCGGCTTGGGCAAGCCCATTGATAGACAGGATGCAGGGCCTTGAATCGGCAGCGCTCATCTGTACATGCAGGTGGTATTTACCCGCACTAGGGAATTTGATCCGCCACTCGATATAGCCGGTGGGTCCGCTGGTCACGGTAAGGTTCGACCAACTCGGTGCTTCCCTAATGCTATTCGGGCCGGATGCGCTGAAGTCTTTTGTTAGGATGGAAAATAAGATGTCACTACTCATACAGCGTTTTTAATATCGAAGGGTTAATTGTAGAATTCTATCATTTTGCAAAGCAATGCACACACAGGATGGTTTGATTGAGTGTCCTTTATTATTTTTCTTTGTTAAGAACTGATGTTACGCAACCGTGTAGGCTGTAGCCCGGATGTTGTGGAGTGCGGCGACTCGTCGCCGCTGGACACAAAAGGCGGCGACGGCAAGGTCGGAATAAGGTCGTGCAGCGACCGTTTCCGGCATTTCGCTGTCCCTTTGCCGGAAACGCCCGCTAAAGCGGGTTTATTCCGGCCTACTTTCTACCCCCCCGTGCTGTTATCGGCAAAGGATTGCCGACTTACGGCGATTCGTTTTGGAGTGTCAAGGCTTGCCTTGACAGGCAAAGCGAGCTTTGCCACTCCATGCGTAACATCAGTTAACAAAGAGAAATAATAAAGGACACCCAATCAAACCATCAATTGTGCCAATTGCTTTGAAAAATAATATAACTTAACAAGTCACTATCCGATGTTGAAAACGCTGTATTAGGGTATCCGCTTATAAAGATGGTAGCCCACCCCGCCGGCGTGTTTGCTGCGGTGGTTTTGCCAAGTGTCCGGCATAGACTCCAGCACTTTCTCTTTTTCGGCTTCAATGTAGATGCGGGCGCGAGGCGTGAGCCAGCCGTTTTCCTCCAACCAACGGCAGCAAGGCTCGACTAATCCTTGATGGAAGGGAGGGTCTAGCAACACCACATCGAAGCGCTCGGTAGGCCCAGCCAGAAAGCGGGCAACATCCATTTGCACGATTTCCACCATCCGCGCATCCAACAGGCCACAGTTTTGTTTCAATGCGATGCAAGCCTCGGCGTTACGCTCCACTTGCACCACCCGTTTCGCCCCACGGGAGGCGGCTTCAAAGCCCAACACACCGCTGCCGGCATAAAGATTCAAGCAAACCAAGCCGTCAAGTTCTTGGCCCAGCCAATTGAACAGGGTTTCCCTTACCCTGTCCGGGGTCGGGCGTAGCTCCGACACATCAGGGAAACGAATTTTCCGGCTGCGCCAAGTTCCACCAATGATGCGAACCTCATTTTTCATGCGGGCCGTCTGCGCCGACTAACACGGTTTGCAATTTGTCGGGGTCGATGCGCGTTTTGAATGCCTTTTGAATTTCTTGCGGGGTCACTGCATCAACCTTCCCTATAAAGGTGTCCAAATAATCCAAGGGCAAGCCATAAAAGGCGATGGAGGCCACTTGATCGACCAGTTTTTGGTTGCTGTCCAAGCGCATGGCAAATCCTCCTGTGATGTTTTTCTTCGACGCTTCCAATTCTTTGAGCGTAGGACCGGCATTGATGAAATCGCGCAGGGTTTTTTGCATGACGCTCAAAGCCTCATCGGATTGGCCTTTCTTGGTTTGCAGCCCCATCAAAAACGGGCCTTCCTCCCGGAACGGGTAGAAATAGCTGAAAGCGCTATAGGACAGTCCGCGCTTTTCCCTGACTTCTTCGGTGATCTTCGAGACTAAGCCGCTGCCTCCCAAAATATGGTTGCCCACATAGAGCGGAAAATAGTCGGGATCGACCGCTTTGATGCCCGGCACCCCGGAATAAACATGGGTTTGCGCAGACGGAAAGAACTTACGCTCGGTTTTGCTGGCCGCAGGTTGCTCGACTTTGGGCAAGGCCGGGGCAGCCTCACCAGCAGGCAAGCCAGACAGCAGCCCATTGGCTATGGATTCCGCTTTTGCTTTGTCCACTTCGCCCACAATCACGATCAATGCGTTTTTTGCGACATAGTAGTGCTGGTAGAACGTTTGCAAATCTTCACGGGTGAGCTTTTCAACGGTGTCGATATTCCCTTCCTTGGGGTGGGCGTAGGGATGGCTGCCGTACAGCGTGTGGAAGAAGGCGATGCCGGCCAGATCGCCAGGGGATTCCTCGCGTTGCTTCAGTCCGACCAGCAAGTTTTTCTTTTCCCGCTCGAAATCCGTGGCACTAAACGTAGGGTGCTGGATAATCTCACGCAGGGTATCCAAAGCCGGTTCCAATAATTTAGGGCTGGTCAAGGAGCGCAGCGACACCCAAGCGGTATCGCGGGAGACACCCGATCCCAGTCGTGCCCCCACGCCTTCCATACGCTGGGCGATGGCATCGGCGTTCCATTGCCCTGCCCCGGTGTCCAATAAGCCTGAAGTCAGCGTTGCCAAGCCAAATTGTGCTCCATCACGGGCGCTACCCGCGTCAAAGACCACCCGTATGTCCACTATCGGCAATCCTTCTGTGGGCACATAATAGACGCGTGTGCCATTGGCCGTGTTCCACGTCTGTATGGCCGGGCCAGCCTGCGCACACACTGCCCACAGCGTCAACAGGGCGCACAGAAAAATATTCAATTTTTTAGCGTACATGGTTGCCTCCCACGGGTGCGCGGTCTTCTGGCGCGGTTTGTCCTTCCGGTATCGGCTGAGGATCAAGATAACCAATGCTAAGCCGGTCTTCGATTAGATATTTCTTCGCCACCTGTTGAACCTGTTGCGGGGTCACCGCGTTGATCTTGTCCACGAACTCATCCACTATTTTCCAATTCAAGCCCACGGTTTCCACCGTGCCCAATTGCATCGCCTGATAAAAAATCGAATCCCGCTCAAACACTTTATTCGCCAGCACTTGGGCTTTGACCCGCTCCAACTCTTCGGTTGTCACGGGTTCGTCGCGCAATAGGCGGACTTGCTCCAACAAGGACTTCTCCAAATCGGCCACGCTCTTTCCTTGCACGGGTGTGCCCTCAATCATGAACAAGGCCGGCATCCGTGAGTAAAGGTCATAGCCGGCACCGACAGAGGCGGCGATTTGCTGTCCACGCACCAAGCGGCTTTCCAAGCGGGCGCTATTGCCGCCGTCAAGAACGCCTGCCGCCACTTCCAAGGCATAGGCTTCGCTTTCATCTATCGCACCATGCAACACAGGTGTCTTGTAACCCATGGCGAGAAATGGAAGTTTGGCGGGTGCTTTGACGGTGATGCGCCTAATGCCTAGCTGGTCAATTTCGGCTTGCGGTTTTAGTGCGGGCAACTGGCTGGGCTTGAGCGGGCCAAAATGTTTTTGCGCGAGCTTGAAGACTTCATCGGGCTTCACGTCCCCTACAACGACAATGGTTGCGTTGTTGGGCGCATACCAGCGTTGGTACCAATCGGATAAATCACTTACCGTGAGCCTAGACACATCGTCAGGCCAGCCGATGACCGGATTACGGTACGGGCTGTCAGAAAATGCCACGGCATTGAACTGCTCGCTCAGTTTGGCGCGGGGTTGGTCGTCAGTGCGCAAACGGCGCTCTTCCAGCACCACTTGCTGCTCCTTGGCGAATTCATCCGGTAACAGCTTAAGACTCCTCATCCGGTCGGCTTCCAGTTCGAAGCTGATGGGCAGGCGTGACTTTTCCAAAGTCTGGAAATAGGCCGTGTAATCTTCGCCGGTAAAAGCGTTTTCACTCCCCCCGTTTGCTGCGATAATGCGGGAAAACTCGCCCGGCGGATGCTTTTTCGTGCCTTTGAACATCATGTGTTCTAACATGTGCGATATGCCGGTGATTCCGCCATGTTCGTAACTGGAACCGACCTTGTACCAAACTTGGGTGACGGCAACCGGTGCGCGGTGGTCTTCCTGCACCAGCAACTTGAGTCCATTGTCCAGCTTGAACTCGGACACTTTGGGGCTTGCCGCCTGCAAGGACAGCGGTGCGGCCAGCAGCAGGCAAGCAAGCGTGCGTGATAACGCCATGATGATGTTTCTCCGTGGGAATTTCAAAAATACCGGTGCGGACCAGCCGATCCGCTTGTAACTATTGTATACGAAACGCAAACCTTAACGATGACAACACAAAAAACTACCGAACCTTCAAAAAGACCGCAATGGCGACCCTACTGGGAGCTATGCAAGCCAAGAGTCTTGCGGGAGATTGTGTTTGCGACAATAGTCGGGGTTTTTCTTTCCGTACCCGGCTTGCCACCCTTGGACTTGGCGTTTTGGGCAATCCTAGGCATTACTTTGGCGGCGGCCTCGGCGGCGGCGGCCAACCAAATCATCGAGTACAAGATTGATGCGGAAATGGGCCGTACGAGTGGCCGTCCACTGCCATTGGGCCAGATCACACCCCGCCAGGCCATCATTTTTGCCGTGATTATCGGTCTTTTGTCCATGTCGGTCATGATAAAGTTCACCAACACCTTGGCTACGATTTTAACTTTTTTTACGCTGATTGGCTATGCCATTGTTTATACGGTCTATTTAAAACCTGCGACACCCCAAAACATCGTCATCGGCGGGGTGACCGGGGCTGCTCCGCCAGTGTTGGGTTGGTGTGCCATCACCGGTAGCGTGGACCCCCATTCTTTGCTGTTGTCTTTGATCATATTCGTGTGGACCCCGCCACATTTCTGGGCATTGGCCATCGCCAGGATGGACGACTATCGCACCGTCGCAGAAAAAATTCCTGTATTGCCGGTGACCGACGGCATTCCCATCACCCAATTGCATATCTTCCTGTACACCATCCTGTTGTTCGTCGTCGGCCTGCTCCCCTATCTCACCCACATGAGCGGTATCGTTTATTTAATCGGCGCGGTGTTTTTTGGCGGACTGTTCGTATATCACGCGTGGCGGCTGAAACAGGATGCCAGCCCCAAGGTCGCCTGGAAAACCTTTGCCAATTCCTTGGTGTATCTAGTCGGGGTGTTTGCGGTACTCATCTTGGACCATTACATCAAAATTTGACCTGCACAGCGTTTTTAATATCAAATGGTTACTTGTTTACATCGTTCCCTAGCTCCGCTCATCGTTATACACAAATGTAGGATATCCGTCATTTCGGCATGGATGCCGAAATCCAGCGTCCAAGGATGGCAAACTCGAAGCCGCGACAGGTGTCCCTGTATCAAAAAACAGGAAACGACAGGTTGGCAAGTGTTCTGAATCAAGCGCTTGTACAACTGACTGGATACCGTCCATGGCCTGGATTTCGGCATCCATGCCGAAATGACGGCTTTTCTCGGCTTGACTGGACTTGTGTATAACGATGAGCGGTGACCGTAGGAACGATAATAACTGAATCTCCTGCCCTTTCACGCCAGCTATCAAGTAACTCTTTGATGTTGAAAATGCTGTATCAGCTTCCTGTCGAAACCCCCGCCTTCATATATGAAGAAAGCCGCATCTTAGCGGTGGCGCAGGCGATGGCACAGGCTGGCAGGCAAAGCGGTTGCCGGATGCTTTATTCCATCAAGGCACTACCGTTTCGCCCGGTACTGGAATTACTAGCCCCTTGGGTCGATGGCTTTTCGGTCAGTTCCTTGTTTGAGGCCAGACTGGCGGCACCCATCGGACATCCATTGCACATCACCACGCCGGGATTGCGCTTGCAAGAAGTGGCTGAGATTGGAACACTCTGCGACTTTGTGGCCTTCAACTCCTTGCAACAGTTGGCCCGCTTGCAGCCTACACTAGGGGAAAGGACCAGCATCGGCCTACGGGTCAACCCCGGCCTGTCATTCTTGGATGATTGCCGCTATGACCCCTGCCGGGTTGACTCCAAACTCGGTGTTCCGCTGCAAGAATTGGTTCATGCCTTGCAGCAGGATTGCTCATTGGGTGAACTCATCAAAGGCTTGCATTTCCATACGCTGTTCGCGGCACAATCGTTCGAACCCATGCGCAGAATCCTTATTCTCATAGAGGAAATGCTAGGGAAAACATTTCTTTCACGCTTGCAATGGATTAATCTAGGCGGCGGATATCTGTTTGAAAGCCAAGGTGATTTGACTAGCTTGTCCAACCTTGCCCTGGATTTGCGGCAAAGGTTTGGCGTGGATGTTTATTTTGAACCCGGCAAAGCCTTGCTTGGGCGGGCGGGCTGCTTGGTTACTGCAGTGATTGATTGTTTTCGCCGCAACGGCAAACAGGTCGCGGTTCTGGACACCAGCATCAACCACCATCCAGAAATATTCGAATATCAACGACGGCCAGAACCGGGCTGGACCGAACTCGAGCAGGGGGTGGCCGTCATATTGGCCGGCTGCACCTGTTTGGCCGGCGATGTGTTCGGGGAATACCGTGTTGACCGGCCTCTTGCCGTGGGTGATCGCTTGGCTTTCGCCAACGTCGGTGCCTACAGCCTGATCAAGGCCAATCGGTTCAATGGGGTCAACCTACCTTCCGTCTATTTCTGGGATGGAGCGGTCGGCATCAAGCTGATAAAACGCTATAATTATGAAGACTACCAAACCCATTGGACGCTGTAAACTCGATCTGGGAGGCATTCCAAATGAAACTGGCAAACCCCGCTAACCCGCTTAAAAACCCCCACGCTTTATGTTTTTACCTCATGGCATTCTTAAGCCTATTGCTTGTTGCCGGTTGCGCATCAAAACCTAAAATAGCCATTATCCCTCCCCCTGAAATAACGACCACGGACAGGCTGTTGAGCTACGCCCTAAGCCTCAAAGGCACACCTTACCGTTGGGGAAAATCTTCGCCCGAAGACGGCTTTGATTGCAGCGGTTTCATCTGGCATGTTTACCGGCAATACGGCTACTCGCTGCCACGCACCGCCGCGCAAATGGCCTACAACTTGCCCGAAGTGGCAACCGAAGACCGCCAACCCGGCGACATCTTGGTTTTCAATTATCAAGACCAAGTGTTCGCCCATGTCGGCCTGTATTTGGGCAATGATACCTTCATCCATGCCTCCAGCGGCAAGGCGGCAAGCGTCACCGTCTCCAACCTCGACACTCCATATTGGTGGGGGCGGTTTGCCGGGGTGCGCAGGCCGATGCAGTAATGTTAAACTTACAGATTACGACACAGCACACGACGAGGTTTAGCAAGCAACATGGCAGGCCATAGCAAATGGGCTAACATCCAGCACCGCAAAGGCGCACAAGATGCCAAGCGGGGCAAACTGTTCACCAAATTCATTCGGGAAATCACCGTCTCTGCCCGCACGGGCGGGGGCGACCCGTCCAATAATCCACGTCTGCGCGCCGTCATGGACAAGGCACTGACGGCGAACATGACCAAAGATACCATCGAACGCGCCATCAAAAAAGGCGTAGGCGCGGGCGAAGGCGACAACTATGAGGAAGTGCGTTACGAGGGCTATGGTCCCGGCGGTATTGCGGTATTGGTGGACTGCCTCACCGACAACCGTAACCGCACCGTCGCCGAGGTTCGCCATGCCTTCAGCAAAGCGGGCGGCAATTTGGGCACGGACGGTTCGGTGGCCTATTTGTTCAGCAAA
The DNA here is from genome assembly GCA_903934875.1 of uncultured Methylococcaceae bacterium. Classification (GTDB taxonomy): domain Bacteria; phylum Pseudomonadota; class Gammaproteobacteria; order Methylococcales; family Methylococcaceae; genus Methylumidiphilus. The sequence goes on from CAIZPP010000232.1 coordinate 46,056, forward strand.
GTGGGCATACTCAGCTTTTCCGCCGGCGTGGACGAGGACACCGTGATAGGGGCTGCGCTGGAGGCTGGGGCGGACGATGTAATTAGCAACGACGACGGCTCGGTGGATGTGATCGCCGCCCAAGAGAACTTTGAGTCGGTCAAAACGGCGCTGGGCGGCGCTGGCCTAATTCCTGAGGAAGCCGAAGTGACGATGCGCGCCGGCACCAGCACCTCCCTAGGGCAGGACGACGCAGAAAAACTGGTACGCCTGATCGAGCGCTTGGAAGACTTGGATGATGTGCAGAACGTCTATTCCAATGCCGACATCAGCGAGGAAATCCTCGAAAAAATTGCTTGACCCGCATCCTTGGCATCGACCCCGGTTCCCGCTCCACTGGCTACGGGCTGATTGATGCCGGGGCAAAGGGTCCGGCCTTGGTGGCCTGCGGTTGCATCCGCACCGAATCCGACACCTTCCCCTTTCGGCTCAAGCAAATCTACGACGGCATCGTCGATATCGTCCAGCGCTACCAACCCGACGAACTGGCCATCGAGCAGGTGTTCATGCACAAGAACGCCGATTCCGCGCTGAAACTTGGCCAAGCCAGGGGGGCCGCACTCTGCGCGGTGCTAGTGGCGGGATTGCCGGTCCATGAATACGCCGCCCGTCAAGTGAAGCAAGCCGTCGTCGGCAAGGGCGGCGCGGACAAGATACAGGTACAGCATATGGTTAAAATATTATTGGGTCTTTCCGGGCAACTCCAAGCCGACGCAGGCGATGCCCTAGGGGTGGCGCTATGCCACTTGCACACTAGGGAAACCAAGCTGCGCATCGAGGCGATGACGCGGAAAGTCGCCGGGGCCAGGCCATGATCGGCTTTCTGCGCGGCGTATTGGTCGCCAAAAAAGCCCCCTGCCTGTTGCTGGATGTTCATGGCGTGGGCTATGAGATCGACGCCCCGATGTCCACCTTTTTCAAACTGCCCAAGGAGGGCGAGGAAGTGTTTTTGCACACGCATCTGTCCGTGCGCGAAGATGCCCACACGCTTTATGGCTTCCTCTCCGAAGCCGAACGCGCTTTATTTCGCAGCCTGATAAAAACCAATGGGGTCGGGGCCAAACTGGCTTTAGGCATACTGTCAGGCGTCAGTGTGGAGGAGTTCCAGCGCTGCATCCATTCTGGCAATACAGCCCTGCTGGTCCGCCTGCCGGGCATAGGCAAAAAAACTGCCGAACGCTTGATTATTGAGATGCGCGACCGTTTGCCGGAGACCGGTGCCGCGACCGTGGACATAGCCGTAGGCACTGCTGCCGCCCCCGCGCCCGCCAGCCCGGTGCCCGATGCGGTCAGCGCCTTGGTGGCCTTGGGCTTCAAACCGCAAGATGCCAATGCGATGGTCCGCTCCATTCCAGCCGAAGGCAAAACCAGCGAAGATTTGATTCGGCTGGCGTTGCAGGGGGCGGGGAGGAAATAGCGTCACTGGCGATATGATCATTTTACGGCAAACCTTGCCCTGACCCGCTGCAAATCCTCCTCTGTGTCCACACCCGCCTCAGGTGCGCTATCGACGGGCATGACGAGGATGCGCTCGCCCATCCAGAGGATGCGCAGTTGTTCCAAGGATTCTATGGCTTCCAATGGCGAGGGGGGCCATGCCACATAGCGATGCAGAAAACCGACTGCATAAGCGTAGACGCCGATGTGGCGTAGCCAAGGGGAGGAGGCGGGGAGGGTAGCCGAAGCCTCTTCAACTGGCGCTAAGTTTGTCGGTGGAGCAAGCGGTTTTGCCCTCACCCTGCCCTCTCCCAAGGGGAGAGGGTTCATTGTTTCCGCAGCATCGAAGGAGGCACGATGCCAGGGGATGGGTGCGCGGCTGAAATACAGGGCGTGGCCGTCGCGGTCCAGCACTACTTTCACCACATTGGGGTTGAAGATTTCCGCCTGGTCAACGATGGGTGTTGCCAAGGTGGCGACCTCCGCCACATCCTGCGTCGCCAATAATCGGGCCAAACGGCGTTTCAAGTCTGCCGGGATAAATGGCTCGTCGCCTTGCAAATTGACGACGATGGTGTCATCCGGCCAGCCCAGAATAGCGGCGGCTTCTCTGATTCGCTCGGTGCCGCTGTGGTGGTCGGAACGGGTCATCACCACCCGCACCGGTAAACCGGCCACGGCCTCGGCAATGCGCTCGTCATCAGTAGCCAACACCACTTCGCTGGCCCCAGACTCCAACCCCCGTTCGCAGACATGGACAATCATCGGACGGCCTGCAATGTCCAGCAGGGGCTTGCCCGGAAGCCGGGTGGAGGCGTGCCGGGCGGGTATGACTATTTTGAAATCGACCATTTTAATTATTATCTGATGTTACGCAACCGTGTAGTCTGTAGCCCGGATGTTGTGGAGTGCGGCGACGAGTCGCCGCACTCCACAAGTTGCCATCCTCTAGCGATGACTGCGTAACATCAGTTATTATCTGATGCTACGCACCGAACCATTGAACGAAGCGCGACGGGGTTTGCAACCCCGTCGCTTCCGTTTTGTGTGCACCCATGCCTGTCTAAACCCGAATCGTTATGGGCGGGATTACAAATCCCGTCCGGCTAGGCAAGGGGGCGCATCAATCACAAATGATGCGCTTGCCAAGCCCAGCGCAACCTACTACACAGGGAAGGTTTGCTGGCTGGACAGTGCGTCATATTCTTCCAAGCTGATTTTGCGGGCTTCATTTTCCAACATCACCGGAATCTCGTCGCGAATCGGAAATGCCAAGCGGTCGGCTTTGCAGATCAACTCCTGTTCTTCTTTTCTGTAGATCAAACCGCTCTTGCACAGCGGGCAAACCAAGATTTCAAGCAGTTTTTTGTCCATCGTGTTTAACCTTCAACAATTGTAATAATTTCTCGCCGAAAGCGGCAGGTAAAAACCCCCGCAACGGCACAGCCCAACAATGTTGGCTGGCAATGCCTAGGCATTTAACCGCGTCTTTTTCGGTCATCAAAACCGTGGCATTGTCGCCAAAATCCAAATCGCCTAGGGTGTAGCGATGATGGTCGGGAAAAGCCCGCTCCTCGAAGCTCAATCCTGACTGCCTAAGTTCGGCAAAGAAGCGCCCCGGATGGCCTATGCCGGCTACGGCATAGAGCGGCTGAGTGTAGGCAAAACTAGCCAAGGACTTTTGCAAGCTTGCATCTGCCAGATTCACTGCCTGCCCTAAGCTTAGCCTGAGCGGGAATTCATGGTCACGCGCCCGCCCCCCCCGGCTGACCACGAAATCCACCCCGGCCAAACGCTCCACCGGTTCACGCAAAGGCCCGGCAGGCAGGCATTCCCCATTACCGAAGCGTCGTTCGCCGTCAACCACAGCAATTTCCACATCCCGCGCCAAGCGGTAGTGTTGCAGGCCGTCATCGGCAATCACGATATCGCAGGCTGTTTCCGCCAATAGCGCCCGTCCGGCCTCGGCGCGGAGGGGAAACACGTAGACCGGGCAACCCGTCCGCCGTGCGATCAACACGGGTTCGTCGCCCGCCTCCGCAGGGTTGCTGTCCGCAGACACGGCAAGCGGCTGCTTTAGCTTGTTGCCGCCATAACCCCGGCTGACCACACCCGGTTTATACCCGGATTGACGGAGAAACTCCACCAACCAGATGGTCAGCGGAGTCTTGCCGGTGCCGCCGACGGTGAGATTGCCAACCACAATGACAGGAACCGGCAAGCGCTCCGGCTTTGTCCATTCCTTGGCGTACGCCCAGCGCCTTACTGCGACCAGCCCGCGAAACAGCACGGATAGCGGAACCAGAACGGCGGGAGCGCGTGGCTCATACCAGCGGCGTTGCAGCCAATCAGCCAGTTTCATAAGCTATCACCTACTTCACGCTCGACTGGACGGCAAAGGTGACATGCACAAAACCCAGTTGGCTTGCGGCATCCAAGGCGCTAATCACCGACTGGTGCTTGGTCGACTTGTCGGCACTGATGGTTACTAGAGGGGCTTTGTTCTGCCCCGCCGCTTCCACTAGCGCCCTTTTTATTACTGCCACATCGCCACTAAAAGCCTCATGGCCGTTGACACTGTAATGGCCGTTCGCGTCAATGGCCAATTCTATGCCATCGTCTTTGTCGTTAACCTGCTCGTTGGCCTCGGGCAGTTGGATTTGCAAGGCGGTTTCATGGCTGAATGTCGTCGTCAGCACTAGGAAAATCAGCAATACAATCAGCACGTCGATCATCGGAATCAGATTCAGTTCCGGTTTGCTCTTTATACGCGGTCGAAAATTCATGTGCTCTCTTATGTTTCGCGCTCGCCATGCAAGTGCTCAATCAAATGCAGGGCCTCTTCTTCAAGTCGCAAGGCCAATTCATCAACCCGGCTCTCGAAAAAGCGATGGAAAATCAGACTAGGGATGGCAATTGCCAAGCCGGATGCTGTGGTAATAAGGATTTCCGAAATTCCGCCGGCCAAATGCATAGGGTTGGCGATGCCACCGCTTACGGAAAAGGTGGAAAACACTTTGATCATCCCTAATACGCTGCCTAACAAGCCCAGATAGGGCGAGACTGAGGCGATGGTGCCCAAGGTGTTCAAATATCTGCCCATTTCATGAACTGCGGCACGTCCCGCATGTTCGATGCTTTCTTTCATAATTTCCCGACCATGCGGATAGTTCAGTATACCGGCGGCGAGTACCGCCCCCAACAGAGAATTGCCCCGCAATTCCCGAATATGGGGAGGGTCCAGTTGGTTTTTGCGATAGAGGTTCCAAACCTGCGCCGTCAATTGGCGCGGCATGACTTTTTCACGGCGCAAAAACCAGCAACGTTCGCCGATGATCCCCATCGCGATAATGGAACAGGCAATGATAGGCCACATGACCCATCCACCGGCAAAAATAATTTCAAGCACGCTGGCTCACCTTAATCTACAAAGCTGATTATAGTTAGCATTTTAACCCAAGCTGAGAAAGTATGGGCAAAAGGCGGTTGATTCATTCGAGCATTGGTGAAGCCCAGCCAATGGCTTGCCGTGGGAGCGGTTTTAACCGTGCCCTTCGACATTTTCCGCAGTTAAAAACCGCTCACACAGCACCAATCACCGAACCCGTTCTGGCTTCTCCACCCACCCCCAAACGATGAGCAAGGCGACCAAACTCAAGCCCGCCGCCACGCTAAAAACATACTGAGGGCCTAGGCTTACCCACACCTCGCCACTGGCGTAACTACCCAGCATCCCCCCCAAACCGAAGCTCAAACTGCCATATAAAGCCTGCCCCTTGCTCTGGTGCGGCCAAGCGAAATGTTTGTGGATGAATTGGATTGCCGCCACATGATTGGCCCCGAAACTCGCCGCGTGCAGCAATTGGGCGCAGGTCAGCAAGGCGATATTGTCCACCCACCAAGCGATTAGCATCCATCGCAACACGCTCAAACTAGTGCCAATCAACATCACCCCGCGCAGGCTGATATGTTTGGATAAGCGATGAAACAATGCAAACAACAGAATTTCAGCGACGATGGCCAATGACCAAAGCACACCGGTCTGACCGGCGTTGTAACCACTCTCCTTCAAATAAACCGAAAAAAAACTGTAATAAGGCCCGTGGCCAATCTGAATCAGCAAACAGACCAAGAAGAAGGCGACGACCCCCTTGCGTTGGAAGATCGCCATCAACGAACCCGCCGCCACACCCTGCACCTGCATCGAGCGGCTTGGCAATAGTAGCGAGACGAACGCCATGCCCAGAAACGAGCCCAACACCAGACTAGGCAAACAGGCTATAGCGAGGAAGGTATCCAAGGCCCAGCCCGCAGCAAACACGGCAAGCACGAACCCAACCGAACCCCAAATGCGAATGCTGGTATAGCGGTGGGGGTCTTGGCGCAGATAACTCAGCGTCAATGCCTCAAACAGAGGCATCGGAGCGTTCCAGAAAAAACTCAACAGAAAAATAGCCAACGCCAGCCAAACAAATCCGTCTCCCCTAAACACCAGAGCAAAGCTGGCAGCGGTCATGCAGGAAGAAAAGCGGATCAACGCTATATTGCGCCCTGTATGGTCCGCTAGCCAGCCCCACAGCGTAGGGGAAACGATCTTGGTGGCAGGAAAAATCGCCATCAACTGGCCGATCTGGGAATGGCTGAACCCCAAGGACTGCAAATACAAGGCCCAGTAAGGCAGAAAACAACCTAGCGCGGCGAAGTAATAGAAATAAAAGCCGGATAGCCGCCAGTAGGGCAGTTTATCGGTAGCGGGCATAGTGCCGTGCTTCTCTATTTTCTTTATTCCAAAATCTGCCGCTGGAGCGATCAAATGGGGTTCCCCACGCTGGAATACTCATCGTTTTATACACATTTATACACATAATGTTGGAGGCCCGTCATTTCGGCAGGGATGCCGAAATCCAGCGTCCAAGGATGGCAAACTCGAAGCCGCGACAGGTATCCCCGTAACAAAAGACAGGTAACTACAGGTTGGCAAGTGATCTAAATCAAGCACTTGTGCAACTGACCGGATACCGTCCATGGCCTGGATTTCGGCATCCCTGCCGAAATGACGGCTTTTCTCGGCTTGGCTGGACTTGTGTATAACGACGAGTACTGGAGCATGGAAACCAGAAAATCGATGCATCACGCCACACCCGCCGGTATCGGCCTCAATTGCGTAGTCACATCGCCATTTTGCGCCCTGTGCCTGAGGTAATGGTCCAGCAACACTATTGCCACCATCGCCTCGGAAATGGGGGTGGCTCGGATGCCCACACAGGGATCGTGGCGGCCGGTGGTGATGACTTCCACCGGTTCGCCCCGCACATTCACCGACCGGCCCGGTAAATGCAGGCTGGAAGTCGGTTTCAGCGCAATGCTGGCGATAATATTCTGGCCCGATGAAATACCGCCTAGAATGCCGCCGGCATGGTTGCTCAAGAAACCCTCAGGCGTGATTTCGTCGCGGAACTCGGTGCCTTTAGCCTCGACACAGCCAAAGCCGCCGCCGATTTCCACACCTTTTACCGCGTTGATGCTCATCAGCGCATAAGCCAGTTCAGCATCAAGCCGGTCGAAAATCGGCTCGCCCAAGCCGGGTGGAACGCCTGTGGCAATGACGGTGATTTTTGCGCCTATGGAATCGCCTTGCTTGCGCAGTGCGTCCATGTAGGCTTCCATTTCTGGCACTTTGTCCGGGTCAGGGCAAAAAAACGGGTTATTGCCGACCTCTTCCCACACCAAGCGCTCGGCCTTGATGGGTCCGAGTTGCGCCAAATAGCCGCGAACCTCCACGCCTAACCGCTCTTTCAGGTATTTTTTCGCTATGCCACCGGCGGCAACGCGCATCGCCGTCTCCCGCGCCGAAGACCGCCCGCCACCCCGGTAGTCGCGGAAACCATATTTCATATGGTAGGTGTAATCTGCATGGCCGGGACGGAATTGACCGGCGATGTTGGAATAATCTTTTGAACGCTGGTCAGTGTTCTCGATCAACAAACCAATCGGCGTTCCGGTGGTTTTGCCTTCGAACACGCCCGAGAGGATTTTCACCTCGTCCGCCTCGCGCCGTTGCGTGGTGTAGCGCGAGGTGCCCGGTTTGCGCCGGTCCAAATCAGTTTGAATATCCGCCTCGCACAGCGCCAGCCCCGGCGGACAGCCATCGACGATGCAGCCTATGGCCGGGCCGTGGCTTTCGCCAAACGTGGTGACGATGAAGAGTTTGCCTATTGAATTTCCTGGCATGGTCTTGATGTTTCTAAAGATTGGTCAAACCATAAACTTGACGATAACTGCCAGAATCAACAGCAAACTAAAGCCTATGGCAAAAGCTCTTGTACTGGTTTTAGGCCAGTACAAAGCGTTGATGAGATTTGCCAGCGACAGCAAAATTGTCGGCAATGCAAAAACAGCCGATGTTGCCAACGAATCCTGGTCAATGGGTAATCTCATGGAAGGGTATCCAAATACAGGATCGCTTTGCATCCATTCATATTCGTTTGTCGGCATCAGCCAAAGCAAATAGCACAATAGTGAACCTAAAATACCTAGTAAGTAAAACAGTATAATCCGATATTTCATTTTAGCAAATTCTTAATATCATCAGAATGATTGACAATAGCATTACCATAAGACGTATCCTTTTTAGTCTCATCTAGTGTTAGATCTGGACCGCGATTATACCTTGCGCCAATTACTCTGATTTCATCCTTACCTATGTTGTTAAGATTGGGAAAATCAATTTGCTTTAAATCCCACAAGTGCTTGGCAGCAATTGCCAGGGCATTATTAGCATTGCTAACGCAGAAAAAGAGACGATTTTTGTCAGCTAAACTTAAGCTATTAAAATCAACCCCCATTTCTTCTGCGGCACGCCTCATTTGGATTCCTAGTGGTTTAACAGAAGTTTGTTCAGTATCTTTCGTAATCGTCCACGATCTCATCCAAGGATCTCCCATATGATCAAAATACCTTATTAAAAAAACATCATATTTACTACTATAGGGTTTACCACCAGTCTCGATCCAAGCAACACCACCAAGCAATTCTGGAGGCATATTATACTTTTTAGAAAGACTAACTATCAGTTCTTTGTGTGCTCGAACCCATGCGTCTTTATAACCGTACAAATATGTTTTACCACCCCACAATTTCCAATAGACAACATTAGAATATCCCCAAGAAAAATCACCTTCCCCGTTATCCTCGCATAAATTTAAAGGGGTATTCGGTGAGGATTGTTGACGACATAATGTGCCATCATTAATATTTTGAGGATTTGAGTATTGGCATGTTGTTCCTGGCTTCTTACCTGGCATTGATTTCTACTCTCAATTTAATGGGAAAGCACTAAAATTAGTTTTTTGACTAGGAATTTAATTAAATCAGATACTTGTGCCATTGCTTATCATTATTTTTTAATAACTGTTAGAACATAAAAATGCTGTAGACGCTTGGCTTATTCCCCACCTCAAACCACCCCGGCCTTTTTCAGCAAGGCCGCTATCGCTTCTGCAAACAACTGGTAACCCTGGGCGTTGGGATGTATCTCATCGGATTTCAGGTTGCGGTTTAACAAAATCTTATGCATGATCTCGTCTTCATAAGGTAACTGGAATTCCTTGGCGATTTGTCCGTAAAAATCCGGCGGCGATAACATCAGGCCAAATTTGGGCACACCCACCAACACCACATCCACACCTTTTCCCTTAGCAAGCTTTATCATCGCCCGGATATTTTCTGCGGCTTGCTGCTCGCCCAATTGGCGCAGAAAATCATTGCCGCCTATGCATAGGATCATCAGCTTCGGGTTCTGCTCATCCAACACTTCAGGCAACCGTGCCAGACTTTCCGCCGTCACTTCACCGGGTACACCAGAGCGGACCACGGTTCGCCCCAATAGCGTTTGCAGCACCATTGGATAACTTTCCTCAGCACTAGCACCCGTGCCATACGTCAGGCTGTCGCCAAAAGCCAAGATTACCGCGTCCATGGGCAAGGGATTAAGCTTGGGAACACTAGGTCCGCAAGCAACCAACAAGAGCAGAAGCAACAGCCAAGCTTTCATTCGTTCAGGCAAAGTGTATGCGGTATTCGGCAAGCTGGTCCGCTGTCAGCAAAAACACGCCATCGCCGCCGCGCTCAAATTCCAGCCAGCAGAAAGGAACATCGGGGTAGGCATATTCCAAAGCCTCGGCACTGTTGCCCACTTCCACAATGAGCAAGCCATCCGGGTTAAGATGCGCATGAGCTTGGCGCAGGATGCGGCGGACACAATCCAATCCTGTGTTGCCTGACTCCAAACCCAAACGGGGTTCAGCGTGGTATTCCGGCGGCAATCCGCGCCACTCATCGCTACCCACATAAGGCGGGTTGCTGACAATCAAATCGTAACGCTTGCCCGCCAGCCTGGCGAATAAATCGGAACATATTGCGGTCACTTGGTCCCTGACATCGTGGGCGTCGATATTTTTTTGTGCCACTTCCAAGGCCGGCGTGGAAATATCCACCGCATCCACATCGGCATCGGGAAACGCGACGGCACAGGCAATCGCGATGCAACCCGAGCCAGTGCATAAATCGAGAATATCCCCCACCTCTTCCGGTTGACTTAACCAAGGGCTGAACTGTTTTTCGATCAGCTCGGCGATGGGCGAACGCGGCACCAGTACCCGCTCGTCCACATAAAACGGCAGGCCACAGAACCAAGCCTCGTGGGTCAGGTAAGCCGCAGGTTTGCGTTCGGCGATGCGTCGTTCAAGCAGGCCCAGCACTTCCAGACGCTCGTCAGGAGTCAATACACAGTTGAAATAGCCACTGGGCAGATTATGCGGCAAATGCAAAGCATGCAGCGCCAAGCCAGCGGCTTCGTCAATGGCATTGGAGGTGCCGTGGCCAAAAAACAATCCTGCTTGGTTGAATTGGCTGGCACCCCAGCGGATGAAGTCACGCAAGGTGGCAAGATAATCAGTAATGCCTTCGGGATAGCTCATGGGACGTTCACTCGTTTATGGTATTGCAGCATTTTACCCTAAAAACACATCATTGCTGGCAATTCAACAGTCAAACTAATAATTCCTGTTAGCATAGAATCTTCCAACCTCATCAACGCAGGTTAAGCCATGAGTGAAGAGCAGACTGGTCACGAGGATTTTGAAATGGATGCGTTAAACCGGGTGCGGGCCTACCACCATCGCACCAAGCATGGGTTCGGTCGTTATGCGGCCAGCCCTGGTTTCATGGATTGGGAGACCCAGCCCGACCCTTTCCGCCGATTTGACGGTGCCCAGCAATTTCCGCTTCCTCTGGCGGCAGACAGCCTTGCAGTCTTGTATGCCGATTTATTCACACCGGAAGGGATAAGCGCAAGCCCTTTGGATAAAACTGGCGTAGGAATTTTGTTGGAACTTTCGTTTGGACTGGCTGCCTGGAAACAATATGGAAATGACCGTTGGGCTTTGCGTTGCAATCCTTCCAGCGGCAACCTACATCCCACTGAAGCCTATCTGATCGCCTCAGGCGTGCCGGGATTGGAAGACGGTGGCTACCATTATGCCAGCATTGATCATGCGTTAGAGCAGCGCTGCCAATTTGAACCGCCGTTCCACGGACTACTTGTAGGCTTAAGCTCCATACACTGGCGGGAAGCCTGGAAATATGGCGAACGGGCTTTCCGCTATTGCCAGCATGACATCGGACATGGACTGGGGGCTTTGCGTTACGCTGCCGCCGTGCTAGGTTGGCGACTGCGCTTACTGGACTCTTGGGGCGACGGGGACATTGCCGCTTTACTGGGGTTGGACCGGCAGGCTGACTTTGCCGGGGCCGAAATAGAGGCACCCGATGTGCTGTGCCTGATCGAAACCGGCGTTGATGGTGACGGTGAACCCGATATCGACGCGCTGCTGAATGCGGCAAGCGCTGGAATTTGGACGGGAAAGGCTAATACACTGAGCCAAGTACACCATTCCAACTGGCCGGTGATTGATGAGGTCTGCGCGGCGGCGCATAAACCCCGGACAATAAACCCTACTCCCTTGGGCAATGCCGTTGACACACACCTTCGCCCCCACCCTAACCCACCCCCGCCGAGGGAGAGCTTTCTAGGGGGCCGAACTATAAGCATTAATTCAACGCCATTGCCCGCCCTTTCACCCACTCTCTGCGAACTCACGGCTGCCGAACTGATTAAACAACGCCGTAGCGCCCAAGCATTCGACGGGGTGACTGCAATTCCAGCCAAAACCCTCTGCCGCATTTTGGACGCGACCTTGCCGCGCACCAACATGCCGCCCTTAGACCTCTGGAACCGGTCGCCTAAGGTGCATTTGGTGCTTTTCATCCATAGGGTTGTCGGCTTGCCGCCGGGCGTTTATCTATTCTGCCGCAGCGCCGAGGCAGAGCCTGTGCTAAAGGCGAAGCTGAAAGAATCTTTCAAATGGGAAAGCTGCGATGGCATCCCCAACCACCTGCGACTGTACCGACTGTTGCGGGCCGATGCGCGGCAAGCGGCAACCACCCTTTCCTGCCAACAAGCCATCGCCGGGGACAGCGCCTTCAGCCTAGGTATGTTAACCGAATTCGAGGCCGGTCTGGCCGAAGGGCCGTGGGGCTACCGGCGGCTGTTCTGGGAATGCGGACTGATCGGCCAAGCGCTGTATCTAGAAGCCGAAGCGGCTGGAGTCAGGGGAACGGGCATCGGCTGCTTCTTCGACGACCCAGTGCATGAGTTGCTAGGCCTTGGCGGCACCGCATTTCAAAGCCTCTATCATTTCACCGTGGGTGGCCCAGTGGTGGATAACCGCCTGGAAAACCTGCCGGGTTATTGGCATTTGGAGCGTTTACAGAGTTCTCAACATCAAAGAGCTACTTGATAGCTGGTATGAAAGGGCAGGACATTCAGTTAACTTGAAGCACTACAGCGTTTTTAATATCGAAGAGGTACTTGTTAGGCTATATAATTTTGCAAAGCACAGACACACAGGATTGTTTGATTGAGTGTCCTTTATGATTTTTCTTTGTTAAGAAAAAACACTGTACATGAATGCAAATCAGGACTCCTAGCGGTGAAAAAAATGGCACATAGGCGGTTTTGACGGTCAACAAAAGTCGTTGCCAAAATGACGGAACACGCCTGTTGCGCCTTACCGCGTTGAGGCAA
>CAIZPP010000233.1 GCA_903934875.1 uncultured Methylococcaceae bacterium
CGGGGCAACCACGTTCGCGACCGATGCCGCCCAGGTGGTGCTGATGGAGGATCACCTGGCCCAGTTGCGGCTGCTGTGGGAACTGGCGCTGGGCTTTGAGCGCAGCATTGCAGGCAATGTCAAGATATCCCAATGGACGAGTTTGCTGGCCGCAGCCGGCGTGCTGGTGCTGCCATTTGAATACTGGTATTTACAATCCCTGATTATCGTCAATGCCATCAACGGCATCAGGAGTACGCAAAAGCCGTTGTTGGATGAGGCCCCAGAGCAGGCTGCTGACTAGCGAAGATGTGGAAATCAGATTTTTTCCTATATACACGGCAGTTTTCTCTGTGGGAACATTTCACCATGCAATGACCGTGACGGTCAATTTCCATTGCCACGCATCAAAAAAATTGCAGATCGAGAGTCATATGGGCATAAATTCGACGGACCATAAAAAATGAGACTGCGGCATCATACCCTTTTCCTTGTCTTACGCCTGGCTGCTTTGGCTGCATTCCTGTGCCTGACGGGTTGTCTTTCCCCGATTGCCTTGGACCACGCCGCCATCGCCTACAACCGGGCCACGGCCGATGTCGTGTCCGAACAATTGCTGCTCAACATAGCCCGCGCCCGGCATAACGACCCGCCCTACTTTACCGGCATTTCCAATATCGCGGCAACTTTCAATTTCCAAGCCAACGCAGGCATAACACCCGCTTTGACCGGAGAGAGTGGCTCGTTGATTATGCCTCTATTTGGCGTGGCGGGGTCGGACAACCCAACCATCAGCATTGTACCGATGGATGGCGAGGAATTTACCAAGCGGCTGTTGACACCCTTGGAAGAAAATAAAATGACCTTGCTGCTACGGCAGAACATCAATGTCAATTTGCTGTTTCGACTGGTGGCGCAGGATTTTCGCAAGCGGGAGAACGGACAAGAGGTGGTCTACTACAACCGCCCTAGTGCTGGCGCAAATTACAGGATGTTCCGCCGTGTGGTGATGCATTTGTCATCCATCCAAGACCGTAATTATCTGCATGCGGAACCTCTAATTTTTGAACGTCACTGGACAGTGCCAGTCGGTGAGTTTACGGCAGAGGGTTTCCAAACCTTGGAAAAAGAATATACAGTTACCCTTGACCCTGTAAAGCATGTCTACCATCTATCAAAACCTGTCACCGGGGGTATTATAATAACCAATTACAACCCAGCTTTACTCAGTGATGATGAGCGTATCAAACTCAACAATGAGAATGAGGTATATACCCCTAATGACCTTCTAATTGACATACGACCAGAATTTCCAGGTGGAGAATATCCTATGCGCGGAGTATTCCGTCTACGTAGTTTTGGAAACATTCTGAATTTCTTAGGCCAATCAATTGCTGACGACCCCGAGTATCCTGTGGAAAAAGACCCTCGCACACTAGGTGTAGCGGAGAATCCGGCTTATACATTGCAAATTAATGAAAGTAGAAACACTTTTTTCAATACTGCGGATGGTGTAGAGTATAAAGGTCGCTATTACAGCATCCAACAAGACCAAGGCTACCATTGGAACAATAAGGCGTTTCAGTTATTGGCGCAAATCTTCCAAATGACCATAGCTGAGGTGCCTAGGATAGGTATTCCTAGCATCACCATAGCCAAATGAACGTAAACGAGGATATTCCAAAACAGCGGAACTGGTTTGTCATTGCGAGTGTGCTGACATTGGTTTTACTCGTTGCAAGTTGCATAGCTATCCAAAAGACCAATGTCATTACCTCTACTATCGTGTTACAGATTGGGAAAGATATTTCTTTTCAAAATGGTGAAGACCTGCCCGAGGTAACAGTCGGCGGTGTGGATGCCCCTGACAAGACTTCTGAAATAGGTGGCAAAGGCATCCAAGTTGTTAACAAACATAACATCAAAGCGGTGTATCACTTGACCAGTGGAATGGAAGAGGTGCCACATGCTTTGGAGAATATTCTCAATCACTTATCCGCCGACCCAAATGTAAAGATAGTGGTGGTCGTCAATGGCAACGGGATTGAGTTCATGTTAGAAGGTGCCAAAGACCGGGACGGCAAGCCTTTCGCCGCCGCCATCAATGATATCAAGTTGAAGGGTGTGGACTTTCTTGTCTGCGGCGACACCTTGAATACGCGCAATATAGACAAAACGCGGGTCATATCAGAAGCAACCATCATTCCATCAGGCGTGGCTGAAATTGCCCGTTTGCAATTTAGGGAAGGTTATGCCTACTTACGGCCTTAATAACTGATGTTACGCAGTCATCGCTAGAGGATGGCAACTTGTAGAGTGCGGCGACTCGTCGCCGCTGGACGCAAAAGGCGGCGACGAGTCGCCGCACTCCACAACATCCGGGCTACAGCCTACACGGTTGCGTAACATCAGTGCTATAACCTAAAAGTAACTATTTGATATTAAAAATGCTGTAAGCCATGAGTAGCCAACGCCATGTAATCCTGAAGGAAACATTTGAAATCACCCTCGCCACCAGCGAGGAGGCTTGGCCTTTGCAAGAGCAGATCAGCCATATCGCAGCCGCGTCTTTGCGCCCGTTGATCGAACGCGTTTGCGATGGGCTGAGTACCCCCGATTGCCTGCACCGGATTGAGCGTTTGGAATTGGACTTAGGCCGCCTAGCCCCGCACTCATTAAGCAAGGAACTCCCAACCAGATTTGAATCGGCGTTCAGGCGTGCGCTGGCCCAGGCGGTCAAGCAACAAGACACTTCCGGTTTACCCGCCATGACGACCTCTCAATTAGAGTTATTTGTCCAATTTTTCCAACAAGGGACACTGCCCTGGTGGGCTGATTTGGAGCAGTCTGGCCAACCAGAGGGCAGCGTTGACTATTTGCTGCAACAAGCCCCCGAATTGCTGCGTCAGGTTTTGCCGCCATTGGCCGCTGAAACTCTTGCCCTGCGGCGTCTGATAAGCCACTTGGAAGACCGGCGCTTGGCTGATTTGGCAGTCTTGCAGGCACCGGCCCTAGGGGATTTCCCCTTGGCTCTGTTCCAAGGCACACTCGTTGCCGCGGCAAACATCCCACACTTGGCAAGTGTGCCGCAAACGCGGATTCGAGCCCATCTTTGGCAAAGCCTATTGCAACACATTCTGCTGCCGGAATCCGCACCCGCAGACCGGACGGATTTTGCCAGGGGTGTGTTGTTGTGCTTGGCCCGCCTGCTGACAATTTCCTATCCCATTTTATTGGAAGGGCTATCCAAGGCTTCAGAAGACTTGCAAGGACCAGTGCGGGAAATCACCGGTGCCTTGGCGCGTGAGTTCCAAGCGCCCTCTAACCCTGCCTCGTTGGGGAAGAACGTGCGAGAGGGTCAGATAATTGAGCGTAATTTGACCGTATTGGGGAAAGAGGAAGCAGCAAATCCCAATTTGAGCCAAAACATGGAATACAGCCCCTCATTCCGGCAGGGAATGCCGGAATCCAGTCACAGGGAAGCGAAGCTACAGCCTTCGGGCGGCTGGCTTAAGCAAATCGGCTATCCTGCCGATTTGTCCGGCATTCCCAGCCAGAATGATGACATTTTCGCCAACATGAGAATTGCTGATGAAGAAGGGATTATCCTAGGCAACGCCGGCCTAGTGATCTTGTGGCCGTTTCTGGACAGACTATTCGAACGGCTCGGACTGGCGGAAGACCAAAAAATCACCAATGAAAGCTCCCGCCAGCGCGGTTTGGCCGTGTTGCACTATCTCGCCACCGGCGATGCATCCCCGCCGCCGGAATATCTATTGCCGCTCAATAAACGCCTATGCGGCATGCAGCAAGAAGCGGTGTTTGACTTGGATAGCCCGTTGACTGAGGCGGAAACCGGCGCATGTGATGATTTTCTCACTGCGGTCATCGCCCAAGCCCCTATTTTGCATGACATGCCGATTGCCGGATTGCGTGGCAACTTTTTGCTACGCGCAGGGATGTTGCAGGTAAAATATGGCTTGTGGTTGCTGCGGGTCGAACGGGAAACCCATGACGTGGTGCTGGATCATTTTCCCTGGGGATTCCAATGGGTGAGTCTGCCGTGGATGGAAGGACCATTGCAGGTAGAGTGGTGAAATCTGTCTATAATGATACAGCATTTTCAACAGCAAAGAGTTACAGCATTTTCAACATCAAAGAGTTACTTGATAACTGGAATGGAAGGGCAATATATTTAGTTTACTTGCAACGTTAGCTGAATGTCCTTTACCAGGTATATTTTAAAGATCAAAATGCTGTACATAAAGATATCCCCATGCTTCAAATACCATTTTCAGAAATGTATGCTAACCAATCATTTAAACGGGCATAATAATACACTAATGGTCTTCACTCAACTCGGTAAGGCGCAACAGGCATGTTCGGTTGTTTTGGCAACGTCTTTTGTTGACCGTCAAAACGGCCTATGTGCCATTTTTTCAC
>CAIZPP010000234.1 GCA_903934875.1 uncultured Methylococcaceae bacterium
CAGCGTTTTCAACATCAAAGAGTTACTTGATAGTGGGTATGCTAGCGAGGGACATTCTGTTAACTTTAGGGTTAAATGAATATCCATTTTTTAGTTATGTTTTAAAGATGAAAACGCTGTATCACGAGTTCACTCCTTTAACCCGTGCATGGGGGATATTTGGGCTGGACGGGTCAACGGAAATTTCTCGCCTGCCAGGGTTTACGACCAAATCCATGTCTTCCATCGGAATGGCTCCGAGCAATACTTCATCACCCAGCACCAGTGCGCCCACATAACAAAAGCGTTTTCCAAAGCTTACTTTTATTGGTCCCACATAAGGGACATTCGAACTAAGACCGTCGGCAACCGACACTTCACGCAAGGATTCAGTCTCCAATTGAAGCTGATTGGCGATGTGTTCCGGTATGCACAGCATTAACGCCCCAGTATCTGCCAAGGCATTAGCCCTGACTGGGGATAAATCCGAATGGCGGGGGTTGCTCAACTCAACTTCAGCAAAGACATGGCCCATATTTATTCGTCCCACAATTTATTTGATTAAATACGTTCTACCCAATAGTCAGGGCGACGACGTTTGTGTGCGACAGCGAGGACTTGAACATTTCCACCCACTTCTCGAAAAATGATGGTGAAAGGAAATTGTTTGAGAGAAACACCTCGAATATTGGGCTTGCGCTGAATCCGATAACAATGTGCCATGCCAACCACATCCGCCATAGTCTCTTCAAACTCAGCAAGGTAGGAAGCACCCAAACCGTTTTGCCGTGTTTCATAGAAAGCGATAGTTTCAAAGTGGTCGGCTTCAGCCCCGGGATGAAAATAATAACTCACTTCAGCAGTTGCCTTGCTTTTTGGCTGACTTCTTCTGCGGGGATTAACTGCACCAACCCATCATCAATTTCACGCGCCCGACGCTCTGCTTCGTCAAACCACGCATCTTCAACCTCCAATTCAGAAAGCTCTTCGAGACTCAGTATTAATTTATGGGCAAGCCTAGCTCGTTCCGAGACGGGAAGATGAAGGGCTTCATATTCGATTATATTTGTATCCATAAATCACCTCGTATAGAATATAGAACATTAAATCAATATGCGGTATGATTATTGCTAGGTTTACTGTATTCAGCGTTTACCACCCGGTCTAGCTAGTGCGCGTTAGGGTAAACAAGCTTGCAAGAATATCAAGTTTTCGGAATAATTCATCGTAAGTGACTATTTCTACATCCTTTGAGTTAGCCCTAAAAAGTTCAAATGCGGTTCGCTTTTCTTCGTCAGCCAACTCAACTGAACCATTTCCAACTATAACCACACATTTCGGTGAAAATGCATTGAGTGTGTAGTTGGTTCCTTCGGTTACGCTCCTTAAATCCTTCATGAGTGTACCACGATAATCAAGTACTTGCATTAGCGATCCGGTTAACTCTTGGGACGGGCGACAAGTGCCTCTATACTTCGTGCCTAATAGCTTAGTAACTGGTGTCTTAATCTCGACGAGTACAGCCTCTCTGGATGATTCAAGCGCGAACAAGTAATCAACGAATTTGGCACTTTTTCGATCTATGTTCATTCCGCCAACATACGCCGAATCTTTTATAAATAGGAGAGGTACAGCAAAAATCTGAGAAATTGCATACGCGTTTTCTTTTAGTTTAATTTGCCAAAACCCCTCATCGTCATTATCTTTCTTGTTCGGTAGACCATCCAAATAAATCAGTTCGGCATACCATTGTAGGCCACCCTTATAAAATTGACCAGTACTCTTGAGAGGGTTAAGTGATAATTTAAGCCAATCAGCGGGAATTACGAATTGATCTCCTTCACGAATTGGAATACCTATTCCGTGTTTACCCGGCTCGTAGACATGAAGCGATCTTCCACAACCTTCACATTTTCGTATAACGTGAGGAATATCAGTTCTTTCAATTATATTAGCGCATTTATCACAACTCATTGTTTTACATCTTAGAACTCGTTTTTAAATCTTTATTTTGGGAGGATTCAGAAAACTCTCGCATCTCGATTCTCAATATCCTCTTTTCCAACCGGTCACAATCCGCCCTCAGCGTATCCACATCCGCATAAAACACCTCAGCCTCAAAAGCCGCAGGCAATTCGCGGCTTTCCTCCTGCAAATACTCGACGAGGTTCAATTGCAAAGCCTCCACGGTTTCGACGCGCCAGGCATGTGAGGAACGCAAGCCGTCGGCAAAGCGGGCGGCAATCCCCTGTCCAACCAAGCGGGCTAGTAGGCTTTCCCAGTCGATATCCAGCTTTTCAAACAAGTTCTGGAAGCGCCGCGCCACATTCATGTCACCCTCGACCACCACCTCGCCGGCAAACAGCGCCCGCCGGGGCGAACCGCCTAGGCCCATGCGCGCAAAAGCCCAGGGCGACCCGGTAAATGTCACATCCGGTTCTACACCGAGGCTAGGCAGAACGGTTATTGTAGAATCGCTTGGGGCCAAGTAAAGCCGCCAAGTAAACGGCGCAAACTGTAGCGCGATGACTTTGCCGACCAAAGGGGTTAGATATTGCTGGCTATCGGGGGCGAGTCGCAAAAAACGCGTGATGGCATCACCCAACAACCCAGCGAACAATTCCGAAAACAGGTTTGAACCGGCCATGGCGTTAAAACTTATAGCCGCGATGGACCGCGACAACGCCTTGCGTGATATTAAAAAACTCGCAACGCTCAAACCCCGCACCCACCATCATTTTTTTGAGGGTTTCCTGGTTTGGATGCATACGGATGGATTCGGCCAAATAGCGGTAGCTGTCGGAATCGTTGGCGATGAGCTTGCCGAGGAAAGGCAAAATCTTGAAAGAATACACATCATAGCCTTTCTTCAGCAAATCACCTTGCACTTCGGAGAACTCCAAAATAATCGCCCGACCACCCGGCTTAAGCACCCGGTAAATGGATTTCAACGCTTCCTCTTTGTGGGTGACGTTGCGCAGGCCGAAAGCGATACTCACGCAGTCGAAGGAATTGTCGGGAAATGGCAGCTTTTCCGCGTCGATTTGAGCGTATTGGACATTGCCCGCTATCCCATCGTCAATCAAGCGGTCACGCCCGCGCTGGAGCATGGCGGCGTTGATATCGGACAGCACCACTCGACCGCCCGGCCCTACTCTTTTTTGGAACAGCGCGGTCATGTCGCCAGTGCCGCCCGCCAAATCCAGCACTTGCTCACCCGCCCGCACATGGCTCAGTTGGATGGCAATGCGCTTCCAAATGCGGTGTATGCCCAGCGACATCAAATCGTTCATGATGTCATATTTGCCCGCGACGGAGTCGAACACGCCCTTGACCAATTTGGCCTTTTCTCCGGTGGGTACGTCTTTGAAGCCGAAATGTGTGGTGTTGTCTGTCATGATAAGTTCTCTTTTTTAAGTTTATCTTGCGCCTAAAGTCTCATATAGCGATTCCACGTCATGCGAACAGTTTTCAAATCATTAGGAGCAAGAATGCCGAGTCGGCGCAGAAAAATCGTTTTCTCGGCAGTGATAATCCGATCAAGCCGAGCCACCGAAGGCTTTAATAGACCAGCCGATTGCCACTCATTGATTGCGACATCCAACACGCCGAAATGCTGCACAGATGTAATACGGCAGATGATAGCATCCTGCTGAAGATCGAAAAGTACAAGTGCCGGTCGGACCTTGCTATCGGCTTCCGATGAAAATGGAAACTTGCAAATGATGATTTCACCAAACATATCAGCGAAGTGACTCGTAAATGGCATCTTCCTCCGAATCATCTCGGAGGAACTGCTCGTATGAGCCTAACTGCCATTCATTATCATCCGAGTCATCGGTCAATACAATAACCCGAACCCTGCCAGATTTTGGCATTTGAGAGGCTATATTATTAGGAATGTTTAAAACAGATGAACCTGTCAATTCGGTTGTAAATTCAATTGAGTTCATAATAAGGTACTCAATACATACTCGATTGAAATATCATAATCAAGCCGGGTGGGTATGCAAACGAAGCCCCAAGGCGTTGACGACCTTCATCACAGTGGCAAACTCAGGCTTGCCCTCTGTAGAAAGCGCGGAACAGAGAATATCCCTAGCCAAGCCTGTTTCATCGGCCATTTGATTTATCCCCCTAGCCCTAGCAATAATACCCAAAGCGTGGCTGACTAAAGCAGGATCCCCTTCCTCAAGTACCGCGTCTAAATAGGCGGCGATGTCTTCGTCTGTTTTCAGGTATTCTGCGGAATCCCAACGTGTGGTTTGTAATGCCATGATGCCCTCCTAAAGTTGCCGCGCCAATTCAAGCGCTAGCGAAATATCGCGGGTTTGAGTGCTTTTGTCACCGCCACCTAGCAATATTGCCAACACTGCTCCGTGTCTTACGAAATAAATCCGATAACCGGGTCCATAGTGGATACGCATTTCTGAAACCCCTCCACCAATAGGCTCCACATCGCCAAAATTGCCCAATTCAGCACGGTCAATGCGCATCTGAATGCGAGCGCGGGCTTGTCGATCCTTCAAGCCTTCAAACCATGTAGAAAAGTTTTCAGTCTTGCGTATTTCTATCATACTATACATGTTTCACTTATACAGCGTTTTTAACATCAAATGATTACTTGTTTGGTTATATTATTTTGCAAAGCAATAGGTACAATTGATGGTTTGATTGGATGTCCTTTATTATGTCTCTTTATTAAGAGAAAAAAACGCTGTACATAAATGAAAATCAGGACTTCTAGCGATTCAAGCAGAGAATAGGGACATTCAACTGGAAATATATGCCATTCCAAATCAGTTTCCAATACGGCTTCCCGCACAGTTTTCTGGTAAATGTCCAAAAAACTCTTCTTGGTCTTCCAGCAAACGACGCAGGCTGGGCGATTGCTTCATTTGGAGATAGAAGATGCGATATTCGGGCTATACGGATTCACCATCACTTCCCGCGTTTTGGGGACTACCACTAGATCCATGTCTTGCATTGGAATCGCTCCTAATAGGGCCTGGTCGCCCATCACCAAGGCTCCGGCGAAGCCAATCCTGTTCTTATAGCGCAACTCTATTGGCCCAACATAGGGGACCAGTCTCCGGCTTCCATCCGCTAAAGTAACTTCTTTCTTGTCAATTTCTTCCAATTCTAACTGTATTTGTATATGTTGTGGGATACAAAGATGGACCGCTCCGGTGTCAGCCAATGCCTCCACCTCGACAGGTTCTAGCTCCCGATTACGGGGATTTATTAATACTACTGATGCCGTAGTCAAACCCATAGAATGAACCTCAAAATTAAGCCGCTTTTCCTGAAACATCGCACAAAAAAGCATTGGCGGTTTCTTGTGGAGACTGCCGCCACAAGAATTTTCTCACTCGGAATGGTTGTGGCAACTGCGATAGGTCAATATCTTGCGGCACAATGGCGACAAGTCTTTTGTTCATGCCCATGGCAGCACCTAGCTCAAAATAAAGATACGCCGACTTGAGGCTTTCGGGGTTAATCAGATAAATGATCGTATCACTGCCGCGTAGGCCAGCTTCAATCGCATCGCTGATCGAATCGCCAGGCCGTATCCTTGTCTCGTCTAACCACACATCAACACCCTGCTGCTGCAAAGCACGAACGAATTCTTTTCGCCATTCCTTGTCTGCATCTTGGTGAGAGTAAGATATAAATACTTTAGGTTCTTGTTTTTCCATTGCTAAAATTTTTGCACCGCAAAAATTTTATTTTATTGCAATCGCCTATCAATCCCCTCCTCTTTCAAACGCCTCAGATACTCCCCCCACAATTCCTTTTGATGGATGCCGAGTTCGTGCAGCGTCTCCCAAGTGTAGATGCCGCTGTTGTGGCCGTCGCTGAAAGTTGGGCAGATGGCGTAATTTCCGACCGGTCGTATGTCAGTAATAGTGACTTTCTCCTTGTCCAATTGCAGCACTTCCTGCCCATGACCGTGGCCTCTGACTTCGGCGGAAGGGGAATAGACCCGCAGGTATTCGCAGCTCAGTTCAAAATGGGAGCCGTCGTCGAAGCTGATTTCGAGAATAGCGGATTTTTGATGGAGTTTTATATCGGTTGGAACAGGCATACTCATTGGTTTATGCTTTGCGCTGTATTTGAGAACCCCTCACCCAGCACCGAAAACATTGCAGACCGACTCGGTTTTGAAAACCGAGCTGGTCTTACATTTTGGTTCCTAGGTTCCATTTGGCAAATAAGCCGCTTCGGTCTCTTAAAGTGGAAAGGGGACTATTTAAAGTATATAACGGCTCAAATCTTCATCCTCGGCCAGTTCGCCCAACTGTTGGTTGACATAAGCGGCATCAATGACCACATTCTGACCATCCAAGTCGGCAGCGGTAAAGGAAACGTTTTCCAACAGGCGCTCCAACACCGTGTGCAAGCGGCGGGCACCGATGTTCTCGGTCTTCTCGTTGACATCGAAACTGATCTCGGCGAGACGGGCAATGCCATCTTCGCGGAACTCCAAACTAACACCTTCGGTCGCCAGCAAAGCCACATATTGCTCAGTGAGCGAGGCACTAGGCTCGGTTAGAATACGCACAAAATCCGCCGCAGTCAGGGCTTCCAACTCGACACGGATGGGAAAGCGACCCTGCATTTCAGGTATCAGGTCGGAGGGCTTGGACAAGTGGAACGCACCGGAGGCGATGAATAGAATATGGTCTGTTTTCATCATGCCGTACTTGGTGCTGACCGTGCAGCCTTCCACCAAAGGCAGCAAATCGCGCTGCACACCCTCGCGTGACACATCAGGACCGCCATAGTCGGAACGCTTGCAAATTTTGTCGATCTCGTCGATGAATACGATACCGTTTTGCTCCACCGATTCCACAGCGCGCAGCCTGATATCCTCTTCATTGACCATCTTCGAGGCTTCTTCTTCGCGCAAATTTTTCAATGCATCCTTGACACGGAGTTTACGAGTCTTTTTGCGACCCGAACCGATATTTTGGAATAAACCTTGAAGCTGGCTGCTCATTTCTTCCATGCCGGGAGGAGCCATGATTTCAACGCCGATGGGATTGGCCTGAAGCTCAATCTCGATCTCTTTGTCATCCAACTCGCCGTTGTGCAATTTCTGGCGGAATTTCTGCCGGGTGGCCGATTCGCCGATATTTTCCGCATTGGACCAACTGTCGGCGGAAGGCAGCAGCACGTCAAGGACAGCCTCCTCCGCCGCCTGTTCCGCACGGGATTGGACTTTGGCCATTTCCTCCTGCCGGGTCAATTTCACAGCGGCTTCCACAAGGTCGCGGATGATGGATTCCACATCGCGCCCCACATAGCCCACCTCGGTGAATTTGGTGGCTTCGACCTTGATAAACGGCGCATGCGCAAGACGGGCGAGGCGGCGGGCGATCTCCGTCTTGCCGACACCGGTGGGCCCGATCATCAGGATGTTTTTCGGAGTAATCTCGTCGCGCAAAGATTCCTCTACTTGCGAGCGGCGCCAACGGTTACGCAAGGCGATGGCAACGGCGCGTTTCGCGTTGGTCTGGCCGACGATGTGTTTGTCCAACTCGTGGACGATTTCTCTGGGGGTCATCTGGGTCATGGTTGGGCTAGTTCTTCTCGCGTATCCAACTCTTCGATGGTCAGGTTGTGGTTGGTGTAAATACAGATGTCGGCGGCGATATGCAGCGATTTTTCGACTATGTCGTGCGCCGACAATTCGGTGTTTTCCCACAAGGCGCGGGCCGCCGACTGGGCGAAGGGTCCACCGGAACCGATGGCGATCAATCCATTTTCGGGCTCGATCACATCCCCCGTCCCCGAAATAATCAGGGATGCCTTGGAATCGGCCACCGCCAGCAGAGCTTCAAGCCGCCTTAACATGCGGTCGGTGCGCCAGTCTTTGACCAGTTCCACAGCCGCCTTAGTAAGGTTGCCGCGCTGTTTTTCCAACTGCCCTTCAAAGCGCTCAAACAAGGTGAAGGCATCCGCAGTTGCCCCGGCAAACCCGGCGATCACCCGCCCGTGGTATAGCCTGCGCACCTTGCGAGCGTTGCTCTTCATGACAGTATTGCCCAAAGTCACCTGTCCGTCACCGCCGATGACCACGTGGTCGCCCCGGCGCACTGAAACAATCGTCGTGCCGTGAAAAGTCTCCATATTGTAATTCTGCATCTTTTTGACTTAAAGAATATAAATTTTACACGATTTGCCGGGGAAGGGCTGAATTTTCCAGTTCTTGAGAAAATAAAAGGGAACCCGGCGAACAAAAATCTGCTTTGGGAAACAAGGCCGTTTGTGGTAGGGTAAGCGGAAATATTGCTTCTAACCGTACCAAAAAATGTGGGTTCAACATAGACTCCTGCTAAAACCCCGCCCACGCGGTTTTCATCTCGTCACCGCAGAATTGGTGGCACAGATGCCTGAACTTTCGCAGTTGAGGGCCGGTTTGGCACATTTTTTCATCCAACACAGTTCCGCATCGCTGGTGATCAACGAAAACGCCGATCCCGATGTGCGCGTTGACTTGGAGAACCATCTGCGGCACCTAGTTCCCGACGGAGCGGGGCATTTCATCCACCGCGATGAAGGGCCCGACGACATGCCTGGCCATATCAAGTCTTGCCTGCTAGGTTCTGGGCTACTAGTACCCGTAGGCTCGGGCAAGATGTTGTTGGGGACATGGCAAGGCATTTATCTGGGCGAGCACAGGGAGAGGGGAGGTGTGCGCTCGGTGGTTGCCACCTTGTTCGGTGAACCCTACCCATAGAAATAGACAGTCATAGTTTAGAGAGAATCGACCTTGAATAAAACCTTCATGTTGTGCGTACTAGCAGCTTTCGCGCAGACAGCCTGTGCCGAAGCCAGCATTTGGGACAAGCCCACACCGGCTTTGGCTAGCCCCAAAGAAATAACGGTCTATCGCAGCCCAAGCTGCGGCTGCTGTGAAAAGTGGATAGGCCATATGAAAAAGCAGGGCTTCGTGGTCAATGAAATACAGTCAGAGGACATGGACTCGGTCAAACAACAATGGGGCATACCCAAAGCCTTGCAATCCTGCCATACCGCCATAGTGAATGGCTATGTGGTGGAAGGCCATGTGCCTGCGGGAGACGTAAAAAAACTCCTAGCTACAAAACCCAAAGCGGCTGGGTTGGCCGCGCCGGGAATGCCGGCCGCATCCCCCGGCATGGAGATGGGGGGAATAAAACCCAACTTTTCCGTTCTAATTTTCGACAAACAGGGAAATGCCAACACGTTTCATGAATATACGAATCACTGAACAGCGTTTTTTCTTAACGAAGAAAAATAATAAAGGACACTCAATCACACCATCCTGTGTATGAACTACTTGCAAAATGATATATCCCAACAAGTAACTCTTCGATATTAAACACGCTGTATGTATAGCGTTTTTATCTTAACTTAGGTAATCATTTATGAGCACAACACCCAACACGCAGAACGCCAACCACCCCGCCAGAGACACCCAGACAAACAGGCACCCCCGTGGCAATCCCGGACTGATCCTCCTCAAAGGGGTTTTATGGCTCGCCTTGATTGTAGGTGTGCTAGTCGCCCTGGGGATGAACTATGCAATTGTCTGGAATGTGTTGGTCAACACGGTGATTCCAGGTGTGGAAACGCTGCTTGAACTGGCGGAAGAGACCCTTGACAACCTTTTTCTATTAGTAGGGGTCAGTGGGGCCTTCGCACCCATGGCCACCGCCTACACCGGGTTCGTGTTGGCATTGGCGTTGGTGTACCTGTTATCGCTAAAAGGCCGGAGGGTCTATAAGAACATCCAATCCAAGAAACAGGAAGTCGGCCACACGTATGCAAGCGCCTGGAACGAATGGTACGGAACTATCAAAGCGACTGCGCTTGAAAAGTGGACAGCTTGGTGGGGTTCGCTGGATTTTTACAACAAGGTAGTCGCTGCGGTCTTCATGGTACTCATCGGGATACCCATCATGCTGCTGGTTTCCTTCATCCTAGGAAACCTAGTCGCCAGCCTAATTTGAGCATCTAGCGCTTGTCCGTCCCATCGGCGGAGGGATGCCTTCTTTGCCGGTGCGGACCCTGCCTACTATCGGCGGCAGAATGGCTTGTTGTCTTTGCACTTATGGCAGGCCGTTTAGCCGCCATTTGATGAATCAAAATGGCGGCAGTGGCAGACACATTGAGCGATTGTACCCGCCCCGCCCCTGGAATCAGCACCGTCGCATCGCAGGCTTCAAGCGTTTCATAAGGCACACCGTGCTCCTCATTGCCCAACACTAAAGCCAGCGGGCGGGGGTCGCTTGGAAGCTTTTCCAGCTCCACTGCCCGAGCGCCCAATGAGGTTCCGACAACTCGGTAGTATTCCCGCAAACGCTTGCAAACCTTGGCAGATCCCAGCACCCGGTAAACTTCAAGATATTCCAAACCGCCTTCAGCGACTCGATGGGCAGCGTCTGACAGTCCTGCCTGGGCGGGATGGTCTGAAATCAGTAGGTATTTCAGCCCAAAATAAGCCAAGGTACGGGCGATGGCACCGAGATTGTGCGGGTTGCCTATGCCATCCAAAATGACTAGGGCTTGACCCGATTGCGCCCAAACCTTGGCATCTTCGATGTCAAAATCCGGCACGGTACGGGGCACCACCGCCGCGACCACGCCGCCGTGCAATACCGTGCCGGAAATCTTTTGCAGCTCGCTTTCATCCACCAAGCGGTAGGGCCTTTGCATCTTCGCCATTTGGGTGCAAAAATTGCCCACCGATTTTTTCATTTTCTCATCGAAATACAAGCGGATGACGCGATGGGGGTCGCGGTTGAACACGGCTGAAACCGCCTGGTATCCGGCGATCTTGGCCAGCTTTTCGTGAAAATCGGCATTGTCACTCGCGGTTTTGCTGGGTTCCACAATAGACCGGGGAGCTTCGAGTTCGGCACGTTGTGCAGGGCTGTAAGTTTTGCGCACTAAGGGCGCTTTGGTTTTGTCGGGTGTGGTCATCAATGTGCCTGTGTTCGCTTCCGGGTTCAATCTATTGGGAGGCCATCCCGAATCCGGCAATCAGTGGTAGGGGCGAACTCATTTCGCCAAATTTATTTATTATGAATTAATCCATGCATAAAATCAATATATTAGGGTAAAACACCATCGCTGGAGGAGGTTATTGAAAGTGATGCAGACGAATAGGGAGGTTGTTGAATTTACACCGGGAGTGCAAGGCCTGCCTTGCCTTTAGTTGCCCTCACAAGGCAGGCCTTGCACTCCAGCATCAGTTTTAATCGCACACCGTCGCTGGGGACCATAAATTCATGAGCCGACTCATCCTATTCAACAAACCCTACGGAGTGCTCAGCCAGTTTACCGACCGGGGAGAAAATCGCCCTACCTTGGCCGCTTATATTCCAGTGCCAGACATCTATGTCGCGGGGCGGCTGGACCTGGACAGCGAGGGATTGCTGCTGCTCACCGATGACGGCAAACTTCAGGCCCGTATCGCCGATCCGCGCCATAAGACCCCTAAAATTTATTGGGCGCAGGTTGAGGGCATTCCCGACGAAGCTGCCTTGGAAATGTTGCGCAAAGGCGTGATGCTAAATGACGGCCCCACCCGTCCGGCACAAGCGAGGATCATCAACGAACCAGAAACCTTATGGCCACGCCACCCGCCCATCCGCCACCGTGCCGCCATTCCAACCTGCTGGGTCGAGTTGGCATTACGCGAAGGGCGCAACCGCCAAGTCCGGCGCATGACCGCCGCCGTGGGCTTTCCTACCTTGCGCTTGATACGCCATGCCATCGGGGAATGGACTTGTGACAGCTTGGCAGCGGGACAATGGCGAGAAATCAGCCGTAGGGCGGGCTAAGGTGCGCATGGGTTGAGCCTAGTCGTTTACCAGCAATTCTCAGTTTGGTTAGAAGCTCGGTCATTTCGGTAGGGATGCCGAAATCCAGGCCAAGGACGGTAACAAGACAACGGATTTAAGCCCCTCATAAGCCTTATTTCCTAGTTGTTAAAAAACTTATGAACCCTTACTTATTGATGTTTATTTTGCAGCATCTTTGCTTCGATGGTGTCCACCAGGCAACAGCGGCGGAACAGGGAGCGGAAAGAATGCTTCCGCAGTTGGCAGGGTGGCACAATCGAAGTTTGGCACTCCATTTGCTGTAAAATCCTGATTAACTGATGTTAGCATGGAGTGGCAAAGCTCGCTTTGCCTGTCAAGGCAGGCCTTGACACTCCAAAGTGAATCACCGCAGGTCGGCAAACCTTTGCCAATGACCTCACAGGTGTATTGTGCGTAACGTCAGTGATTAAATAGCGGATGACCCAAAACCCGACACAATCCTTCCCAACAGGAAATGCCATGACCCAAACCCGCACCCCCGAATACGATATCAACCCTTTATTTATCGACAGATGGTCGCCCCGCGCCTTCACCGGCGAGCCTATAGACGACGCGACGCTGTTGAGCTTTTTTGAAGCGGCCCGCTGGGCACCGTCGGCGTACAATTCCCAACCCTGGCGTTTCATCTACGCCAAAAACGGCACGGAGCACTGGGAGCGCTTTACTGGGCTATTGTCCGAGTTTAACCGTGGTTGGGCGCAAAATGCCTCGGCCTTGGTGATCTTGATATCCAAAACCACGTTCGTCCCCCCCGGCAAGACCGAAGCCAGCCCGGCCACCAGCCATGCCTTCGACGCAGGGGCGGCTTGGGCCAGTCTGGCGTTACAGGCTTCACTGTCGGGCTGGCACACCCATGCCATCGGCGGTTACGACAAGGATAAAGCCCGCGTAGCTTTGGGCATACCCGACGATTACGTGCTGCAAGCCGCCATCGCCATAGGCAAGCGCGGCGACAAATCCCAACTGCCTGCCGGTCTGCAAGAACGTGAACAACCCAGCCCGCGCCGGCCTTTGGGTGAGTTGATCGCGGAGGGGGAGTTTGCGTTTGCTTGATGACTAACTGATGTTACGCACACATCGGCTAAACCGTAGGGTGGGCTAGGTGCGCATGGGAAAAACCTGACCGGTTACTGTCGAGCTTGACGCGCACCGTAGCCCACCATTGCCGACCCGCCGCCCGTTCGGTGGGCTACGGCGCAGATAAGCCACAATCTTGAATTCAACCTTCTTGCTGTGTGCGCCTTGCCCACCCTAAGATGGCGGGCGGTTTCAGCACCCATGCGTAACATCCGTTACGGAAAAGCGGGCGTGGGAGGACGCAAGTCGTTAGTCCCGCCTATGGCTTGTTCGATCAGGGCCACCACTTCAGGAGTGAGTTTGGGCTGCAATTGCAAAGCCCCTAGATTGCTTTTCAATTGCGCCGCCTTAGTTGCGCCGGTAATCACGGTGGAGACATTGGGATTTAGCAGCAACCAAGCCAGCGCCAATTGGGCCAAGGTCACTTGCAGTTCATCGGCAATGACAGCTAGGCGTTCAATCGCCTCGCGCTTGCCAGTATCGGCAATGCGCTCCTTTAAACGCCCGAAAGTGGAACGGGAGGCACGGCTATCCTCGGGAATGCTCTCGCGGTATTTGCCGGACAGCAGGCCGGCCGCCAACGGTCCCCATGTGCTTAAGCCCAGCCCTTGGTCGTGGTAAAGGCGGGCATATTCCTGCTCCACCCGCGTCCGGGTGAATAGATTGTACTGGGGTTGCTCCACCACAGGCTTGTGCAGGTGATGGCGTTCAGCGATTTGCCACGCGGCGCGAATTTCCTCGGCACTCCATTCTGAAGTGCCCCAGTACAGTGCCTTGCCCCGGTTGATGATGTCGTGGAACGCCCAGACGGTTTCCTCAATCGGTGTTTCCGAGTCTGGACGGTGGGCATAGACCAAATCGACATAATCGAGTCCTAACCGTTGCAAGGAGCCGTCAATGGCACCAAGCAGATATTTGCGGTTTAACGTCCGGCCCTGGTTGGGGCCGTCAGCCAAGCCTCTGAAAAACTTGGTGGAGACAACAAAACTGTCCCGTTCCCAGCCCAGTTCCTTGATCGCATCACCGAGTATTTGCTCGGCCTTGCCTTTGGAATAACTTTGGGCGCTATCGAAAAAGTTAACGCCACTGTCTTTGGCCAGGGCCAGCAATTCGCGGGCGCTGGCTGCATCAAGTGGATTGCCAAATGTCATTGTGCCGTATGACAAGGCACTTACTTTAAGGCCGGACCGGCCCAATCTGCGGTATCCCATTTCGGTTTCCTCTTAAGCTGTATTCATCTTCTGACCATAGCACTGTAGACCAGCAACACAGCAAAATATAAGCCAAGAACAGTAGGGCTGGATTTGTCGGGTTACGGCGCACTATTTGGAATCGGGGGCTGGAAAATCGGCGATGGATGCGGTAGAGTCGGACACGATGGGGCTTGATTCGGGACGTAGGCTGTTTGTGTTTGGCCACCTTACAGCATACAACTTTTTAAGCCTCCGCCTTCCCTTTTGCCCCCTGATCACATCAAAAATAGACAGGACCTGCCGTTTCGACAGGGCTTAGATGGGCTGAACGATGACCAAAGCCTTATTTTGCGAAGCAATTCACACACAGGATGGTTTGATTGAGCGTCCTTTATTATTATTTCTTTGTTAAGAAAAAACGCTGTAACTCATGAAAACCTTCACCACGCTCACAGGCATCGCCACCCATCAGGAAGAGGTCAAAAACTCGGTCTTCATCGCTTACGCGGCACGGGCGGAAACCCAGGAAAAAGCCTTTGCGTTTTTGCGCGAGGTGCTGTCCCAACACCCTGACGCTTCTCATTTATGCTGGGCTTACCGCATCGGCGACCAGTACCGTTTTAGCGATGGCGGCGAACCGGGCGGCACAGCCGGGCAACCCATACTGCGAGCCATCGAGGGGCAGGACTTGGACCATGTGATCGTCGGCGTAATACGTTACTGGGGCGGCATCAAACTAGGGGCTGGCGGTTTGATGCGGGCCTATGGCGGCACCGCTGCCGAGGCATTGAGGACGGCGCAAAAGCGGGTGGAATCTCCCCAAGTATCCATCATCGTGGAGGTCGGGTTTGAGCACATCAGCACACTGTATCGCGCCCTAGACCTTTGTTCAGCAGAACAGCGTGCGGAAGATTACCACGAACTAGGGGTTAGAATGACCGCCAAGCTGCCCGCCAATGAATTGGAACACTTCTTGAGCCAGTTGCGGGACGGCACCAAGGGCCAATTCCAGCATGAATGCCGCTAAACGACGCCAATTATTCGACCGCCTGGCTGCGGCCATTCCAGAGCCTGCCACCGAACTGAATTACTCCACCCCGTTCGAGTTGTTGGTGGCGGTTGTACTCTCGGCGCAGGCCACGGACAAAGGCGTCAACAAAGCCACTGCCAAGCTTTTTCCGGTCGCCAACACACCCCAAGCAGTGTTTGCATTGGGCGAGGACGGTTTGAAGGAATTCATTAAAACCATCGGCTTGTTTAACAGCAAAGCCAAACACATCATCGAATTGAGCCAGTTGCTGCTGGAAAAACATGCAGGCGAGGTGCCACATACCCGCGAGGATTTGGAAGCCCTGCCCGGTGTCGGCCGCAAAACCGCCAATGTGATCCTCAACACCGCCTTCGGCCACCCCACCATTGCTGTAGACACCCACATTTTTCGTGTCGCCAACCGTACCCGGATAGCACCCGGCAAAAACGTGCTGGAGGTGGAAAAAAAACTGGAGCGGCATGTGCCCAGGGAACACAAGAAAGATGCCCACCACTTGTTGATTTTGCATGGGCGCTATACCTGCATCGCCCGCAAGCCGCGCTGCGGCAGTTGTGTCATTGCCGATTTGTGCGAATACCCCGACAAAACTGAGCCAGAGTGAATATACTTATTCCAAAATCTGCACAAACTCCGCCTGTTGTGTGAAAATAAGCTGCCTAGTGCGCACAGGGTTGGCCAATCCAAACCTGCATAGGCCGCACCATCGCACCTTTGGCAGATTTCTTGGTCAAAAGCGTTTGTGCGGCAGCATAAAACAATCACTCATCAAAACACTACATCTTTAAGAGGACATCCATGAAACAAGACAAGAAATCCTTGGCCGCCCTTGTTGGCGCGAGCATCGTCACCTCCCTGTCCGCCGGAGCCGCCAACGCAGCGGAAAACCCCTTCGCGCTAAAAGATTTAGCCTCAGGCTACACCCAAGTTGCTGAGGTCGTGCCTTACCAGACTGCCCCCGGCCAATCGACCGCACCGGCAGCGGCAGCCAAGCCAAAAGCCGAAGGCAAATGCGGTGCCGATGTCATGAAAAGCAACCCGGAAATGAAATGCGGAGCGTCCATGATGGACATGAATGCACCGGCAGCGACACCCAACGCTAAAGCCCTAGAAAAAAAATGCGCCCCCGGCATGAAGATGGATCAGCCTGCAACCCCTGCGACCCCCAAGGCACAGTAAAACCCTACCCATCAGGCCGGTCTATCCGGCCTGATTGATTATTCCGCATCATGAACCGACCAAACTTCTCCGCGCAAGCTGCGGGCTTGGGCCTTAGGCGCGACTTCGCAGAAGAAATTCTGCGCATTTCCCCGCCAGTCGATTTCTACGAGGTCGCACCGGAAAACTGGATGCGCTTCGGCGGTCGGTTGGGCAAACTATTCCGCGCCCTGACCGAGCGTTTTCCCTTCGTCTGCCACGGATTGTCGCTTTCCCTTGGTGGCCCTAGCCCTTTGGACGAAGATTTTCTGCGCGAATTGAAAGCCTTCCTACGCGAACATCAAATCCGCTTGTATAGCGAACATCTAAGCTTCTGCGGTGACGACGGCTTGCTCTACGACCTGCTGCCGATTCCTTTCACCAGTGATGCGGTGAAGTATGTGGCCTCGCGCATCCGCCGGGTGCAGGATATTCTGGAACAGCGCATCGCCATCGAAAACATCTCTTACTACGCCGCACCCGGCAAGGAAATGGAGGAGATCGACTTCGTCAACGCCGTGCTGCAAGAAGCCGACTGCGGTCTATTGCTAGACATCAACAATATTCATGTCAATAGTGTCAACCACGGCTATGATGCAGTCGATTTTTTAAACGCCATACCCGGTGAGCGCATTGTTTACGCCCATATCGCCGGCCATTATATGAAAACTGTGGATTTCTTGATAGACACCCACGGTGCCAGCATAATCGACCCAGTCTGGACCTTGTTGGATACCGCCTATGATCGTTTTGGCATTTTCCCTACGCTGCTTGAACGCGACTTCAACATCCCGCCCCTAGCCGAATTGATGGGTGAAGTGGAAACCATCCGCAGCATCCAGAGCAACCCTAAGTTTCCGATGTTGAAATCGCTGTAACGCCATGACCGAACCAGACTTCCGCCAAACCCAATACGCTTTCGCCGCGTATATCCGCAACCCAGAGCGCAACCCCGCCCCGCCCGGTGTCAAACCCGAGCGCATAGCCATGTACCACGAACTGTTTTTCAATAACGTAAAGACGTTCATTAGTTCTGGCTTTCCGGTGTTGAAAGAGGTTCTGGACGAGGCGCATTGGCTGGAACTGGTGCAAGACTTTTTTACCCGCCACCGCAGCACCACCCCTTATTTCTCCGAATTTCCCGAGGAATTCCTCGCTTTTTTGCGCGAGGAACGCACTGGCCACCCTGAAGACCCGCCATTTTTGCTGGAGCTGGCCCATTACGAATGGGTGGAACTGGCTTTGTCCCTAGCTGAAGCCGAAGCGCCTTTAGCCAGCCCGCAACTGCAACAAAACCCATTGCAATGCACCCTATCCCTGTCCGAAGTGGCTTGGCCGCTGGCCTACCGCTTCCCGGTGCAGCGCATCAGCCGGGACTACAAACCAAAGGAAGCCCCCGCCGAACCCACTTGCTTAGTCGTTTACCGCAACCGGCAAGATGACGTGCGTTTTATCGAAGCGAACCCTGCCACTTACCGCCTGCTGCAAATCCTCGAAACCCAAGGACCGACGCCAGCGAGCGACTGTCTATTGCAAATCGCGCAAGAACTGGGCGCAACCGACCCGGAGCCGATCTTGGCCTATGGCGCGGACATACTCCGTGACTTGGGGCAAAGGGGGGTGGTTGGAGCCTATGTGCCAACTTAAGCGTTATGGGAATGCGGCGACTCGTCGCCGCACTCGACATCATTCGCGGCTATGTTGTTTTATTTGCTTTTTGAACGTGAAAACGCTGTAAAATTGAAGGCGTTAAGTTTGATTCACACGCCTCATCACTTAAAGTAGGATGGTTCTTTGAGAATTTGAGTGGAAAGCGGTTTTGGTGAACTAGCTGCACACTTTGAAAACAATGGTTTGTTTGTGGGTTGTAACTGGTCACCATTCAAAATCCCAAATAACCAGTAGTATTCCTTTTGGCATCTTTAGCATGATAAATACTTATGATTAAATCCATAATAATTGAGAACTTCCGTTGTTTTAATTATACCAAAGCAATTGGTTTTTCTAGATTAAACCTAATTGGTGGAAAAAACAATGCGGGAAAGTCTGCATTATTAGAAGCATTGCTTTTAATGGGAAAACCATCAAATATAAGCATTGCACGACTACTTAGCTTTAGAAAGATAAGCACTGAATTTTTAAAAGCAATGCCTCAAAAGGCATGGGATGATTTTTTTTATCATCAGAAAAAGGAAAACGAAATTAAGCTTAATTTCGTTTTAGACACCAATAACGAGTCAGATAACAAAGTTTCCATAATTTGCAAAGAAGAGCCAGATGATTTTATCAGTATAATAAAAAATGACGCGGAAAGTTCGGAAGAATTATTAGAATTTGCTAGTAACCTTGAAAGCACAAAATCAGCTAAATCTTCTCTAAGCATCATTTCTTACACTAAGGACACTCAACTACAGAAAAATATCTTTATATGTAGCTCTACTGGCAGGGTAGGCAGAGGCATAGAGCATACATTTATTGATACTCACTTTATTATGTCAGAAAGTTTTAAAGTAAATACTGAACAATTAGCAACAGAATTTGATAAAGCCAAATTGGAAGGAAAGTCTGGAGAGTTATTAAAAGCATTCCAAATAATTGATAGCACTATTGCAGAAGTTGATACTTTTAACCTAGGAGAATCATCGATTTATCTGAAGCGCAACAATGAAAATTATATGCAACTTTCGTTGTTTGGTGATGCAATGAATAGAATTGCTGATTATATTTTAAGAATTGTAAACAATAAAAATAGTATTTTATTAATAGATGAAATCGAAAATGGAATTCATTATCAATGCCAAGAAAATATTTGGAAAATACTTTTTAATTTATGTGAAGAATATAATGTTCAGTTATTTGCCACATCGCATAGCTATGAAATGATTGAAGCGTTCAAGAATTTCATCTTGAACAATAAAGTTCAAGATTATGGAGCCTACTTTGAAATGTCACGACATCCAGCTTCTAATCAAATAAATATTCAAAAAATACCAATCTATTCATTAGAAGATAAGCTTAAAAATAAAAGGCCGGTTAGAGGTTAAAAAAGCATTATGAATATTTTGATAGTTGAAAGTGAAAACGACCAATTTTTTATTGAGGCACTTGCTAAAACTTCATCAAAAACTAAACCTGAAGTTTGGCAGATTGATGAATATAAGCATAGTAACTTAGATGAAAAAAAGCTAACTACCCAAATTGTCAATGCGTTAACCGATGCCGTAAAAGCAAGCTCATCAAAAATTGGAATCATTCTTGATATAGATGAATCCACTCAAAAAGAGCGCATAAACTTAATAAATAAATGCCTAAAAAGTTCTTTCGCTGAGCTTGACTTCCCTGAAATGGATAAATCTTTGGTAAACATAAAAGAATTTATAACCTGTCAAATAAACCATAATACAAGCATTAAAATATCATGTTTTTTTACAAATATAGATGGCAAAGGTGAATTAGAAACAATTTTAAAAGACATAAAATCAAAAGAATCTATTTTTGCCGACTGCCTTTATGATGGATGGCGAAATTGTTTAGAAAGTAAGGGAAAAAAAATTAGAGCAACAGGTGAAGAATGCGATATTTCAAATAAAGAGCTATTAAAGCTATGGGTAGATTTTTACAAACGATTTGATACTTTAAAAAGAAGAGAAAGAGACGCACGAAACACTGACTGGAAAGGGATTATGACAGGCATAACAAAAAATGGTGAAACGCTAAAGTGCATACGAGGGAATGATATTTTTGATTTAAAATCTGAAAGATTGACTGATATTAAATCGTTTTTGCATATGTTTGATCAGTAAATGCTTAAGGACTCTCTTTTAGCCGACTGGCGACTACGCGCACTGGATTTCGAGCGGGAAATCAACCAAACCGTGCTAGGCTTGGACTATGCTGTGCGCCGCATCACCCTGGCGATTTTCGCCCGTGGCCACCTGATGCTGGAAGGCGATGTGGGCGTGGGCAAGACGACCTTGCTGCGCGCCGTGGCCTGCGGCCTAGGCGGTGCTTACGAACGCATTGAAGGCACCATCGACCTGATGCCGAACGATTTGGTCTACCATACCTATATCAACGAATTCGGCAAACCCCAAGTCGATCCCGGACCCGTACTCAAACACGGCGAAGCCTTGTCGGTGTTTTTTTTCAACGAAGTCAACCGCGCCCGCCCCCAAGTCCATTCCTTGCTGTTGCGGGTCATGGCCGAACGCAGCATCACCGCCTTCAACCGGGAGTATTTTTTCCCCCATTTGCTGGTGTTCGCCGACCGCAACCGGGTGGAAAAGGAGGAAACCTTCGAGATTCCATCGGCGGCCCGCGACCGCTTCATCATGGAACTGCACATTGAAACACCCGACGACCCAGCCTTGCAGCGCCAATTGATGTTCGACGCGAAATTCCATGATGTGGACCGGCTGATAGACTCCATCCGCCCCGGCATCCTGCCTTACGCTCAAATCGGTGAAATCGGACGGGCCATCCAGCATGAGATTCAAGCCAGCCTTACGCTGCAAGACTATGCCTTGGCCCTGTGGCAGGCGACGCGCAAACCGAAGGATTTTGGCATCAAACTTGACGGTGTGGACATGGACCGGCTAATTTTGGCAGGTGCCAGCGCCCGCGGCATGAGCCTGATGATGCGCACCGCCCGCGCCCACGCCTGGCTTTCCGGCAGGGGCTATCTGATGCCTGAAGACATCCATGCGGTATTCCGCGAAACCGTCTCCCACCGGGTGTTCTTCACGCCGGTTTATGAAATGCGGCGGGAGGCGATAGCCTTGGAGTTGATAACGCAGATTCTGGAGAAAATCGCAGCACCATGAAAAGAAAAATTCTAACTTTGCTAGCCGCCGCCGGGATTGCCGCCGGTGGCGTATCCGCTTGGCGGCATTTCCACCCCGAAGGCCCAGCCACTGAAATGGTGCTGTACGGCAATGTCGATTTGCGCGAGCTTGCTCTGGCGTTTAACAATAGTGAGCGCATCGTCGAAGTGCTGGCGCAGGAAGGCGACCGGGTAAAGAAAGGCCAGATTTTAGCCCGGTTAGATACCAGCCGGTTGCTGCCGCAGGTCAATAAAGCCGAGGCAGAGCTTGAAGCCCAAAAGCAAGTCGTTGAACGCTTGCACCATGGCAGCCGCCCTGAAGAAATCTCCCAAGCTCGGGCGAATGTCGATTCCGCACAAGCGGATGCGGCCTACAGCGAATATCAATTCCAGCGCCTAGATTCCCTGTCCAAAGATTCCGCCGGACGGGCCGTCAGTCGGCAGGATTTTGACAATGCCCGCTTCGCCTTGAGCAGTTCCAAGGCCAAGCTCAAAGTTACCCAAGAGGCATTGCAATTGGCGCTGATAGGACCCCGGCAAGAGGATATTAAACAGGCCGAATGGCAATTACAGGCAAGCACAGCACAACTTGCCTTGTTGCGCAAGCAGTTGGCGGATGCGGAGTTGTTCGCGCCTAGCAATGCCGTGGTAAGAACCCGTGTCATGGAGCCGGGAGAGATGGCTACGCCACAAAAGCCCGTGTTCTCGCTAGCCATCGTCGATCCAAAATGGGTTAGGGCCTATGTCTCGGAAACTGATCTAAGCAAGCTGCGCCCAGGAATGCAGGTTACAATAGCAGTCGATAGTTTTGCGGATCGCCGCTTTGATGGCTGGATAGGCTTCATCTCGTCGGTTGCCGAATTTACACCCAAATCGGTGGAAACCGTTGAATTGCGCCCTAGCCTAGTTTACGAGGTCCGCGCTTTCGTCAACGACGGGAGCGACGAATTGAGGCTGGGAATGCCAGCGACTGTCCATTTGGCGTTGGAGTGGAAAGCGGCGCAGCCCAAATCCCAAGCGCAGCAATGAAAACCGCAGAGACAGATAAAGAACTGGCAATATCCGGCACAAGTCTATGCAAAGCCTTCCGCCGCAGTAGCGGGGATACCGTACACGCCTTGGATCATGTATCGCTAGCGATTCAACATGGCACCCTGACTGCTTTAGTCGGCCCGGACGGGGCTGGTAAAACCACCATGCTTCGCATGGTTGCGGGACTAATCACGCCGGATGCTGGCAAATTGGCAGTGCTTGGCATCAATGTAACTGACGATCCGCAACAAATCCAATCACGCATCAGTTACATGCCGCAAAAATTCGGCCTCTATGAAGATTTAAGCGTCCAAGAGAACCTAGACCTTTATGCGGATTTGCATGGCGTGACCTCCGAGGCGAAAAACCTGCGCTATGCCCAACTAATGGACATGACCAATCTTGCTCCGTTTATGGGCAGGTTGGCGGGCCGACTTTCCGGCGGCATGAAGCAGAAACTCGGGCTTGCCTGCACACTGGTGCGCTCGCCCGAACTGCTACTACTGGATGAACCCACGGTCGGTGTCGATCCGCTATCACGCCGCGAATTGTGGGAAATCATTCTACGTCTGGTTAAGGACGAAAATCTGACTGTGTTGATGAGTACAGCCTATTTGGATGAGGCCGAACGCTGCAACCATGCGGTCGTCCTCAATCAAGGCAAGGTATTGGTGCAAAGCCCGCCCAGCGGGGTGCGCGAACTCGCCGATGACCGGGTGTTTCTGGTCGCACCCCACGCAGGACAACCGGCGCGTAGCCTGCAAGCACAGTGCTTTGATGATGCGGGGATTGTTGATGCCGTGCCGGAGGGCGGTCTCGTCCGTTTTGTGCTAGGGTCAGGAAATATCAATGGCGGCGGAAGTAACGCGACTCCCGGCCCATTGCCAAGCTTGCTCAGTGGGCTTGCCGTCAAGCCGGTGCCAGCCCGGTTTGAGGACGGCTTCATGTTGCTATTGCACCACCAGGGAGATAAAGCCGAGCCGGTCTCGGTAGGCGCTTTGGGAAAAAATGTCCCTGTCGATAAAGGCCATCGTGAAGTGGTCATTGAGGTCACCGACCTAGTGAAAAAATTCGGGCTTTTCACCGCCGTCGACCATGTCAGCTTCAAAGTTTGCCGGGGCGAAATCTTTGGCCTGCTAGGGCCAAACGGGGCAGGAAAAACCACGACCTTCCGCATGTTGTGCGGGCTTTTAGCCGCCACCGCCGGCTCTCTACGGGTTGCAGGAGAAGACCTGCGTGTCGCACGCGCCACAGCGCGGCAACGCATCGGCTATGTGGCGCAGAAATTCGCACTCTACGGCCAGCTATCGGTGCTCGAAAACCTGGAGTTTTTTGCCAGCGCCTATGGCTTGCGGGGACGGCGCAAGCGTGATCGTATCGAATGGGCATTGCAGCACTTCGAGCTTTCGCAGCTCGCCAAGCTGCCCAGCGAACAATTGCCGGGCGGTTATAAACAGCGCTTGGCGATGGCGGCAGCACTGTTGCACGAACCGGAAATCCTCTTCCTAGACGAACCCACCAGCGGTGCGGACCCTCTGGCGCGGCGTGAGTTCTGGCGGCGCATCACGGCATTCGCCGAGCAGGGTGTGACGGTGATAGTTACCACACATTTCATGGAAGAGGCGGAGTATTGCGACCATGCCTTGATCCAAGATGCCGGACGTTTGCTGGCACAGGGCACTCCTGCTGAAATCCGTCTGCTGGCCTACAGCCGGGACGGTCACCGTCCAAGCATGGAAGATGCCTTCATCGCCATCGTCGAACAGTCTCGCACAAAGGCCGCTACTGCGACAAAGGATGCCGCATGAAACAGTCAAGCCAAACGGAATACAACTCCCTGTCATCCCAAATCCGGCGCATAGCGGCGCTTGTCCGCAAAGAAAGCCGCCAGATGCTGCGCGACCCTAGCACGATACTGATCGGCGTTATGATGCCCGCATTGCTGATATTCATTTTCGGCTTCGGGCTGTCCCTTGATGTCAAAAATGTACCCATTGCGCTTGTGTTGGAGCATCGCTCCACGGAGGCGGACGAACTCGCCGCCGGTTTTGAACTCTCCCCTTATTTCCATACTACATTGTTGACGTCAATGCCAGCAGCGCAACAGTTGATGAATGAGCGCAAGGTGGATGGGGTCGTCCGCATAAGGCAGAATTTCTCGCGCCAATTAGCCTTTAATAACGCTGAGGCCGAAGTTCTGGTGCATGGTTCCGACGCGAACTATGCCAGAATTGTCGAAGGCTACGCCCAGGGTGCCGTCAGCCAGAGCCTCATGCGCAAGAGAGCGGAGGAAATGGGCACTGATATCGGGCCGGTCATCATCCATAACCAAACTTGGTTCAACAAAAACAATGACAGCCACTTTTTTCTCGTGCCGGGTTTGATCGTGTTAATCATGACACTGATAGGTGCGTTACTGACGGCGTTATTGATGGCACGGGAGTGGGAACAGGGCACCCTGGAAGCGATATTTGTAACTCCCGTGCGGGTAGGCGAGATACTATTAGGCAAAATCATCCCCTACTTCGGCTTGGGTGTCATCGGTCTAGCCTTGTGCATACTGGCGGCCCAATTCCTATTCCATGTGCCATTGCGGGGTTCATTAGCCGTATTGGCTGTGTCATCAATGTTATATTTGCTGGTCGCACTGGGCATGGGGCTGCTTATTTCAGCGGCCACCAAAAATCAGTTCCTAGCCTGCCAAATTGCGATCATCGTCTCCTATCTTCCAGCCATGATGCTGTCTGGCTTCCTTTTCGATATCCGCAGTATGCCTGCGGCGGTTCGGATGATCACCCGTGTGTTGCCGGCACGATATTACAACGAACTTTTGCAAACGATTTTTCTGGCGGGGGATATCTGGTCTATTATCATACCGGACTTGATAATCGTTGCGGGGATGGCCACCGCATTTTTGTCGCTAGCCCGCATCAAAACCAAAAAGAAATTGGGATAAACCATGCTCGAATCGCTGCTACGCATTTTGGCTCTTACCCGTAAAGAGTTCTTGGCTGTGCTAAAAGACCCACGCAGCCGGATAAGCCTGTTTGCACCGCCTATCATGCAATGCCTGGTTTTCGGTTACGCCGCAAGCTATGACCTGAACAACGTGCCCTATGCGGTCCTTGACCAAGACCGCAGCTTTGCATCGAGGCAATTACTGTCAAAACTGGACGGTTCTGGGGTCTTTCAGCGGGTTGCCAATATTACCCAGGCCAAGGATATTGAACGGGTCATCAATGACAAGTCCGCCCTATTGGTCCTACAAATCGGGCAGAATTTCGAGCGGAACCTTTTGACAGGCCAAACCGCACCAGTGCAATTAATAGTCGATGGCCGAAACTCCAACACTGCCGCCACTGCGTCTGGCTATGTTGCTACCGTGGTCACAGCCTTCAACGCCGAATGGCGGGCGGGGCATGGGGAAGCGCAGATTCTCGTCCGCAGCGTCATTAGGGCTTGGTACAACCCCAATCTGGAAAGCCGTTGGTTCATGGTTCCTAGTATGATCGCCGTACTCACACTGTTGCAAGCTCTGATACTGACCGCCCTGTCGGTGGCGCGAGAGCGTGAACAGGGAACTTTTGACCAACTGCTCGTCACACCGTTCAGGCCAACCGAGATCATGGTTGGCAAAGCACTATCACCTATCATCATCGGGCTGACCCAGGCCACTGGGGTGCTGCTGGTTGCTCAACTGTGGTTTCGCATTCCCTTTGTAGGCTCTTTCGTGACGCTTTACATCTGCCTAGGGATGTTTCTGTTCGCCATCATTGGGGTAGGTCTGTTGGTGTCCTCGATTGCCGCCAACATGCAACAAGCCATGCTGTACTCGTTTGTGTTGTTGCTGCCGTTTATCTTATTGTCTGGTTATATGACACCCATCAGCACCATGCCCAAGGGGTTTCAATATGTCACGCTATTCAATCCCTTGCGCTATGCCATCCGCTGTGTGCAGAGGATTTACCTGGAAGGTGCGGGCATCGAGCTTTTATTACCCGATTTATGGCCCCTATTGCTAATCGGAATGGTCACGCTTCCGGCGGCGGCGTGGATGTTCCGGCACCGTTTTGCCTAAGTACAGCGTTTTTACAGCGTTTTTAATTTCACACATTACTTGTTAGGTTATATCATTTTGCAAGGCACACACACAGGATGGTTTGAATGGGTGTCCTTTATTATTTTTCTTTGTTAAGATAAAAACGCTGTACATGAATGCAAATCGGGACTCCTAGCGATGTACTGGCATATAAGCTCCGCCGGACGCGATTTGTAATCCCGACCGTAACGTTTTGTGCAACGGCAGAACTGTGGGACATAACGTCCGGGTCGGGATTACAAATCCCGATACGCACAAGGACTCCTACGGTGAAAAAATGGCACATAGGCCATTGTTTTGACGGTCAACAAAAGACGTTGCCAAAACGATGGAACACGCCTGTTGCGTCTTACCGCGTTGAGTGAAGCCCATTAGTGCATTATTATACGCGTTTAAATGATTGATTGGAATACATTTCTGAAAAGGGTATGTGAAGCATAGGGATATCTTTATGTAC
>CAIZPP010000235.1 GCA_903934875.1 uncultured Methylococcaceae bacterium
ACAGCGTTTTTTCTTAACCAAGAAAAATAATAAAGGGCACCCAATCAAACCATCCTGCGTTAGAATTGCTTTGCAAAATGATATAACTGATGTTACGCATGGAGTGGCAAAGCCTGCTTTGCCTGTCAAGGCACTCCAAAACGAATCGCCTCAGGTCAGCAATCCTTTGTCGATAACAGCGCAGGGGTCTTTGCGTAACATCAGTGTGCGGCGACTCGTCGCCGCCTTTTGCGTCCAGCGGCGACGAGTCGCCGCACTCCACAAGTTGCCATCCTCTAGCGATGACTACGTAACATCAGTTAACAAGTAACTCTTCGATATTAAAAACGCTGTATATGCAGGTAAAATGCCGCATTCCCTATCCTTTCAGCAACCCATAGAAACCAAGCCATGCCAAGCACGCCCATAGCACTGCCCCGCGAACTGGTCAACCAGATACTCCACCACGCACTATCCTGCCCGGAACTGGAGGTTTGCGGACTCATCGGCGCAAAGGAGGGTTTGCCTGCATCCTGTTATCCGGTCGAAAACGCAGCCGCCGTGCCACAACTGCGCTTTCAACTTGACCCCGCAGGCCAAATCAATGCCATGCGCCAAATCCGCGAGCGTGGCGAAGAACTGTTCGCCATTTTCCATTCCCACCCCGCTGCCCCGGCCGAACCCTCCCCGGTGGATTTAGCCGATGCGGTTTACTTGGATGTCCTGTATCTGGTGATTTCGCTGAACACCAAAGGCGTGTTGGAAATGCGCGGGTTTTGGATTGGGCAAGATAAATCCGTTGCTGAAATCAAACTGTTGTTGAAAACGGATTGAGGAAAAAGTGGTGCGGAAGTGCAAGTCCTGCCTTGCGTAGGCATCTAAAGGCAAGGCAGGCCTTGCACTCCAGGTGTAAATTCAAAGACTGCCCGGTCCGTCC
The DNA here is from genome assembly GCA_903934875.1 of uncultured Methylococcaceae bacterium. Classification (GTDB taxonomy): domain Bacteria; phylum Pseudomonadota; class Gammaproteobacteria; order Methylococcales; family Methylococcaceae; genus Methylumidiphilus. The sequence goes on from CAIZPP010000235.1 coordinate 917, forward strand.
GCATCACTCTTAATCGCACCCCTGCTGAATCGAAAGCTTGACAAGTTCTTTCTGGCGAGTATTATTAGCACTCGTTAAGGGAGAGTGCTAACAACCGTTGGCACCAAACCCCATCATTCAGACTATTACAACAACGAGGAGTTAAAACTTATGGCTTTGAACATCCGTCCCCTGCATGACCGTGTGATCGTAAAACGTCTGGCGGAAGAGCGCACCACCGCATCCGGCATCGTAATCCCCGATTCTGCAGCCGAAAAGCCGACGCGCGGTGAAGTCCTCGCCGTTGGCACCGGCAAGGTGCTGGATAACGGCCAGGTCCGTCCCTTGCAACTGAAAGTCGGCGACATTGTCCTGTTTGGCAAATATGCCGGCAACGAAATCAAGCTTGACGGCGAAGAAATCGTGGTCATGCGCGAAGAAGACATCATGGGCGTAATCGAAGGCTAATCGGTCGGTTCCCCTTTCAAGATTCAACTATCAAGGTAAACACAAATGGCAGCTAAAGAAGTTAAATTTGGTGATGACGCCCGCGCCCGCATGGTTCGCGGTGTCAATATTCTGGCCACCGCAGTGAAAGTCACCCTAGGCCCTAAGGGTCGCAACGTGGTGCTGGAAAAGAGCTTCGGCGCACCGACCGTCACCAAAGACGGCGTTTCCGTCGCCAAAGAAATCGAACTGAAGGACAAGTTTGAAAACATGGGTGCGCAGATGTTGAAGGAAGTCGCCTCCCACACCTCCGACATCGCCGGCGACGGCACCACCACCGCCACCGTACTGGCCCAGTCCATCCTCAACGAAGGACTGAAAGCCGTTGCCGCCGGCATGAACCCGATGGACCTGAAGCGCGGCTTGGACAAGGCCGTCACAGCGGCAGTCGAAGCCATCCGCGACATGTCCGTACCCTGCACCGATAGCAACGCCATCGCCCAGGTCGGCTCCATTTCCGCCAACGCCGACGAATCCATTGGCAAAATCATTGCCGATGCGATGGACAAGGTTGGCAAGGAAGGCGTCATCACCGTTGAAGACGGTTCCGGCCTGGAAAACCAACTGGATATCGTCGAAGGTATGCAGTTCGACCGTGGCTATCTGTCACCCTACTTCATCAACAACCAGCAGAGCATGGGCGTTGAACTGGAAAACCCGTTCATCCTGCTCTACGAAAAGAAGATTTCCAACATCCGCGAACTGTTGCCGGTGCTGGAAGGGGTCGCCAAATCGGGCCGTTCCCTGCTGATCATCGCCGAAGACGTTGAAGGTGAAGCGCTGGCCACTTTGGTAGTCAACACCATGCGCGGCATCGTCAAGGTTGCCGCCGTCAAGGCGCCGGGTTTCGGCGACCGCCGCAAAGCCATGCTGGAAGACATTGCCGTGTTGACCGGCGCTACCGTCATCGCCGAAGATGTCGGCCTGAGCTTGGAGAAGGCCACCCTGGCCGATTTGGGCACCGCGAAGAAAGTCCAGATCAGCAAGGAAAACACCACCATCATTGATGGCGCCGGCGCTGCCGACAAAATCTCTGCGCGTGTGGTGCAGATACGCAAGCAGATGGAAGACACCACCTCCGATTACGACAAGGAAAAGCTGCAAGAACGTCTGGCCAAGCTGGCCGGCGGCGTGGCGGTGATCAAAGTCGGCGCGGCCACCGAAGTGGAAATGAAAGAAAAGAAAGCCCGCGTGGAAGACGCGCTGCATGCGACCCGTGCGGCAGTCGAAGAAGGCATTGTCCCCGGCGGCGGCGTGGCTTTGATTCGCGCCCTGCAGAAGATCAAGGAACTCAAGGGCATCAACCATGACCAAGACGTAGGCATCAGCATTGCCCGCCGCGCCATGGAAGAGCCGCTGCGCCAGATCGTTGCCAACGCCGGCGACGAGGCTTCCGTAGTGCTGAACAAGGTCTCGGAAGGCACCGGCAACTTTGGCTACAACGCCGCCACTGGCGAATATGGCGACATGGTTGAAATGGGCATCCTGGACCCAGCGAAGGTCACCCGCAGCGCGTTGCAGAACGCCGCGTCCGTGGCTGGCCTGATGATCACCACCGAGGCGATGGTCGCCGAAGAGCCGAAGCAGGAATCTGCCGGCGGCATGCCGGGCGGCATGGGTGGAATGGGCGGCATGGATGGGATGATGTAAAAAAATCCTGCGGATTTTTTTAAAGGTGGATGGTTCCCACGCTCCGGCGTGGGAACCATAAACTAGACACAAAAACCCCGTCCGGGCAACCGGGCGGGGTTTTTTATTGGAAGCGTGTCCCAGACGCAATGCAAATGTTAGGCTGGCTATCAAATGGGCTGATTGAAACCAGCAATTCTCATTTTGGGTAAAGCGCGGCGTTGCTGCATAAATCGAATTATTACTTTTTAATCAATTGGTTGCATAATTAGGCTATTTCATGATAATTATCTGATGTTACGCACGGAGTGGCAAAGCTCGCTTTGCCTGTCAAGGCAAGCCTTGACACTCCAAAACGAATCGTCGTGGATCGGCAATCCTTTGCAGATAACAGCAATAGGGGCTGTGCGTAACATCAGTTAATAACTGATGTTACGCAACCGTGTTGGCTGTGGCCCGGATGTTGTGGATTGCGGCGACTCGTCGCCGCCTTTTGCGCCCAGCGGCGACGAGTCGCCGCACTCCACAAGTCGCCATCCTCTAGCGATGACTGCGTAACATCAGCCCGCGTAGGGCGGAATAGCGAAGCGTATTCCGCCGAATGTAGGGCCGTAGGATGTGCTGAACGCAGTGAAGCGCATCAATCGCGACTGAACGCTTTGCAAAATGAGTTAATAATTGTCAATGGACATTTTTCAAAAGATTGTTGGCTTCGATTGGAACGACGGAAATGCACGAAAAAGTGCTGATAAACATGAAGTCAGCCAGTCTGAAGCGGAACAGCCTTTTTTCAATCAGCCGTTAATAACCCTACATGATTCCAAGCATAGCCAATATGAAGACCGTTATCATGCCTTGGGTAAGACCGATGCCGGGCGCTTGTTGCACATTACGTTTACTTTGCGTTGCGAACAGAGCAAAATTCGAGTACTCAGCCCGTGACATGAAACGAAAGGAGCGAGCCGTTTATGAACAAGCAGCTAAAAGCAATTCCTGAATTTACCACCGAAGCCGAAGAAAGGGCGTTTTGGGAAGCTGATGACAATGATAGCACCGAATATCTGGATTGGTCGCTTGCCAAACAATCTAGTTTTCCGAATCTAAAGCCTAGCACACAATCCATTTCAATCCGATTGCCAGCCAAGCTTTTGGAATCCATTAAAGTTGAAGCGAATAGGCGTGACATACCTTACCAAGCTTTAATCAAGGTTTGGCTGGTTGAAAAGATGGAAGAAACTGTTGTCGGGCAAAGGTGAGCCAAGGTCGGGCAACGGTTTCACCGTTGCCCGATTTATCACCCGTAAATCTTGAGCGAAAAAAGGAACGTAGGATGTGCTGAACGCAGTGAAGCGCATCAATCGCGACCGATGCGCCCTTCGACTTTGCTCAGGACAGGCTTCGTTCCTCAGCCCGCGTAGGGCCGTCATTCCGCACCCCCTTATCCCGAATTGGCGTATAGGGTGACATAGCGTTCGCCGAGGAGGGTGAGCAGTGCCCGGTTGTGGGCGTTGAGGTTGGACACGACCTCGGCAAGCGATGCGATCACAATGATGTGGATGTC
>CAIZPP010000236.1 GCA_903934875.1 uncultured Methylococcaceae bacterium
CTCTTGGCTCTTGATCTTGCTTTTGATCTTGGCTTTTGCTTTTGAACTTATTACCATTCTACCGCGCTACCGTTTCCCAGTCTGAACCGAATAGTGCTTCTAGCCCTGTTTCGGCTCTTCCGGAATTGAAGTTATTGAATAAACATATATAAAACAATTGGTTAAAGGTTGTTTTGGGCAACTTCCAGAATCAAAAAACAAGGTGAACACTAAAATCATAAGTGACTGATCTTTATAGAAACATGGCATAGCCCTGTAGGTCAAGGCACAGCCTCTGGAAAAGCCGCTCGCAGTTGGTAATCCCATAGCATCGCCGCTTGAGGACTTTGATTTTATTATTCAGCCCTTCCACAAACCCGCTGGAACTCCGGTCAATAAAGTAATTGGTGATTTCTTCCATATTGGTTTCCAGTGTTTTCAGGAAACGGTTAAAGCAAGTCAGCCCGCTATTGGCCACTCGCCGCATCCAGCCCTTCATTTTTCGTTTACCGAGGCCCTTCGAAAGGTGGGTATCATAGATGGAAGTCAAGGCATCGCATAGTTCGTAGGCTTCCCGTATCTTGGGGGAGTAACGGAATAACCGGTTCAGGGTATGTTGCTCGTCCGAGGTTAATTCATCAAAAGGCTTCCGCACCAGCCAGAGGACTTTTACCAGCGATTTGTACTCCGCCTCCGACAACTCCTTCTTCAACCGCTTCATTTCCTTTTTGCGCAACGAATCCAGCCCCTCGCGGTAGAGCTTGGCCACATGGAAACGGTCCGCGCAGACCGCCACCCGCTTCCCGAACACCTCCTTTGCCGCACTGATGAAACCCTTGTACAGGTCCGAGCAAACCGCCCTGACCGTCCTTCGCAACCTCTTGGGAATGCTAAGAAAAAATGCTTTTACAGTGGCCTTGGTGCGGTCCGGCAGGATGCCCAGCACCCTCAATTTGCCGTGCACGTAGGCACTGAGTATGACGACGAAATCACGATGCCCTTTTTTCAGCGCGATCTCGTCCACCCCGACGACCTCCATGGATTTGATCTTGTCCCACTCCACCGATGGCTGGATATGCCGGTCGAGTATGCCCTCGATGGCACCGTGCCCAATGTCATGTTTAATGCTGACATCTTGAATAGTGCTGTTGACAAGGGACAGCATGACATCCTGCTCATAGGCTTTGGTGAAGGCGCTTTTCGGAGTATACCAGTCCAGTTTCTGGGTCGTTGTTGGCTTGCCGTCGCAGGCTTGGCATTGATAACGCTTGGGCTTTATGACAATGTAAGTCTTAAACCCGAAAACGGGCAAATGGCGTAGTTTTATTTCTTGGCCCAGTCCATAATAGTGATCGGTGGGTTTGCCGCACCGGTGGCAATGACATCCGTCAGTGGCGCTTCTGACCCGGATAATGAGCACATTGTTTGACGATAATTCAACGCTCTCTATCTCAATTCCTTGTAAACCCAATAATATTATTAGCTGCTCTTTGCTTATCATGTGACAATACTTTTATTTCAGTGGGGTGCATGGTTGCTTGAATCTGTACAAGCAGTTGTTTTATATGGCATTATACACCACTTCAAGTCATGAAGAACCAATTTTATAATAGTGTTTGACCCAAAAGATAATGAATCAGTTTGCTTTAGTTTGTTTAAATAAAATAATAGATTTACAGGCCCGTGGTGTGCAACCGGTGTAAGCCGTATTGCGCCGAATCGGTAAGTGGCAAAGAAAAA
>CAIZPP010000237.1 GCA_903934875.1 uncultured Methylococcaceae bacterium
ACAGCGTTTTTAATATCGAAGAGTTACTTGTTGAGCTATATCATTTTGCAAAGCACAGACACACAGGATAGTTTGAATGAGTATTTTTCTTTGTTAAGAAAAAACGCTGTACATGAATGCAAATCGGGACTCCTAGCGGTGAAAAAAATGGCACATAGGCCGTTTTGGCGGTCAACAAAAGACGTTGCCAAATCGACGGAACAAGCCTTTTGCGCATTAACGCGTTGGGGGAAGCCCATAAGTGCATTATTATACGCGTTTAAATAATAGAGGTTATCATAAACCTAGCTATCATCCGCGCCACTGCTGAACCAAAGGGCGGTTTCTGATAGAGTCTAATTGGTTGGCATACATTTTTAAAAAGGGTATGTGAAGCAAGGGAATATCTTAATGTACAGCATTTTCATCTTTAAAATATACCTAATAAAGGATATTCAGCTAACGTTCAAGTTAACTGAATATCTTGCCCTTTCATGCTAGCTATCAAGTAACTCTTTGATGTTGAAAATGCTGTAAAGTGTAATCAGCCCTCTTCCACCTCTGCCCACAAATCCCCAAGACTCAGAGCCAGTTCATCAAAGGGTGCGACACGCACCGTGTCGTTATCTTGAAACAAGCCGATCACCGTCCAGCAGCCCTCATGCAACGCGAACGCCTCTAACGTCCGGTCCAAGGGATGCACCAGCCACAAATAGCCCACGCCATATTGAGCGTAAACCGGCATTTTCACCACCCGGTCTTTTTTGGCTGTGCTAGGGGACAGCACCTCACATGCCCAATCGGGTACAATCTCAAAACGATGCCCCCTGGGGATTTTGGGCATACGCTCCCGTCGCCAACCGGCAATGTCCGGCACACACACTTCGACATTGCGGACAAAATGGATTTCCGGCTCATCAATGATCCACCAGCCACCAGGCCCCCCTTTGCCGCGCTGGAAAGCCGCACCGATATCCATGCCCAGGGTTGAGCCAGATAGGGCATGAGGTCCGGCGGGGCGGGGTTGGGTATATAATTCGCCGGCAATGATCTCACCGGTCACATGGGGTGGCAGGTCGCAAAGTTCAGCGTATAAATCTCGGGCGGGTTTGGGGACAGCAGACACAGGGATACCTCGGAAGCCATTACATCAGACGTTACGCACAGGCCACTGTGCCGCATCGGCAAAGGATTACCGACTTACGGCGATTCGTTTTGGAATGTCAAGGCTTGCCTTGACAGGCAAAGCGAGCTTTGCCACACCAATGCGTAACGTCAGTTTATAACAAGTCCTCCGCTTAATGTTGGACTTTATAGAGTGCGGTGACTTGTCGCCGTCTTTCAAGCTATGCGGCGACGAGTCGCCGCACTCCACACTGAATGGCTGATAAATTTGGCGATGCGTGTGGGCTGTAAGATGATCAAGACTGCCAATACTTGCCCCCCTGTAAGCCAAGTGTGAAAATATGCAGCCACAGGGTTGGACCTTACTGCGGCTTGGATCAACAGTGGCGCGGTCCACCCCATACAAGACATGCGCGAACTGTAAACGTATGCCGATTTTTCCCTCAAAAATGAGTCCCTGACAATGAACGAGAACTGGATTGCCCCTTCGATTTTATCCGCCGATTTCGCCCGTCTGGGTGAAGAAGTTCAAAACGTGCTGAAGTCCGGTGCGGATATCGTCCACTTTGACGTGATGGACAACCACTATGTCCCCAACCTGACCATAGGCCCGTTGGTTTGCGAAGCACTGCGCAAGCACGGTGTCACCGCACCCATAGACGTGCATTTGATGGTCAAGCCGGTGGACCGCATCATCCCTGATTTCGCCAAGGCCGGTGCTTCCATCATCACCTTCCACCCGGAAGCCTCGGAACACGTAGACCGCAGCCTGCAACTGATCAAAGACAATGGCGCACAATGCGGTCTGGTGTTCAACCCCGCGACCCCGTTGACCTACCTTGACTATGTGCTGGACAAGGTGGACATTATCCTGTTGATGTCAGTCAACCCCGGCTTCGGTGGCCAGTCTTTCATTCCCTATGTGTTGGACAAGGCTCGTGAGGCTGCCGCCCGCATCAAAGCCTCGGGTCGCAATATCCGCTTGGAAATCGACGGCGGCGTAGGCCCTAAGAATATCCGTGAAGTGCGTGAAGCTGGTGTGGACACCTTCGTCGCAGGCTCCGCCGTGTTCGGTCAGGCCAAAGACAGCGACCCGAACCGCTATGACACGATTATCAAAGCATTAAGGGACGAGTTGGCGTTAGCCAAGGTTTAATCGGATTTTAAAGTGGGCGGGCAAGCTTTTGCTTGCCCGCAGGATTAATAGTGTTTGTCACATTTTCGCGTGAATAAATGATAAGGTTGTTTGTTCACCATATTTTGATTTTCAACCATCTTTATTAAAGGTTATAAAATGAGCAATAAAACACATATTCAGCATAATGATGTTGAGAAGGAACTGAAGTCATCTGAAATTGAAAATATTTATTTTAATGAGTTTGCATTAGGTGTTTCAAATAACGATATGTTTATCTTAATAAGACGAAATGGAAAAGGACAAGCTTTATTAAATTTGTCTCATAACACAGCAAAATCTTTGGCGTTGGCTTTAACTGAAGCAATTGATGATTTTGAAAAAACGACAAACTAAATAGTTATGAATTCTGATGAGATTGGAAGAGTGTTGGATTCTAACGATTAAAGGTGAGAGATTATGAATTACCATATGTATTGTGGTGTAGATAAGTTAAAATTATTTGGGATTCGCAGCCCTTCTGGAATTGAAGGTGATATTCAGGAAAGCTATTTTGAGAGTTTAAATAGTATTATTAAGATAGATAACAATAATACTTATCGTTCTTTCCAAAATGAGAATAAAAGTGATAACTATAAAGCTTTGACAAAGAGTAAACCATTACATTTTAAAAAGTACATGACTAGAGAAGCATCAATCTCATCAAGTACTGTGATAAGCCAAGAAAATATTGTAGTTGGCAGGTCTGTAGGCCTGCTGAATTTCAAATACTGTCCCGAAAGCCAACAACATCAAACCATTAAGCTCCCAAATCAAGAATCAAATAAAATTACTAAACAATCTGTTGACTTAGTCATGACGGCTCGTGTTCAAGGCAGGCATTTGGCAGATGTTTTGACTGATTCCATACGCGAATCAGCAAAGACCCGCACCAAAGAAGAAACAAGGGATATCTTGGTTAGTGCAGGAATTCTCGATGAACAAGGTTATTATTCAGAAAAATACTTTTCAGCAGAGACCGTCGCCAAAGATAAGGCATCATCCAAGCCTAGGATGCCCTAATTATGTATTCATCAAATACAGCCTCTGTATTTGGATTTCACGGCTTAGATGAAGAAACTGGCATTAAAATAATTAACAATCTTGAGCAGTTGAAACATAGTGTCAATGATTACGATTGGCTAGGCAAAGGCATATACTTTTGGGAGAACAACTACGAGCGAGCAAAACAATGGGCTGACCAGCAGGCACAGCTACCGAAGAATATCAAAAAAACACTCAAACCATTCGTGATAGGAGCAGTTATTGATTTTGGAGTGTGCCTAGATTTTCTTGACCAGAAATGGCTCGATTTTCTTTCAATAGCTTACAAAGAGTTCAAAATTCAAATGGAGAAAGAGGACAAAAGCCTTCCAACTAATGGGGCGATTTGCGCAACTGATTTTGATTTCAAAAAGCGCGAATTAGATTGTGCTGTCATTCGGTATGCTCATGAATTAGCTACTAGAAGAGGCATTAAGTTTGACACAGTGCGCGCTGCCTTCTGGGAAGGCGATGAATTATATCCTAATGCTGGTTTTAAGATGCACAATCATATTCAAATTGCCGTTATCAACCCCGATTGCATTAAGGTTGTATTTTGGCCTAGAGAAAAAATGCGGCTATGATAATTAGCCAACTAGGGGGCGTACCGCGCATCTTTTGACACTAAAATTAGACTTTATCGAAAACCAAGCTAGTGGCCGCACCGAAAATACCAGGTAGTCAAGTAAGCCGGTGAACGTCATTATCGTTTGGCGAGTCAGGGTCTAAATAACAAAAAAATCGTGGTGTAAATATGAACGAACAACTCATTGTGTGCAAAATTCAGCAGTTGAACTCCGAGCCACTTGAGCAAGAACTTTTGTATTTTTTAGGCTATCTGTTGACTAAGCAAAATTCAAAACTTACTGAAAGCACTAAAAAATCCCCAAATATGGCTGCGCAAAAGGTACTTTTAAAATGGCTGATGATTTTGATGCGCCATTGGATGATTTTGCGGAATATAAGTCGTGAATTTCTTGAATATTCTGGTATTAAACCATGAATATCATAACTTACAAGGGATACGTGGCTCACATAGTGTACGATGCCGAAGACCGTATATTTGTTGGAAGATTGGCCGGTATTCTCGATATCGTCACTTTTCATGGCGAAAGCGTGACAGGGTTGGAAGAGGAATTCCATGCGGCTGTAGATCATTATCTCGACATTAGCGAGAAAAAAGGAATACTTGCGCAAAAGCCGTTTTCAGGTGAGGTATGCTTGACTATCCCTCCCGCAGTCCATGCTCATGCTGCGATGATGGCGGAAATTCATGGAAAAAGCCTAAGCCAGTGGGCGAGTGAGGTTTTATCGAATGCACATTAGACTCTATCAGAAACCGCCCTTTGGTTCAGCAGTTGCGCCGATGCCAGATGGGTTTATGATAATGTCTATTGATTGATACAGCGTTTTCATGTTTAAAAACTAACTAAAAATGAACGAACCCAATTGGAACGACTTCGGCCCGGAAACCCAGGCCATCCGCGCCGGACAGCGGCGTACTGCGGAGCAGGAACACAGCGACCCGATTTTCGCCACTTCCAGCTATGTATTCAACAGTGCCGCTGAGGCCGCCGCCCGCTTTTCCGGGAAAGAACCCGGCAATATTTACTCGCGCTTCACCAATCCCACCGTCCGCGCCTTCGAGCAACGTTTAGCGGCCTTGGAGGGCGGCGAACGCTGTATCGCGGTGGCATCGGGCATGGCGGCGATTGCGTCGGTCGGCTTCGGCTTGCTCAAAGCCGGTGCCCACGTGGTTTGCTCGCGGGGCGTGTTCGGCAACACCGTGTTGCTGTTCCAGAATTATTTTGCCAAGTTTGGTGTGGAAACCACCTTTGTCGATTTGACCGATTATGCTGCCTGGCAGCAGGCGATCCGCCCGGAAACCCGGTTTCTGTTGGTGGAGACCCCTTCCAACCCGCTGACGCAAATTGCCGATATCAGCCGCTTGGCCGATATCGCCCACGCGTCAGGGGTCTTGCTGGTGGTGGATAATTGTTTCCTGACCCCGGTCTTACAAAAGCCCTTGGCATTGGGGGCGGATATTGTCATCCACTCCGCCACCAAATATTTGGACGGGCAGGGTCGTTGCGTGGGCGGGGCTATCGTCGGCGGACTGGAATTATTGGACAAGGAGATTTATCCTTATCTGCGCACCGGTGGCCCGACCATGAGTCCTTTCAATGCCTGGGTATTCCATAAAGGTCTGGAGACCTTGGCCGTGAGGATGCGTGCCCATAGTGAAAATGCTCTTGGCTTGGCGCAATGGTTGGAAACCCAAGATTGGGTTGAACGAGTGTATTATCCTGGTCTGCCTTCCCACCCCCAGCACGAGTTGGCGACACGGCAGCAAAAGTCTGGCGGGGGCATCGTCAGTTTTGAGGTCAGGGGGGGCAAGGATGGTGCTTGGAGCTTGATTGATTCCACTCGAATGCTGTCGATCACGGCCAATCTGGGTGATACCAAGACCACCATTACCCACCCCGGCACCACTACCCACGGGCGCTTGACTGACCAAGAAAGGGTTGCCGCCGGGATTGGCGATGGGTTGGTGCGGATCGCTGTGGGGCTGGAAGATATCGATGATATCAAGAGCGACTTGCTGCAGCATTCTTAACATCAAAGAGTTACTTTTAGGTTATATCATTTTGCAAGGCGCATACACACAAGATGGTTTTATTGAGCGTCCTTTATTATTATTCTTTGTTAAGATAAAAATGCTGTACATAAATACAAACCGGAACTCCTTGCGATTTATTAACACACAGTCCATCCAGATTAGGAAGATGTTTCAACAAAACCCAGGATGCCGTCGCTCCGGCATGGTTCGCCGGAACCTAGGGTCCATGGACAGCAGGGCTTTGGGCATCCCAGCTATTTGGGTACAGGCGGTCCATGCCGGAATCAGCATAGCTGAAGAATCTTACTAATCCGGTACATTTATGAAATTGGTATGTGAAGCATGGGAATATTTTTATGTACAGCGTTTTCATCTTAAAAATATACCTAAAACAGACATTCCGTTAACTCTTCAGGCTAACCGAATAACGTGTGTTATAATACCAACCATCAAGTAACTCTTTGATGTTGAAAACGCTGTATATTGAATCTAAATTATAACGATCTAAAAAAACATGAAAGTCACCATATTTGGTTCCGGTTATGTGGGTTTGGTCACAGGTGCTTGCTTGTCCGAGGTGGGCAATGATGTGCTTTGCATTGACGTGGATGCCAACAAGATTGAGCGTTTGAACCGTGGCGAAGTGCCGATCCACGAGCCTGGTTTGGATGCCATTATCCAGCGCAATATGTTGGCCAACCGATTGCATTTCACGACCGAAATTGACAAGGCGGTGGAGCATGGCCTGTTTCAGTTTATTGCTGTGGGTACGCCGCCGGATGAGGACGGTTCCGCCGATCTGAAATATGTATTGGCAGTGGCGCGTAGCATCGGCGAGCGTTTGCAGGGGTATCGGATTGTTGTGAACAAGTCCACTGTTCCGGTGGGCACTGCCGACAAAGTACGTGAAACTATTTTGGCAGTGCAAAAGGACCGGGGTAATACGGTGGAGTTCGATGTCGTTTCCAATCCCGAATTTCTCAAGGAAGGGCCTGCTATTGATGATTTCATGAAACCCGACCGCATTGTGGTCGGCACCGACAACCCTAGGACTGCCGAATTATTACGCGCACTTTATGCGCC
>CAIZPP010000238.1 GCA_903934875.1 uncultured Methylococcaceae bacterium
ACTGATGTTACGCAGTCATCGCTAGAGGATGGCAACTTGTGGAGTGCGGCGACTCGTCGCCGCTGGACGCAAAAGGCGGCGACGAGTCGCCGCACTCCACAACATCCGGGCTACAGCCTACACGGTTGCGTAACATCAGTGAAATAACTGATGTAACGCGCGTTGGTAGGCTGCAATTACGATTTTGGCGTAAACCGTAGATACTGTTATCCGAATCAAATCAAAACAATTATTATCCCGAATAAAAACATGCCAAAACGCTATACCAGCCGGGAGCTATTACAATTGGCCGCACAGTATGGATGGACACTCGTCGGCATCAAAGGCGACCATCACAACTATAAGCACCCCCAAAGCCGCTTTATTGTCACTATCGTGCATCCGCAAAAAGACATACCGGTTGGACGGGCATCGGACACCGTGAAAAAACTCAAGTTGGAGATTCAATAATGCGTTACCTAATTGTCCTAGAACCAACAGAAACCGGCTTTGCCGTGCAAGTGCCGGATTTGGCGATTTCGACTTATGGCGAAACCCTGGAACTAGCCAAGCAAGCCGCCCGCCAGGCCATTTTGATTAACTTGGAAACCTATCGGGAAGTCGGTCAAGCCATACCGGAAAAACAACCGGTCGAACAACACTTGGAAAGCCCCGATTTTCAAGACCTGTTATTCACTTATGTGGATGTGGTTGATCTAGTCCATAAACTGGCCGCATAACTCCACCGTTGACAGGGCTAAAGAAGGGCAACACATTCCCAATCGCAGCCTGCGCAAACTGGCCAGGCTTTTTGTTTATCTTAGAGGAAATAGTGACGACTATCCAACTCACCCTGCCCGATCAATTGGCCGAAGAGGCCCGGAGCACCGGACTATCTACAGCCATGCGGACAGCGAGTTTCCGACTGTTTTAACCAATTAATTTGATTTCCAGCTTTTTGCCACAAGCCTTGGCATATTTACGCAATGTGGCGAAGGAAGGAGAATGTTTATCGTTGCCGAAGGAGGATTCCAAGCGCGAGACCGCACTTTTGGTGGTTCCCATGCGCCGTGCGATTTCGTCTTGAGTAAAGCCTGCTTCTTTGCGTGCTAGCAAAAATGAATCCAGCGCAGCATATTCCTCCTCTATTGCAGCATAGGCAAGTTTAAATTCAGGGTTGAGCAAATCCTGTTCCAATTCGGTATGGGGGTCGAAAACCACGGGTTCGTAATTCCCGATGACTTCAGATGTGATTTTACCGTGTGGCATTTTTAACCTCTTGCAAGCGGGCGCGGGCGATGTTTAATTCTCTTTGCGGCGTTTTATCGGTTTTCTTGATGAAGCTATGTAAGATCACAATCCTACGTTCCACCAACATACAAAAAAACGCCCGTCCAATTCCTTCCACACCTTTGGCACGAATCTCAAACAGACCATCACTCATGGCTCGTGTATGCGGAAACCCTAAATGAGGCCCATGTTCAATCATGCGAATGGTGATGCCGCGAAAATTGGCGCGGATGCCTACAGGCCAAGCATTGAGTACGGCTTGGACGGACGAATTGTAATATTCAAGCTTGTAATTCATGATTAGATGTTAGCAAATGTGCTAACCATATTCAAGGTTTATTCCGAGTAATCGCTTGACACACCTAAATAAAACACTCATTATTTTTACGGCAATGCGAAATGTTCAATACGCCAAGCTGCATAACATCGCCACCGGGGCGATGGAAGACAGCGTGGATGATTTAACCCGCCGCTTCGCCTGCAAAGCCAAGAAGCCCCCCGGCAGCTTTCTGAAAAGAACCCGCCAACATAAAGCCTTGCAAGTTTTTGATCCAATGATGGAGCCAGCATAAGGATGGACGGATGTTTAAGAAGAAACGATGCATCCAAAGCATCGAACTGCCGATGAATTTCATAAAGTGGGTCATCGGCGGGATGGAATGATGGATGTGGGAGATGGATTGTTCCATGTTGAAGGTTGAGTTTTGTGTCTCAACTATGAAATAATCTATATTAGGCATCGATAAATTGACACTTACGATGGAAAGCTATATTACTCCCTTGTCATTCCAATTTAGGCCAAATTTTCATCGGTTTCCCGCTTATGGGTAGGTTCCCGATATGCCGCAGGAGGTTCCGCATTTGCTCGGGGTTCAACGGCGGACCTTGGGCGAGATGCGCTTGCACACGGTCTGCCTTGTCCTTAATCGTGAAGGTGCAGGGCAGATGGCAGAGCGCATCCTGGCATACCATGTGGATCAGGTACTCAGCCGGGTTGAACTTGGGCGAGTAAGACGGGGTGTGCAGGAACTCCAGATTGATGTTTTTCAGTTCCGCCCAAGCGAGATTTCCGGCAATTTCAGCCAGCAGTTCGCTGACAGCAGACTTCATGGCATCCCGGTGGATGGTGGCATTGTCAAGGATGACAGTGATCCAATGGAATCCCGCCTGGACATAACGCAACACCAGCAGGACGACCATCACGACCGCATCGTTGGTCTTGGCCTCCTTGCGGAAGGCGACATGCGTCGCGCCCTGTTGCAGGTCCACGTCTAGGAAGCCGTTCAGTTTGGTACGGTTCCGTTCGTCGCTCGGCAACGGTTCTCGCCAGAACGGGATAGCATCGCTGAACTGATTGCGGAACGCGAAGCCGAGAATTAGGCCAGTTGCTTTATTTGATCGATACTTCCGCGCTACTCGCTCATTACGCCTACCCTAATGATTAGCTTCCACGTTCCGCCATCAGTTGCGCGTACAATTCCAGGTAGGCATCTCTGATGGCGGAAGCGCTAAACTGCCTGCGCAGGAACTCGCGCCCCGCCGCGCCCAATTGTTTGCGCTGGATAGCCGATGCCGATAACAGCGCCGCTATGTGGCCGGCCAACGCTTTGGGGTCCGCGCAAGGGGACAGCAGCCCGGTCACCCCCGGCTCGACCAGTTCGACCGCCCCCAGTGATGCCGTGCTGATCAGCGGCAGTCCGTGACTCCAAGCCTCAAGGATCACATTGCCTAGCGGTTCGTGGCGGGACGGGCAGACAAAAACATCCGCAAGCGCGTAAAACGGGTCGGGTTGGTCTTGCCAGCCCAGCCAGCGGACCCGGTCGGCAAGGCCCAACTCCTGCGCGTGGGCTTGCAGACAGGCCGCGTGTGGGCCGTCGCCTGCGACCAGCAACAGCAGGGGTTTGCCGTCAATTTCCTCAGGCAGAAGTGACACGGCCTTGAGCAGATCGTCGAAACCCTTCACATCGACTAGGCGGCCCAGGCTGAAAATGATCCAAGCGTCCTGCCTGATGCCGTATTGCAAACGGACCCGTGCGGTTGATGCCGCATCCGCGGGGGACGGGTCCGGCACGAAATTTCCGATGTAAAACACCCGTTTGGCGGGCAGTCCAGACCTTACCAGATAATCGCAAATGCCCTGGGTGTTGCCAACCCAGGCGTGGGCATGTCGATAATAGCCGTCAATCTTGTAATACTCGCCTAGCCGGGCAACATGGATCGCCTTCGTGTTGGAGGGCAGCCGGGTGAGCCTCGTCGCCCTTCCCATGTAGGTTTGCACAATGCATGGCCCCATCTCTTTGCAAGCCTCGCGCAAGCGCCAAAGTGACCATAAGTCCCATCCGTTGGCCATGGGGATATGGATTTGTTGGATAGTATCGCCCGCCAGAGCTTCAGCGACTGGGCTGCCGGGCCGGTTGATCGCGGTCACCGGATATCCTGCATCCCGCAGGTTGCGCAGCAGGCGCAGGTAAAAATGCTCGGCACCGCCGAATAAGCGGCTGCCCATGATGTGTACGGATGGAATTTTATTATGCACGGGCCGTTTGAGACTGTTGAATTGGGTTAGTTTGGGCCTATTTTGCACCAACCGGCGGTAACAGGCAAACCCGGCGGGATTAGCGAGTATGGTTAAAATGGCACCAATAAAGCCGATGTGCTGGCCAAAACCTTGGTCAATCCCCTCGCCAAGCTGGTGCTTGGCGTTCCCATTGGAGCGCCAATAACCAGAACGGGATGGTTTCCCTCTGGCGCCAAAAATTAGGGCCTTGGAAGTGCAAAATTGAGAGGTTGAAATCGCGCCAAAAGTATATCTAGCAGCAAAGTTAAATCCTATGGGACTTTTATGACGTTTGTTTAAACTTACCCTTATTGTTGTGAGTGGGCCAGCGAGGCCTTGAGCCGATCGATTTCCTCTTGCAGGGATTGCTTTTCCATCCGCTCCCGCTGCAAATCCTGTCGAGCCTGTTCCATGTAATGCTTTATCTGATCGTTTTCCCGCTCTATCTGCTCCTTTTCTCGCTCTATCTGCTCCTTTTCCCGCTCTATCTGCTCCTTTTCCCGCTCTATCTGCTCCTTTTCCCGCTCTATCTGCTCCATTTCCCGCTCTATCTGCTCCATTTCCAATTTAATATTCTCCATCTCCCGTAAATCCTCCTCCCTCTCTATCTGCAAGGTGCGCTGTTCGCGCAAATAGTTTTGCCGTGCTTGGTAGGCATGGTAATCGCGTTCTTTCTCGGAGAATTGTTTCAGGGTGCTCATGGCTTGCCTCATTTCGTCGGTGTTCATCCAATCAGGAAGGGCGGTATCGTCCAGTCGTTCGCCGTCTTTAAAAAACTTCAGCCAGCGTTGCTCCTCGGTTTCAATCCGCTCCGCCGTAAACTTTTTCAGTTCCAACAGATGGATGCCGCCCAAGTCGGCCAAGGTGTGGCCTAGGCAGTTTTGCAGTTTATACTCGTGGGCATAGTTGGCTTCGCCGGGCAGCAGGTTTTCCGCCAACAGCCAAATGCTGAAGACCGGCTTTAACAGGCTGTAATCATGGCCGCTTTGCAATTGCTGGCTGATGATGTCGCACCAAGTGTAGACCATCCGCTCCGGCAAATGCCGATAGGCCAGCAATTGGATTTCAATCTGGTAAAGCCGCCCCTCGCCGTCCTTGGCTTTGACATCGACCACGCTCAGTTTGTCGTCCAAAAACTCCTTCTCGTTGTAGGGGTTGAGTATTTCAGCTTCGGTTATGGGTGAGCTTAGATCGTCAACCAGCACCGCATTGAGAAAATGCACCAGCAGGTTGCGGTTTTCCTCGGAGCCCAGCAATGCCTTGAATACGCAATCTATTTTTGGGTCTATGCGGTGTTTCATGCGTGACTTTTTGATTAGTTGACGGTTAAAGCCATATTGGCAAGCCCCCGTGGGTGCCTGTATTCGCCATTTCCTTTGAGCTTATTTCCAAGCGCATACTTTCGCGTTCTTGTTTTGCCAACAGCCATCTTTCCGAACGACACCGCCCAGTGACAAGTTTGCAAACACGGAAGCTTTGTATTTATTCCAATAGTCCTCGCCGACACCTTCCCCTGTCACCGTTATGTTTGCGAAGTAGGCAAGCGGCTTGGTTTCCATTGTAAAGCCTCCATTTCCATACGCATTGTCCATTGTAATCGTGCATGGGCCATTGATGTATTTCTTTTTATTCACTTCAAGAAGACACCATCGATAAAAGGCTCGTGATGCATAAACGGTTTCCACTAAGCAGCCGTTGAAAAGCAAATGCGCAGTTCCAGCGTCGCCGGGCAAGGCGCGCCTACCCGCTTCGCCATGCCCTTGCCTTATCCTCAGCGGTCTTGCCTTGCTCGGGTTTTACCCCTCAAGGCGATTTTTCATTTGCCCAGCCAAGGTTCGCACATGGGGTTCCTTCATCATAGTGAAATGCAGTGCTGTGCCTTGGACAGGGCTTTTAGGGCTTGCGTCAACTCTTCCGGCAATTCAATGAAGAGTGATGCCCCGTTGTAGGTTTGCAGCGGCGGGCGCGGGTGGTCGGTGGGCAGTTGCAGCACAGGCACTTTGCCGGCCAACTGCTGTTGCCAATACGCCGCCATGCGCTGCCCTTTGTGGCTGGTGATGAGGCGGGTTTCCCAATCGACGAAGTCGGAATAATCCGCCGGCAAGGCAGGCAAGTTGACAGCCTGCCCGTCCAATTGCGCGGCATACAACGCCACTATCTGCTTGCCGATGATCGACAGTGATGCGGCATCGCCGGCAATGTGATGGAGCGTAATCAGGAGCACCGCCCCGGCTTCCGCACCCTGAAACAGCGTGGCGCGGAATGCGCCCTCTTCCAACACAAACGGTTGCTGCGAAAAGCGCTGGACTTGCGCCATCAGCCCTTCTTCGGCCCATTGGCTTGCGTCAACTTCCAGCCAATGATGGCTTATCTCTGCTTGAGGACATTGATGCGGCACGCCGTCAGACTCGCCAAAGACGGAGCGCAACATCGGATGGTGCTCCAGCACAAGCCGCACTGCCCGTTGCAAGGCTGCCGCATAGACTTTCCCTGTAAAACGAAGCGGCAACGCCATGTTATAGGCCGCACTGTCCGGTGCCTCGCGGTAGATGAACCAAAGGGCTTGTTGACCATGGGAAAGGGGTGAGGGCAAGAGGGCTGGCATGATGTTCTTTCTCTGGTTTGCATTGTTTAGAAATGAGTTACAGCATTCTCAATATCAAAGAGTTATTTTTAGGTTATATCATTTTGCAAGGCACATACACACAAGGTAAGCGTTCAACCCCCTTGCCCTGCGGGAGAGGGGCCGGGGGTTCGGCATTGCGTATCAGCTTGCGGCTTACCGTCCGGGCTAGGCTGTCGACCCACTGGAATTGTTCGGGGGTTTTGTAGCCCGCCAGATGCTGGCTACAGTATTGTATTAGTTCGGCTTCGCCGGGAGGGTCATTGCCGTCTGCTAACACGATGTGGGCCATCGGGGTTTCGCCCAGGCGCCGGGTTTTGACTGCAAACACGCAGTAGGCATCCAGCAGACCTGGCCCCCGGAGCAGTATTTCACCTATCCCATTTTCGTCTTGCCCGGCGAGTTGAATGCCTTAGGCAGGCAAAACTTTGCCCACGGAACCACGTTTTTCCTTAGGGTAGTCAAGGTGTCCACTTCGATGATGCCATAGGTTTCATTGAGGGCCAACCCGCAAGCCGCACAGCCATAGCGTGTAAGTGAAGGCAGTGTAATCCCGGCCACTGGGGTAGTGCAGGCCATATTCATGCCAGAATCGATGCCTGCCATGTTGAAGCGTTCCGCCAGGGTTTCAATTTCACCCTGCAAAGCACCATACCCGATGCATGCACCTTCACGCGGGCCTAGGATGGCCGGAGGTCTTGGCTGTAAGGCGACCTGCTGGTGGAAGGTTTCGGCTAAATTAAACGGCATAGGTAGAGTGACTTGTGCAAGACATACCCCGGACAGCGACTTGGCCGGACCAAACTTGCCGATGGGGAATGTGGGCAGGCCGAACACCGTGTCCAGCTTTTCCGCAAAATTCATCGCAAGGCCCTGTCGTTTTGTCGCGTGGAGGTGATGTAAAGTCGCACGGCAGGCCAATTGCTGGGAAACCCCAAGGGTCCGCCTGCCGCGTGATATCCGGTTCGGCTGGTATAAAAAAACGGCCCAATTTTACTTTATTGCGGCGGTGCAAGGCAACTCAGCCTAGCAATTCTTATGTTGACATGAAAAGTGCTCTCGTCTTAGAGGGTGTGGTAGGTGCATCCAGCTGTATTACCTTCCTCGCCCTAATTTGCGAGATTTATTTTTATTCCATTGGAGACAGTTAGGTCGGACTGGTAAAACCATGCACATCCTTCCTGGACGGGACTCGGCTTTAGATAAATATCGCCAGTACCCGTAGGGAGGTAGGATACTATACTAGTGTTTATCGTTTGCCCAGGGGATACAATGCCTGGAAGGGCGGAACGAATACCGTCAACGACCATATTACCCTGTGCATCTAACCAATGATAGCTCATATACACCCCCCCAAAATTGTTGCTTGAAACAAAGTTGTGCTTCCCTGTATTTGTCAAGCTCAAGGCAACAACTAATAAATCATCGTGCCCAAAAAGATGTCGCATAAAACCGCTTTTAATGATGTTGACACTATCAATATTAATCTTCGCAGAATACTCGCCAAAACACTCAATCTTCTTGGACTCAGAAACACTCGACATTTTAGTATACTTATCCAAGCTTGGTTCAAGTGGGAGTATCTTAACCTTCATGTTGTAAATTGTGCTGAAAATAAGAGAAATAACGAGTACATAATAAGTGATAGTTTTCTTTTTCCCCGTTATGCCTGATGCGACAATCATTAGCGGTATCGCAAAAAATAAACCGGCGATAGCCTTTATATAGCCACTGTAAAGCATAATTACAATTGGGCCAAAGCTGGAATATAAATAAACAAAACAAATAAGCACTGCCGCAATGCCTCTGATTTCTGGTGGCACGTGCGAATAACGTTTGATAATTGTAAATAGTGATATCCATAAACCTACGGCAAGTACCGTTATGAATAAAAACAAAGAAAAGGCTTCTGTATATGCTAAATAGCCAGAGCCTAGTAATTTGTGATTCCCGCTGATCCCCGATATAAAATAATCCAGCCAACCTACCATCGGGAGGCCGATAATGCCACCGGTTTGCTCAGAAGGAGATGTGCCAAAATGTCTAGCAACATAGATGCGCCAAACAACAGCCGCCAACCCAGGCGCTGCCAGCCAATAATAGTTCCTCCACTTAAATAAAATTGAGAGCACTTGGTGGAACCGATTTTTACTAGATATTGCAGAATTAACTGTTAAATCTAAGAGAATAAACAAAAGAATAAACGAAGGAAAAAGGGTATAAACCTCACGGGAAAGAGCAGAAAATATAAATGGGATAGTGGCTAAGGCATAACGCTTTGCAAAAAGTGCTGACACAGCCAGAATCAGAAAAGCATCCGCAGCGGCATCGGGCAAGCCGTTAAATAAGGTTATTTGTGTGCCAACACTTAGCGACCACAATAGTATGAGCGCGGGATGCGTCCCAAGTTTTGCGAAAAGCTGCGCTCCAGTGAATGTAGCTGCGAGAATCAACAACAAGTAACTTACAAAATAAGTGGTTGGTGAAATCCAACCCAAGCCAAAAACTTTTGCAACAATATACGCATACAGCGAAAGCCCAATTCGTTGATATCGGTAGGATGGAGCATCAATATGGCTTGCCGTGTCTCTCTGCGCCAAAATATCATTAGACATATAGTAATAAAACTGACCATCCCAGCCTGTCTGTCCAGGACCATAGTATAATGGCTTAATTCCTCGTTCCTTTAGTGCCTGCGGAACCCCAAATTTTTCGCTACTCAATATATGGTTGTTTAAATCACCGTTGAGAGTGCGCTCAAAATAAAAACCGAAAGTGAATAATGTGTAGGCTAAAAATATCAAGGTAACAATTATACTAGCCAGATTATCCTTGAGAAAAGTCATAATATTTGATCTAATATTCATTTGGCCAACCCCATACGATATTGCTCGGCATCCCAATTTAATAGTTCGCCTATTTGTTGGGGTGTGAGGGTCTGAATAACATGTTCCTGATTCTGTCTTACTAGAACATCGTAATAGCAGCGTAACTGTGCGTTCTTGGCAGAACTGAAGTCCTGCTTTGTAAATGCACCCACGCCCTTAATAAAAATTAACTGGGGTGTTTCATCAATGTTGCACAATGCCCTATCTAGCGCTTCCATATCATTATAGGTGTGCGGGTGGGCACCTAAAAAAACCACATGGTCTGGATATAAAGCCCAACCAGACTCTAGCCGATTAAACAGGTCTATTTTCGTTGCCAGTTGATGAATGTCACTGTCTGTAATTGGATAATATAAAGCTTTACCTTCATAACTAACTGGAACTAATGATGATAGCTTATCAGGATGGTAAATAGGCGGAGTATTCAAGGCCACGGTCATGTCATTTAACACCTGCTCGACTTCTGCTATGTCTTCCCCACCAACAACCACGCCATGATTTTGAAGAAAAATCACATTAGCACCGCTTGCTCCTTGCAGAGCCAAGCTGACAGCTTCGGCCAAGTCTGCACCAGGTTTTTTATAACCCACTGAGGTCCATCTAATGCTTGCGTCCAGGCGTGACTGGAAATCGGTTTGCCAGCCGCTACGCACCAAGTACGCCAACGCCTCGATGGCATGCAGATGCACCACGACCCGGTGCGCCATCAAAGCATGTAGCAAGGTCTCAATGGATGGCTTGAGCGCAGACTCCCCGAGCACCATAGGAGTCACTGCGAAATTGCCACTGCCTAGGGCTAGGCGCAGATGCTGCAAGTCAACAGGCACAAAAATATCCTTTTCCATTGCATCTGCGAGCCATGTACCCGATGCCTTCACCCACAGAGTGTCTTTGTCTTTCCAAGAAACATTACCCCCGGCACCTTGAACGAGTAGCGGGTCCGTGCCTATTTTTGCGCAGTACTTGGTGATAGAGGCTTTCAGTTGATCTGCATAGACGCTCATACCCCTTCTCCTAGGCGGACAATCAAGCGCCGAAGCTCGCCAAACTCATTAAACGCGGCATCAGGCGCATTCTCTGCTGTACCGAGTGCCGTTCCTGGGTGAATTTTTTGCAATGTAACCGCATTGATCTTCTCCCGCGCTCCGCGAATGTCGTTGACAGGGTTGTCTCCGATCATCCAAACGCAATCTCCCTTCGGCCGCATTTTTTCCAAGGCAATCCGAAATGGGGCTTCGTGGGGCTTGTCAAACCCGGCCTCCTCGCTAGTGACGATGTAGTCGAAATAGTGGTCCAAGCCAAAATACACCACTTTGCGGAATTGAATCTGCGCCGTCAGATCGGTGACTATGGCGGTAGGGATGCCTAGTAGCCGCAGGTCGTCTAAAAGCTCTTTCACCCCGTCAAACAACAAGGCATTGCTCAGGAATGTCCGCCAATAGGTTTGTTCAAAATCTAGTGCAAGCAGCACCTGCGAACCCAAACCCATGATTTCCAACATGCGCTGCAAATATAAAAGTCGGCTATGCGATGATGCCGTGTGTTTGAGGCGCGATTTAACCTGTTGCCTGGCTTCTTTGAAGGCTTTATCGAAATCTTCAGGCTTGATGGAAAACGTACCGACTACCTTGTCCCTTACGGCATTTTGGGCAGAGGTGTGAGCCGGATCATACGGATACAAAGTGTTGTCTGTGTCAAACAGAATGGCATCTGGCAGGCGATTGAAACGCTCTTTGGAATAAATTTTTACCATATAAACCGTTTGGTAAGTGCTTGGTTGATATGAGACAGGGTGATTAACTGCATTAACCCTGTGACCCCATCTTGCCATTTTGGATAAATATCCAGGAACTCGAAAATGCGCGGGCAAACCATCTGCGCTGCCAGCGCAATATCCTGTGCGGTGGTTTCACCTTCTATGCTAAGTTCTACCTCAGAGGCATCGCCACTGACTACCATGTCCACATGCAGACCGCATATGCCCACAAGCACCCTAGTTAAATACATTTCGTTAAGACCGTGGCGTGAGCGGGCCACAAGCTTGAAGCGCAGTGGGTATTTTCCATTCATATCCCCTAACATGCGAGGGTGGATGGGTTGCAGAGATAAAACAAGATCGGCATGGGATGACTGAGGCCTTATAAAGCGATCAGAATCTGGCTCACGCTTTTCGAATGAAGATAGCACACTTTCAGTTGTGTGACCTCGTTGATGGACATCTCTTTGCAGTTTAAAATGTCGGCGCAAGTCTTCGTCTATGTCCAAATAGATGCTGAGGTTGTAACACTCGCGAAGAATGGGCAGGTAGAGCGCGTGCAAACCACTGGCAATAATAATGTCATTGCTGTTGATTCTGAATGGGCGGCTCATGCGCCCGGTTTGATGGTCATAGTGCCTAGACAGGATGCTTTTGCCATCCGTCAAGGCTACCACGTCGTTTGCAAATCCTTCCAAGTCGTTAGCCATGGGGTTCAAGTGAGTCATTACTTGCCACATAGGCTTTTGGCGGTCCCAAAGGTGGTAATCGTCACCCGACACAGTGGTTACCGCATAGCTACCGAACAAACCCCTAAGGGCGTTGGAAAAGTCATCTTTGCCTGCCCCGGAATCACCGGCAACACCGATCACAAAGGGTTTTCGGCTAAGGCGGAAATAGTCGTTCCGACTGACCGTCTCGCGCCATATGCGAATGGCAAGGATAATGCCGGTAGCCACCATAGCCGTGTGGAATAAAGATACCGCGTCGCTACCAAGCGGCGCAGGCAAATGGTAGGAACCCAGAGAAGCTAATTGCCCGAATACCTTTAATTCAATAGGACTGAGCAAAAGGCTGCTTAGCACATAAAGCAAGGAAAAGATTGCCGTCAGCACAATCGCGATGCGGTCGCTGGTAGCTTGGTAAGTTATCAAAAGTGGAATTGACCAAATAAACCAGCCCGGCGAGGCGGGTGTCATGAGGACAACCAAAAGAAATGCCATGCCAAGCAAGGCATGAAAAAGCTCAAAATTCAGCCGTCTCACTCGCCACGCGGCGTAGATCATCAATAGGTATGCGAGGGGAACAAGATAAATCTGCGTATTGCCGCCAAGATTGAAGGCCAGCCTATAAACCTTAGCCATTTCTGGGTTGCTGAAAAGCATGTGCAGACCCGATTCCGAGAAAAGGAAAGGTAGTGCCAAAAAAACCGCCCCAACCATAAACCCTTTAATGTAGTGTTGGAAATATTGGCGAAGTGCCCGGTTATGCAGTAGATAAATCAGGAAGAAAGGGAATGCCAGCACCATGCTCAGTTTGGCTGATATCGCCGCGATACAAGCCAAGCCAGAGAAGGCCAACCTATGATGCCTCACTGAATATAGCGACATCGCCAAACATAAAACAGGGACCAAATCGTTGAAACCAAGCAGATAGCTGGCAATAATCACGATGGGTGAGAGCCAGTAAGTGGCCAAAATAAGGCTGTCCCGTCCAGGGGTCATTCTGCGCAGCAACAGAAGAAGGGCAAAATCTGCTGTAACCAGAGTCGCGCCATAGCCATAAATCAGTGGTAAGCCCGTGAGTTTACAAAGCAGTGTCAGTGGCAAAAAACACAGCCACATCACATAGCCATACGGAAATGCGGCAGAGTCACCCCCTTGCCCAAGCCAAACAGCCCAAGGGTCAAGGCTGAATGAGTGGGTGCTGGCATCTAAGAACGGCACATACCATTGGGTCACTGGTGTAGGAGAGGTAATAATCACCAACACCAAGCGAAAGGCCAGTCCGAAAAGGAACAGTGGGTTCAGATAAAATTTTTTCATACGAACCTACAGCGTTTTCAATATCGAAGAGTTACTTGTTGGGTTATATCATTTTGCAAAGTGGTTCATACACAGGATGGTTTGATTGGGTGTCCTTTATTATACATGTTTAAATGATTGGTTGGCATATATTTCTTAAAAGGGTATGTGAAGCATTTGGATATCTTTATGTACAGCATTTTCATCTTAAAAATATACCTAAAACAGACATTCCTTTAACCCTTCAGGTTAACCGAATAACCTGCGCTATCATACCCACTACCAAGTAACTCTTTGATGTTGAAAATGCTGTA
>CAIZPP010000239.1 GCA_903934875.1 uncultured Methylococcaceae bacterium
CACCGCTCAGACTTCAATTTCGCCGTCAACCTCATGGCCGGAATCATCGCCTACTGCTTGTCCGATGACAAGCCCACTCTGTCACTGATCCGGGTCAACACATTAGCCAAAGCCTGATGTCTTATCCCGAACTCAGGTTATAATACAGGATACTGTATGAAGTCGATCCCGACCTGGCTGGCGAGGAGGTGGTGCTCTGGTGGGGGCTGTTCGACCAGGAACTATACGTCGAGCAGGGCGAAAAGCGTTTCGGCCCCTACGCCCCGGTCGGCGGACCCATTCCATTGAACCATTACCGTTCGTTCAAGAAAACCAAGACCTAGGCCCGCGCCGACCGCATCGAAGAACTCGCCGGACGGATCGTCCTGCCACGGGCGGCATTGGAGGATCGCCCTGAGTTGGCGGCGCTCAGCCCGCCGGAAGCGGTTCCGGTAAAAGTGTTCGACGACCCGGACCCGTTCCAGGAGTTCAGCTATCCGAATCCGATTGCCGCCAAGCGGGCAATCTCGCACTTGCTTGGAATGCCGCTGGCCAAGCTGCCGCCGGAACAGCTTGATCAGATTAATTCGATTGTCGCCGAGACCTTGAACAAGCAGGAGGTCATCGCACGTGTCAATACCTGCTTGAACCCGACTTTGGAGGAGAATCGCCGTGTTGAGTGATGTTAGAGATTATTACGGGCTGGTTCGCGAACTAGGCCGGACGGGCTTTTTTGAAACCTCACAATTGCAGCAAGTCATCAAGGAACTCAAGCTCGCTATCTAAAGACGGCAAGCTGATTGCATTGTCAGGTATCGTCGGCACTGGCAAAACCGCCACCCTGCAAAAGATACAGGACTTGCTGGCCCAGGACAAGGAAATCCTAGTGGCGAAATCGCTCTCGGTGGACGGTGCGCAGACTACGCTCGGCACTTTGATCCTGGCCTTGTTTTTCGATCTTGCCAACGAGAAGGATTTCAAGATTCCGACCCAGCCGGAACGGCGCGAAAGGGCCTTGCGCGACCTGGTCAAAAAACGCAACAAACCGGTCGCCTTGCTGGTCGATGATGCGCATGACCTGCACAGCAAGACGCTACTCGGTTTGAAACGGCTGATCGAAGTGATCCGCGACGGCAAGGGAACCCTGTCGGTGGTCTTGGCCGGGCACCCCAAGCTGAAAAACGACCTGATGCGCGCACCGATGGAGGAAATTGGCGCACGGACCACCCTCTTTGAACTAGAAGGATTCGGTCAGGACAAGAGGAAATACCTACACTGGTTGCTTGCCCAGGCCATGGAGCCAAAGGTCAAAACGGAGGATGTCCTGACCGAGGAAGCGGCGGTTCTGCTCTGTAACCGGCTAGCCACCCCGTTGCAGTTCGAAAAATACCTGGCCTTAGCGTTTGAGGAAGGTTACCGTGTGGGGCAAAAGCCAGTCGATGCGGATACGGTAGAAAGTGTGCTGTCGATTGGCCTTGACGCACTGGAGGCGCGGCTGATGCGCAATGGCTACAACGTGAAGGTGCTGTCGGAAATCCTCAACGCCAAGCCTCGTGAGGTTCGCTCCTTCCTTTGCGGACAACTGCCTCCAGGGCGGGCACAGGAGCTTCACCATGAGTTGCTGGCAGCCGGCGTACCTTTGTAGCCATTCTCAATGAGGTGGTTCCTAGCCGATGTTCTCGGTCTGTTCTCAATTAATGTGGGCCCATTCTCACGTAATGTGGTCCCGAGCGACCGGATATTCTCAATTAATCTGGTCCCGAAACGGCCGATGTTCTCGGTTCCTGTGATTTATGTTTTCGGGCCGCTACACCTATGCATACAAAACAGGCATTAACGTATGTATTCTAGCAGAAAACAAGTGTAACGAGCATGGCTTGTGAGGCGGACGGGGCGAAAGGTGTTTGTGAATCCCAAGGCATGCGCAGCGTTTTTGGCGCATCTCGATGCCTCTTGCGCCTTGCGGTTTTGGCGGCTATCCTGTAGTGAATTACAATGTCATTCAAACCAGCGCTTTAAGGAGCTTGTATGCCAACCAATGCATTAGTCAAAACCCGTATAGATAGCACGGTTAAAGAAGAGGCCGCCGCCGTATTGGCCACGATGGGACTGACCGTGTCCGATGCCGTGCGCTTGCTGTTGACGCGGGTTGCCCACGACCACGCCTTGCCTTTTGACCCTTTAATCCCCAACGCTGAAACCGTCGCGGCCATGCTGGAAGCGCGGGCCGGGCTGGTGCCATCGGTTGCGGCGGTGGAACAGTTCAAGGATGCCATGAATGCGGAAAATTGAATGGACTGCGGCGTTTAAGCGCGACTTCAAACGCTGTGGCTCCTTGGAAGCACCGTTTATCGAAGCACTTTGGAAACTCGCCAATGATGAAACCTTGCCGGAGCGTTTTTGCGATCACGCGCTCAGCGGTGAATGGAAAGATTTCCGGGATTGCCACATCAAGCCGGATTGGCTTCTAATCTACCGCAAGCCCAATGCTGAAACCTTGCAATTGGTCAGGCTGGGTTCGCATTCCGAGCTGGGACTTTAAGCCACTCCGCCAGACAGGTGACAAGCATGACCCTTCCCAATGCAACCAAGCGAGAAAGCTTGACCATCCGCATCAAACCCGAAGAACGCTGTTTGATCGACCAAGCCGCCCAGTTGCTGGGCAAGAACCGGACTGATCTCATGCTGGAAGCCACCCGCCGGGCCGGCGAGGAGGCTATTCTTGACCACACGGTGTTTGCTGTGAGTCCTGAAGCTTACGCAGAGTTTTTGGCCCGCCTCAATGCCCCGCCGCAACCTAACGAGCGTTTGCGCAAAGCACTGCAAACCCCTGCGCCTTGGGAATAAGCCTTGCCTTTGTCCGCACCTTGTCCACTGGCCGACGGCCACCAAGCCGCCGAATTCGCTTCGGGGATGGTGACACTGCCCGATCTTCGCGCCGCGCTTCTTTGAAGATTTGCAGGGCCACAAAAAAACTGCTTCAAAATCTTTTTAAATTCTCCCCATTTTGCCGTTCCTCTGCGTCGTTATGGATAAGGCCAGCAATTTTATTCGCTTGCCGTTTTCTCACTCAACAACCCGCAGGTGAAATGTCATGACAACCCATTCCGTACTTCGCTTGTTCATCATACTGGCGTTTATGTCAGCCATCTTTTTTTGCACCTAATGGCGACACTTGACCGTTTGGAGCGGCAACCCGCATTCGAGGTAGTTCACTTCCAGCGTACCGCTTTTAACAAAGAGCAGGTAGATCGCTATGAGCGTTCGTTCCAGAGAGCCGTCGGAACGTATTATGAGGCTGCAAATGTCGATCACACAAGGAATTCACCGATCACTTCCTGCCGGACAAGGATTCGTTTTTAGGCTTTGACCCGGCATCCGTGTGGAATGCGTTGGCTGAGCAGTATGGCGGCGACCTTGCTTCGGAAACCGCGTATCAACAAAGCGCGGCGAAGATTGTCTCGGCCTTCCAAATCCGAAAGGTTTTTAGTTCAAGCCTGTCAGTGCCTTAATCAAAACAGTTACATACGCGCCTTCATGTCGCACTTTACGAAGGAATCCTTACGGTCACCCAACCTCAATATGTCTCGGGAGGGAGCTATTGTCAAATCTGGTGCATGAGCATTCGTTAATCAAGTTAGATTCTCCCTTTCAAAACATCCATCAACAACGGTTTGATGTTGTTTTTCGTAAAAATCAGAGTTAGCATCCAATAATTGGTAGATGAAGTATTGGCAGCTGCAGTGTGCCATACAGTTGGTGTATAAAACATTGCTGCTCCTCCATGATGTGGAAGACATATTTCTGTGTCTAGTGAATTAGCAGAAGACGGATCTAATGAGTGCTCCCATCGATGGCTACCTGGCATGACTCGCATTGCACCCATAGCATTATCGGTATCCTGTAAATATATAGTTACGAATAGCGTATTTTTCTGGACTACTGGAAACACCAATCGAAAAGTATCGTCATTTAAGACATTTGTTGAAGGGGATTCAGGTGCGATCAATACTTCAACTAAATATCCATGATCTTGATGCCAAGCTATATATCCTGTACTGGCACGAATTATTGCCAGATCCGTAATCAACAGGAAGGTATCAGAGCCAATTAGAGCTTGCACTGGTTCCGTAACCGTAGGAAGCTCTAAAAGCCTATGAATTATCGTTTGATACCTAATTTGGTTCGGAATAGTATGATCAGACCACCATTCATAGTCACCTGCTAATATACCTCCATGCTTTTGTTCGGTAATAAGTTCTACTTCATGCCGTATTTCTTCAACTAACGCTTTTGGTATAGTATTTTCAAGTATGAAATAACCATCATTCACGTAAGCTTGTTTTTGTTCAGGTGTAATCATCTCTTTTATCTCTTCGCAATCTAAATGATTTAGTGGATATTTTAGTTAATATTAAGATAGATCGTAGTATAACCATACATTAGGCTCTATGTATATACCCATGTTATTTGGGTAGTCAATTTTGAGAGGTACTAAGCCTTTTGGAATAATATAGTCACCAGTTTCTGGAAAATACATACCGACTCTATCTTCCCAGCCAGAAATTGTATCGCTAATTGTCGTGGATTTAAAACAGATGCCTGCAATTTTAGCCCCCTGTTTAATATTAACTCGTAGCCAAGGGTCAAATAGAAGACCTTTCTTATCCTTCCAGGTAATATAACGCTCTATGGCGGTAAGTGGATAAAGAGATTTCAGGCTTGGACGTGCGGCCATTATAAGCGAACTAAGACCGTGCGATTGGGCAAGTTCTTTCATATATCCAATCATATACGGGCTTAAGTTTTTGCCCTGATACTCTGGTAGGATTGAAATCGATACTAAACATAACGCATGAGGCTTGCGGTTCTGCTCTCGGTCTTCAAATCCCTTGACTAAAGCCCAGTCACAACCTTCCTCTGGTAACTCATCAAAACGGCTTTCCCATGCTAAAGGGAGACAGTTTGCTTGTGCTATCATACGCTGTGTAGCAGTTTCTACTAAGCCAAACTGGAATTCTGGAAAAATTTCAAATAGCACCAAGGAATCTGGATCTTCCCAGATACCATGCACCAGGAATTTTGGATAAGATTGATTAAATATATTTATTGTACTTGCTACAAAATCAGAAGTTTCATTTGGGGTTATAAAGCTATATTCTAAGTTGTTCGGTTTAATGATCATTAGTTGTTACCTGATTTTCTCAGTTCAGGACATACAGCATTTTCAACATAAAATAGTTACTATGTAGTGGGTATGATAGCGCAGGTTATTCGTTTAACCTGAAGGGTTAACGGAATGTCTGTTTTAGGTATATTTTTAAGATGAAAATGCTGTACATAAAGATATCTACATGCTTCACATACCACTTTAAGAAACATACGCCAACCAATCATTTAAACGCGTATAATAATACACTAATGGGCTTCCCTCAACGCTTTAAAGGCGCAACAGGCATGTTCAGTTGTTTTGGCAACGTCTTTTGTTGACCGTCAAAATGGCTTATGTGCCATTTTTTCACCGCTACGAGTCCCGATTTACATTTGTGTACAGCGTTTTTTCTTAAAAAATAAAAATAATAAAGGACACTCACTCAAACCATGCTGTGTGTGAACTGCTTTGCAAAATGATATAACCCAACAAGTAACTCTTCAATATTAAAAACGCTGTAACCACAACCATCCATTAGCCATCTACTGAGACTGATTTATTAAATTTAGACTTAAAGTCGAATGAGATTTGGCTTTCATTATCATCTGGCAATACTTGCACTGTTAGTTCGTTACCAACTTTGTTGCTCCCAGGCATAACTAACAAGTTAGGGTGTGTTGGAATGCCGTCATACTCATGAACGCGCTGAAAAATACTCGAATTTTCTCCACCGTGTTTATTGATGAGGACATCAACGGGTGCGATGACAAAAGTCATTCCTGCTCCGAGGTGGCGGGATCGGCGTTTTTGATTTGCTGGAGTGGAAACATTAACAAATAAACCATGCCCACCTAAAGCATAACACCAGTTAGAAGACTGAGGATCAGCAGACCAATCAGCAGGCCAAGGTGCTTTATCAAAAGTATGCAACGCGTTTAAAAAGCCAAATGCTTGATGTGCATATTCCTCTACGGTGAGCACCTTTGATTCAGGTGGGAAAAAGATAATAAGTGTCAGGAGATCAGCATCCTTGTGCTGAAGCAATTTCTTTTCATTAACTTCAGCTAAATAGCTGTAGACCCCCTCAAGCGTATGCTCAACCACGTTTGACTCGGTTAAGGATGGGGCAATCATATACCGTATCATGCCTTTCTGTTCCCCGATAGTTGCCCAGAAGCAAGGGAAGGCAGGGTCGCGGATTGTTTCAACAAATGCAGTGTAGCTAGTGCGTACCCAATCTGGAAGACATACCTCTACAGCAGGTGATTCCATCTGCCTTTTGTCCCAGATTGGTGTAGCTCCATCAGGACATAAGTTCTTAATTACCATAGCTCAATTTCAAAGTAAGTTTATTGTTGACACTCTCTATTATAAATATGTGGAGACGCTAACTCAAGTTTCTGGGAGTGAAAGCAATGCCGGGTTCGTAGAAAAAACTATCCTGCTAAACTAGATGTGCCGTATGAACTCGTCTGTCATTATAAGACATTTACCTGTATTGGGGATCGATTGTTCAAAAAGCTGGCGCTCAAATTCACGATATTCTTCACTTTCTTCTGCTAGTCTCTGATGCATTTCCACATTAGCCGCAATATTCTCAAATTCTGTCATCGCATAGTATTTGTACGCAGAGAGAGGTTCAAGAAGAAGACCACCAAATCCATCTACCCATAACTTGGTGGACTTAATCAAACCTGTTTTTTTCATTAATATTTGAAAATTATTCCAATTTTTTTCGAATTCTTCGCGTTTTTCTGGCTTGATCACCATTATCTCAATCGTCAAGATGGTCAATTTAATTCTCCTTTCACCTTTACTATTCGTTTCAGATTATCTGCTTTGAACTCATCATGCCCGAGACTCTGATAGTGTCCGTGTTCAGTATCTGCGAGACAAATAATGACAGTATAGCTTTTTTGGAAACTTACATTGAAATTAACAAACACCATAAGTAACCCCTAGCTCCTTTAGCCATTTACGATAGGCAATTGTGCTTCGATCAGAGCGCACATGAATTTCGTTTGGCAAGCCTTGCGTGCTCATCCATTTTGAGGATAACAGTGGTAAACGCGTTGGCTGTTGGGCATGTAGAATCCGAAGGTCTTGTTCCATTAGTTCGTCACATTCGGCTAGTATCTTTGCCTTTAATGTTTTAGAGCCGTTCCACATTATCGATACCCGCAATACGCTGTTGACTTCATCAATCGGTGTTATCGTCATCAAATCCACGACCCGCATTTCAGGGGATTCTGAAACGAAGTATTGACAGAAAGGATGATTAACCCTGAACGAACTAACCCATGTGTCATCTTCAGCATCACCGGCTACACTTGACCCTTTGTATTTATTCACAGCAATGCCATCCTTGTCTGCTTTCACCTCAATGTCTTCCACTTGAGCGTGGTTGCGATCACCTAACAAACCATCGTGGAGATAAGGAAAATGAGCTACATCCATGGCGTTATCCATCACACGAAACGCACTAGTTTGAATAAAGCAGGGTTTAGTACAAGTCTTGTGATAATTCGGATCGTCCCATTCGGGGAACGCAGGTATATCATTCACAGGCTCCCCTAAGCAGACCCACACCAATCCGTAGCGTTCCTGGCACTGATAAGTCTTGGCTTGCGCAGCTATTGGGGGGTGCATGTCAGGGTGAGCTGGGATATGTACGCATTTACCAGTATGATTGTATTTCCATCCATGATACGGACAAATCAAAGTATTGTCAGCAACTTCTCCTATAGACAACTGAACACCACGGTGTGGGCAGTGGTCTTGCCATACCTGTATGGGGGAATTAGGTTCATGACTGCGCCATACAACCAAATTGATCCCCAATAAACGAGCGGGGGTGATGCTTCCTAACCCACAATCCTCTACGTATGCAACTACGTGCCAGTTGTTGATTAAGATTAGGTCTGGGGTTTTCATGATGATTTCCTAGCAGCCTTTCAATTTGATTAGGAAAGTGGACACCTTTTTATCAGGTACATGTATGACAATGGTATAAGAAGTATGGAAATATCTTTATGTACAGCGTTTTCATCTTAAAAATATACCCAAAACAGACATTCCGTTAACCCTTCAGGTTAACCGAATAACCTATGCTTACATACCTACTATCAAGTAACTCTTTGATGTTGAAAACGCTGTATCATATAGTTTGTGAAAAAGTTAATAATCACTGAACTCTTTAAGCTTTGGGACAGAACCTCCTAACTTAATTAACACTTTGAGTCCAGCCTCCGTCTACAAGCAAGTTCGCAGCATTAATATAACCAGCCAGGGGGCTTGAGATAAAAGCGACCAAACAGGCTACATCAAGAGGGTTGCCAAGACGACTTACTGGGTTGCTCAACATTTCTTTCAATACCTGTGCCTTCATTTGTTCCAAGTTTGCACCCCCGCCTTGTGCCTCAGCCAACTTAAACAAAATTTCATCAAAACCTACTGTGTCGATTGAACCCGGACTTACCGTGTTGACTGTAATGCCTGTCCCCGCCAACTCTTTAGCTAGACTCACCGTCATATTGATGTTGGCTGCTTTAGTCGCTGCGTAGTCGGGTTGCTCTGCGTAAGGCCT
The DNA here is from genome assembly GCA_903934875.1 of uncultured Methylococcaceae bacterium. Taxonomy (GTDB): domain Bacteria; phylum Pseudomonadota; class Gammaproteobacteria; order Methylococcales; family Methylococcaceae; genus Methylumidiphilus. The sequence goes on from CAIZPP010000239.1 coordinate 8,718, forward strand.
TGTTCCATCAGTGCTAGCGATTTGGATAATACGTCCCCAACCAGATTCTTTCATTTGTGGCATCAAAAGTCGAATCATGCGCACCATTGAGACAACATTGGCGTTGTAAAGCCGCACCCATTGTTCTGCCGTGGTATCGATCCAAGCACCCATTGAAAAGGTACCTGCGTTATTGATCAAAATATCTACACCGCCAAGAGAAGACAGTGCTAAATCAGCCACCATTTTTGCACCTTCGTCGGTGTCAAGTTCGCCAACAGCAGTTTCCGCCTTCCCACCATTAGCTATAATTTCTTGAGCAACGCGCTTGGTTCGTTCTCTATTACGACCATGCACGACCACGCTTACTCCTTCCTGCGCCAGCGTTTTGGCGATGGCTTCCCCGATACCCCTACTGCTGCCAGTTACCAATGCTCTTTTTCCACCAAGTTGCAAATCCATATCTATGTGACCAGTATGTATTTTATAAGAAATTCTTTTATTTTAGCAGAAAATCTATTAAGAAAAGAGAATTAGCCTTCTCCAACAGCAATTCTCATTGGCGATTATGCGTTGCGGCTACATCCCACCCAGATATCAAAGCAGGGGCCTGGCGGTCATGGGAAGCTCGGTAGGCGATTGCCTTTGACCCTGAATTGACAGCGAGGGAATCGACGAAACACCACGGATGCCCGGTCATGGTTGTTTGAATTGCCGCATTCCATGCCTCACAGCCAAACCGCCGATTTTTGGGCGCAACATGCCCGGATGGCTTCAGCAACCCCCAGCAGCAACCCCTTCCGCTCCGTGCCGTCTTGCGGCGTGACGAACTCCGGGGTCAGCGGGATGACCTTGTCGCAGCCCGGCTTGACCAGCACCGGGGTCACGGCGGTGTGGAAATAGGTCACCGTGCCGTTGGCGTGCTGCCGCTTCGAACACTGGTCGCAATGGATGGTCAGCGATGAGAAGTACTCCGTCCCGTCGAATGCCAGCAACAGGCTGCCGTTCAGCGAACGGTGCGAGTCCACCACCCGGACTCCCGCAAGCCCTTGAACAAACTGTTGAAACTGATGGCTTACGTCGAGGCACTCCAAGTCAACCGGGAAGTCTATGGGAGCGGTTGATATTTGTGGGGAATGAGGTGTAGCTCTAAGGCACTGGTTTGACGCAATCATGATATTATGTCAAAATCATTAACGTTAATAGACTTTATCGGAAACTTTCCGCAAACGCAGCAACGGCGAGGTCATCAAGAGGGTTTCCGATAAAGTCTAATATACAATACAAATACATTATTCAATTTGTGGCCATAGTATTACTTAATTTTATAAACTCGGATTTGTGAAAATGAAAATAAACAAGCATATAGCCCTGTGGGCTTGCCCTAGAAGTCGTTCTACTGTCATTGCTCGTGCTTTTGAGAATCTGGATGGGTGTATTGTTTACGATGAACCTTTATTTGCTCCAAATGTCTTTAAAACGACTTACACGATTAGCAACAGTCGTAGTTTAGAAGAAGAAAACTTAAAGCAACTAATAGTGCAAAATAATTTAGAAACGGATATCAATAAAGTTATTGAAAAATTGACTGGAAATTTACCGGACGGAAAATCCTTTTCATTTCAAAAAATGACAACAGTTGACTATAAATCTGAATTTGGAATAGATTGGGCAAAAAAGCTAACCAACTTCTTTTTAATAAGACATCCCCAGGATATTATTGCGTCTTTGGATATAGCGGAGAAAAAGGCAGGTATCACAGAACCATTAACGCAACAAATACTTGGGATGAAAACACTTTATCAGGTTTTTCAACAGATTAAAGTTATTACAGGACAAATACCTTTAGTTATTCACTCAGATGATATAGTTAAAAATCCTATTTCTGCTTTGCAATGGCTGTGTAAAAACTTAGAGATTGCATTTGATGAAAAAATGCTGACATGGAAAGCCAATTTAGAAGATTCCAATTTATTACATACACAGTTATATGCTAATTCTGCACTTGGTAGTTCAGAACCTTTTTTTGAAACGGTAAGATCGTCCCAAACATTCCTCCCCTATGAAAATAAAGAGAAAAAATTACCAGATCAGTTAATACCTCTACTAGATGAATCTATTCCTTATTATGAAAAACTCCTACAGCATTGTCATATTTTTGAATGGTCAGAACACCGAGTTTGATCGTAACCGTTTATGAGGAAGGATAATAGCGCGGCAGTTGGCGACGCGGGAGTGGCTGTAGCGGGCGCTCGCGCTCTACCTCGTCATCGCCTGGTGCATCCTGCACCTGTAACGAAGGCATAAAAAATCATCGAATCAGGCTTAAACTATTAATTTATAGAAGATTACCTTTTAATCTTGAACGCCCTAACCGGAAGTGCTGAACATGCTTAATATTGTCAATCGTTATGTACATGGATTTGTCGCGATACCCGTCATTCTTGCCTGTAAGGAACGTGGGATTTTCCAGTTACTGATGGAACAAGACTCCATGAAACCGGAGCAGATGGTGGAATATCTGGGGGCAAATGATGGGCACTTTCAGGTTGCTTTGCGGATGCTGCTGTCGTTAAACTGGCTTTGCCAGTGTGAGGATGGCAGGTACGTCCTAACCACTGAAGCAGTCAAACACGCTAAAATTCCGCCCAACGTTCTCGAATTCTATCAATGGGATATGGAAGCCTATCTGATGGGGGAAGGTGGGTTGCTGGGAAAATGGATCGAACTTTCCCAAGCACGCTGGAATCTTGCTGATCCGCTGTTGGCGGACTTCCTTGACGGTGTATTGCTGGTTCCGCTCTTGCTGGCTGTCAAAAAGCATCAATTGTGGGAACAAACCCGCTTTCATGACTTAAGCTTCACGATTCGTGAAGAATTGTCAACCTTGTTTGTGGGGAAGGGCTGGGCACAGCGTGAGGCAGATAACTTTTCCCTGACTGATATGGGGCGATTCATGGTTGATCGGGCGTTCATCATGGGGGTTGCCGCTTCTTATAGACCCATGCTGTCCCAAATAGGGGAGTTGTTATTTGGTAATCCCGAGGTGGTGTTTCAGCGTAATGCCGATGGTCACGAGCAGCATCTAGACAGAACCCTGAATGTGGTGGCTAGTGGCTTCCAGCATGACAAGTATTTTGTGGATATTGAGGAAACCATCCTCTCCGTTTTTAATCGTTTGCCCCTAGAGGAGCAGCCGAAGTACGTGGCTGATATGGGATGTGGCGACGGGCATCTATTGGCGCGGGTCTATGAAACGATTCGGCTGAAGTCTGCCAGAGGAAAGGTTCTTGATCAGCATCCCGTGTCTATGATCGGTGTGGATTACAACGAGGAATCGCTAAATGCAAGCTCGCAAACATTGGCGAATGTACCGCATCGGGTGTTGCAAGGGGATATTGGCAATCCATCCCAATTGATCGCCAACCTAAAGCTGCACGCTATTAATCCAGAAGAGGTGTTGCACATCCGCTCATTTCTTGATCATGATCGTCGCTTTATTCCTCCCGAAGATGAGGGAGCTGTACAGGCACGCGCCAACCTGCCTCTGGAAGAAGTTTATGTTGATTCCGCCGGTCATTCGATTGCCCCCCATGTGATGGTGCAAAGTCTGGTGGAACACTTCACACGGTGGGCTAAGGTAGTGAATAAACATGGTCTGGTTATTGTGGAAGTCCATTCCCTGCCTGCCAGAACTGTCTCCCGTTTTTTGGACGAAAGTGAAAATTTGCATTTTGATGCGCTACAGGCATTTTCTTCTCAGCATTTGGTGAGTGCCCCTGTTTTTTTGCTAGCCGCTGCCGAAGCTGGTCTTTTTGTGAAACCCCAATTTTCCAGGCGATACCCTAAAACCTTGCCGTTTACCCGTATTACATCGAGTTATTTCGAGAAAAGACATTACAGGATTCGTCATCCACGAGGGGATGACCTTGTAGCGTTAGTCAATTTGGAGACTCGATGTTGGCCGGAACCTTTACGTGCATCGACCCAAGAAATCCAGCAGCGGGTGGAGCGCTTTCCTCAGGGTCACTGTGTACTCGAAATGGAAGGACAGGTCGTCGGCGTTATTTATTCGCAGAGGCTAGCAAACGCGGACACACTGGAACAATCCAACTATAGGGAAGTGTCATCCTTGCATACGCCACAAGGAAGCATCATTCAACTGTTGTCGGTGAATGTGTTGCCGGAGATGCAACATTATGGTTTAGGAGACCAGTTACTGGAATTTATGCTCCAGTACTCTACGCTGGAAAGCGGCATTGAGCGTGCGGTGGGTGTTACCCTGTGCAAAAACTACAGCGATCACGCGGCTATTCCAATGGAAGAATATATCCAGCAACGAAACCCGCGTGGGGAAAGGCTTGACCCGATTTTGCGTTTTCATGAATCTCATGGTGCCAAAATCGGCAAAATCATTGAGGGATATCGCCCTGAAGATATAGCTAACCAAGGAAAAGGCGTTTTCATTGAATATGATCTCCGTTCCCGTCAACGTAAGCAGTTTGGTAACTCGTCTGCCTCTGTAGCAAATGCAGAAAAAGAACAGCGTTCTGTCTCCATGCAGGTTGGGGAAGTCATTCGTTATTTGCTGGAGCAAAAATCCCAGTACATATTTTCCCCGGAACAAACCCTGGCGAGTATGGGGCTGGACTCGATGGATCTGATGGAGCTCAATGTCCTGTTGAGTGAACGCTTTGACATAAAACTGGATAACAACTTCTTCCTGCGCTATCGAACCCCTGACAGCATTTCCCACTTTTTGCAAGGTAAAAATAAGCCGGGGAATGATAGAAATCCCGGCGAACCGGCCATAACCGATCATGAAGAATTAGCCAGTTTCCACGATGCTTCTGCCGAAGTACCCCAAATTCATGCAGTGGTGACTGAACAACAGCAGCGTAAATTACTCGTTGACGGACGCTGGGTTTACGACTTTGCTTCTTGCAACTATTTGGGATTAGACCTTCATCCCGAGGTCATGGCATCGATTCTCCCAGCTATTGAAAAATGGGGAGTTCATCCCAGTTGGACGCGTGCTGTTGCCTCCCCCGGCATCTACGATGAACTGGAGCAGGAATTAGCCGATCTCGTCGGAGCACCTTCGGTTCTGGTTTTTTCGGCCATCACTCTCCTGCATATGGGAGTGCTACCGGTTCTGGCTGGACATGATGGCGTGATTTTCAAGGATATCTCCGCCCACCGTTCCATTGATGAAGCATGTCGCCTAGCCCAAACTGGCGGTGCCAAGTTCATCAATTTTAGACACAATGATGTTGAGGATTTGGAACGGAAACTGGCTCATTATCCCTACGAGCAAACCAAAATCATCGCTATTGATGGTGTTTACTCAATGTCAGGTGCCTATCCGCCATTACCCGAATTTGCCCGACTGGCCAAACAGTATAACGCCTGGGTATATATGGATGATGCGCACGGTATGGGCATTATTGGTGAAAACCCGACTCCGGAGAGACCTTATGGTCACAAGGGGAACGGTATTGTCAGGTACTATGGAATGGACTATGCGAATGACCGTCTGATTTATGTCAGCGGACTCTCTAAATCCTACTCTTCTTTCGGGGCTTTTATTACTTGTGTGGACGAGGAGATGAAAAACCGCTTCAAAGCTGCTTCCACTTTCATCTTTTCCGGCCCATCACCTGTTGCCAGTCTGGCAACTGCCATTGCTGGGCTCAAGCTCAACCGCCGTGAAGGGGAGCAATGGCGCGAACAGGTGTATAAGCTGACCTATAAACTGGTCACCGAAGCCAAAGCCATGGGTTTTGAAGTCATTAATGATAACTTCTTCCCGATTGTTTGCATTGTGATTGGCAAAACCAACGAGGTAGTAACGGCCTGTAAAATTCTGTGGGAGTACGGCATCTTGATTACACCAGCCCTTTTCCCGATCGTACCGATGGATCAGGGGCTTTTGCGTTTCTCGATCACGGCAGTGAATACAGAAGAGCAAATAGATCGAGTGTTGGAAGCGTTGCAAGCGTTGGGGGCATAACCATGAGCACACCGCCACTCCCAGTTAGCATGCAGCCTTGGGTTTCTTATCAGGAAATGCAAAACTCAGCGATTGTTTTATACGATATCGCTGCTTACTACTTACCACTTTATGGTCTTTCCTGCCGGAATTTCTTTAACTTTTACCCAACACTGGGTTTTGTCGAGGCTCTTATTTATCAACATGAGATCGACATTGAGTCCCTCAATGCTGGGGAAGGCTCCCAAAAAGCTTGGGCTTTTCGAAAAAAACTGATTTCAGAGCTGCTGCAGGAACAGCAACTTGAACATCCACGCATCAGACAATATCTGGATGAAGTTGGGGAATATTTTGAATTGGCGCAAAAAATGAGCCGTAACGATCTCATCACACATCGTGATGCTGTTCGAGCGGCTGAACTGCGACCCTCTGATATTCGCCTCTTGCATGTCATCCTGGTCTGCATGCTTGACAAGTCATTTGATGAACAGCTCTTTGACCTTTTATGGTCTTTAGAGGTGTCGCTCGAAATTAAAGCCAACCTGACCGAGTATGCCGCCGACCTGGTGACAGGTCACCATAATACTTACCGGATGTTTGTCAAACTGTATGGCGAAGAAGCTCCTGGCTATTTAGAGGCAGAACAAGAACGCTGGCAAAGTACGCTACAAGAAAGATTAACCCTTGTTTCTGTAGACAAACAACAACTCATCAAGGATTTTATGAGTTGCCACGAGCAGGATTATCCAAGTGTACCTATGCCACCTATAGTGCAGGAAACTTAATAAGTCATTGCGCAAGAGCATCTGAAGGAGAAACCATGTCTGTATATTACCGATGTCCAAAAATTTATGATTATCTCAATCAGGGGAATGCCAAAAATGGTTTTTTGCCTGCGGTTGGCTATATTGCCAAAGGAGTCAAGTTATGAGCCTTGTCAACTCCCACAACGAATGGGATCCACTAGAAGAAGTCATTATCGGGACAGTTGATGGGTCTATGTTTCCTGGCTGGAATACGATTAATGTGGCGACGGTTCCCCCAGGCATGTGGGTGGAGATGGAAAACAGATTTGGCGGAGGGGGGAGTCCTTATCCCAAAGAGATTGTGGATGTGGCACGAAAGGAGCTGGAAGATTTTGTGCATATTCTGGAGTCAGAAGGAGTTAAGGTACGCCGTGTAGACAAGTGTAACTATGCAGCTTCCTTTTCGACACCCGATTGGGGCGTATCAAGTGGTTTTTGTGCGGCTAACCCGCGTGACCCTTTTTTGGTAATTGGAAATGAAATCATCGAAACGCCAATGGCCGATCGTAACCGTTATTTTGAAACTTGGGCTTATCGTTCGCTTTTTAAAGAGTACTTTAAAGGTGGAGCCAAATGGACAGCAGCACCTAAACCACAATTGCTTGATGCACTGTATGATGCAGACTATACCGTCCCAATGCCTGATGGTCTAATGCGCTATATCGTTACCGAGTTTGAACCTGTGTTTGATGCGGCAGATTTTGTGCGTTGTGGGCGTGATATCTTCTGTCAGGAAAGCAATGTGACCAACCAGTTTGGCATTACCTGGCTACAGCGTCATTTAGGCGATGAGTACCGCATTCATACCCTCAAGAACCGCAGTCCGGAAGCAATACATATTGATACGACCTTCATGCCGCTTGCACCGGGTAAGGTACTAGTCAATCCTGAATATCTGGACATAGATCAGTTGCCTGATATCCTGAAAAGCTGGGAGCTTCTGATTGCTCCTGAGCCTCCTGCGCTTTCCGACCCTCTCTGTGGCGTGAGCGAGTGGGCGGGGGTGAATGTATTAATGCTGGATGAAGAGCGGGTCATCGTCGAAAAAAAACAGGAACCACTCATCAAGGCTCTTAAGGAGTGGGGATTTAAACCGATTCCTTGTGCTTTTGAGCATTACTATCCTTTCCTGGGTTCTTTTCATTGTGCTACGCTGGATATTCGTCGACGAGGAGAGCTACAGTCTTATTTTTAGTATTGAAGATAAGGGGGGGCTGTCGCAAAGTTTATTACAGCATTTTTAATATCAAAGAGTTACTTTTAGGTTATATCATTTTGCAAGGCACATACACACAAGATGGTTTAATTGAGCGTCCTTTATTATTATCCTTTGTAAGGATAAAAATGCTGTACATAAA
>CAIZPP010000240.1 GCA_903934875.1 uncultured Methylococcaceae bacterium
CCTGTGCGTTCCTTGGCAAAGGATTGCTGACTTGCGGTGATTCGCTTTGGAGTGTCAAGGCCTGCCTTGACAGGCAAAGCGAGCTTTGCCACTCCCTGCGTAACATCAGTCACAAGGATAGCCCCACCCGCCGCCTTGCGTCCAAGCAATTTTCACTGCCACGGGTGAACTCGCGGCAAGTGCGCGGACGGTCCGCATAAATGGCACAGGCAAATGCCTCGTTTGGCGCATCGCCGCCTAGCAGCGCGGCGCAACGCTTGCCGTTGCGCAATAGCTTGCGCCGGGAGTCTTGGATGACCACCAGTTCGGAATGGCGTTTGTTGACAGGGTCGCGGCTTGAAATCTCAACCGCATGGTAAGCCTCGCGGCAGCAGGCACCGCAAGTCTGGCAGTCCAATTCACCGGCCGGCTCAAAGCGCCAACAGGCCGGGGAATCCTGCGGCAGACGGATGGCTTGGGCATGTCGGCAGCGTAAGCGGTTGCGCACTACGAAACCCCAGGCGCAGTCGGTACAACCCAGTCCAGGATAGTGCGCCGCCGCCGTGGCGTGGCTTGCAGGATGGGCGGCGGGCGGCGCGACTGCCGTTGACCACAGCGATGGAAGCAGGTTTTGTCCAGGGCAAACCGTTTCCGGGGTACGGTGTGTGCCTTGTTCCTGGCCTACAGTCGGGCAAGGCAAGCCTTGCACTCCAGCCGCGCCTGCCTGATTGATTCGCTGCGGGGAATTTGTCAAACGTGGCGTGACTGCGGCAATCGCCGCGCTGGCCGCAAGCGCCTGGTTAAGATGTGCCGCCCACCTCGGCCGGGATGCCCGCCATGCGCCAAGGCGCGCCGCCACGCAACTGCGCTCCCTGCGCCCTCCGGCCTCGGGCGGCGCATAAAAGGGATCGTCGGTGAGCGTAGCCCAAAAACTCACCCTGAAATCGGTGGTCGGGGCAAAAAAGTCCCGCAAGCCCACCTGGCCCGCCAAATAAGCTTGCAACCTAAGGCAAGCATGTTCGCGCCAAGGATTTTTGCCAACGGCATAACCCAAGCCCCAATCTGCCCTCCGCTCCCCGTCCTCGCCTTCGACCAGAGCATGACAGAGTTCGTGGAAAATCATTTGTGCGAGGGAATCGTCGGGGTCGAACATTTCGTCCACCGCTATCAGTAGGGTGCCGCGCCCGTCAGTTGAGGCATAAGCGTCTGGTGTACGCACGATGCGGAAGCCGACAGACTCGGCACAGGCTATCCATACCCGCGACAGCGGATCGTCGTAATAATGGGTGGCTAGTCGGAGGAATTCAGTCATGGCAATCGCTTTACCTCGACCTCAACCCCCCACAATTGGGAAATCAGCGTTGCCGCGCTTGCCGTTGGCCCGCTGGTCCAGAATTGTTCGGTCCCCAATCGGTCGCGGCTGGATAGCTGGCCGATGCCCTGCAAACGGCGGCGCAGTTCGCGGGCGACCGCCTCGCCCGGATCGATAATGGCAACCTCATTGCCAACCATCATCCGAATCAAGGGGGCCAGAAAAGGATAATGGGTACAACCCAGCACTATCGTGTCAGCGCCCTTCTCCAACAGCGGACAGACAAACTCTTGCAGCAAGGAACGGGTCTTCTCGCCCCGCAAATCCCCTGCCTCCACCTGTTCGGCCAGCCCTGGGCAAGCTTGGACGATAATCTCGGCATTGCTCCCGAACCGTGCCAGCAGGTTCAAAAAATTCTCGCTGGACACCGTCCTGCGGGTGGCCAGCACGCCGACGACACCGGATTTCGTGTTCTCGACGGCCGGTTTGACGGCGGGTTCCATCGCGACAATCGGCACCTTGAATCTCGCCCGCAACTTGGCGACAGCGGCCCCCGTCGCTGTATTGCAAGCAACCACGATGGACTTGACCGGCTGGCCCACTAGGAACTGGCAGATGGCGACAGACCTCGTTGCAATATACTCGGCCTCCTTGTCTCCATAGGGCGCGTGGTTAGAGTCAGCCACATACAGCAGGTCTTCATTCGGTAATTCCTTGCGAATGTCGCGCAGCACCGACAATCCGCCCACACCGGAATCAAACACGCCTATGGGGTGAATGCTATTCACACCAACCCCGCAGTACGGCTACGTCCTGAAGCGCTTTTTTCCAAGCAATACACTAGCCCCAAAAAGACTATCACCAGCCCATTTTTGGCCGCCAATTCCAAGCCCACAGACAGTCCTTCGATTTTTGCCCCCCACATAAAGAGCGCCACGGCGAGCAAGGGGTAAGCGAGCATCCGTTTCAGGTCGTAGGGAATCTTATAAAACTTTTGCCCCAACACATAGGACAGGACGGCCATGCTACCGTAACAGAACAAGGTGGCCCAAGCCGAACCCATGTAGCCGTAACGTGGGATGCTGTAAAAATCCAGCGTCAGCGTCACTGCCGATCCCCATAGGGTCAGATATGTGCCAAAGCGGGTCTGTTCGGTGAGCTTGTACCAGATCGACAGGTTGAAAAACACGCCCAGGCACAGATTGGCCATCAAAAGAATGGGCACCACACCCAAACCGCTGCGGTAATTTGCTCCCACGAAATACTTCACCCAAGCGATGTTCGCCATCACGCCCAAGAATATTAACGAGCAGGCAATGACAAACCAGCGCATGACCAAGGCATATAACTCGCGGGCATCACTCTGTTTGTAATGCGCAAAGAAAAATGGCTCGGCGGCATAGCGGAACGCTTGTATGAACAAGGTCATCAAGATGGACATCTTGTAGCAAGCCCCGTAGACGCCCAGCGCATCCATCGCCGACTCAATCGGCAATAGGTACTTGAGCAGAATGCGGGACATGGTCTCATTCACCATGCCGGCCAGTCCGGCGACCAACAACGGCAAGGCATAAACCAGCATCCGCTTCCACAGGGAAAAATCAGGCCATCCCCGCCCCGCTATAAACTCGGGCAGCAATAACAAAATAGTCAAACCGCTGGCAATCAAGTTGGCGATGAACACATAGCCGATGCCAATGGCGGGATCGTAATACTGCGCCGACCATGCCAGCCAGCCCGTGGCATGGGTATCGTAAGCCCATTTGCACAGGCCGACGAAAAACAGGTTGCCTGCGATGTTGATGATGATATTGAGCGTTTTCAACAGGGCGAAGCGTTTGGCGCGCTGCTGTTCGCGCAGCCTCGCGAACGGAACGGCGGCGAGCGCATCCAGGCCGATGATCCAACTCATCCATATCACATAATCGGCGTGATGGGGATAGCGCAACATTTCGGCGATGGGTTGGGCGGATACCGCCATACCGGCGACGAATAGCACGGAGGTCAAAAGCAGTGAAAATACCGCCGTGCGGTACACCGCCGGGTTGCGGTTGCTTTTGGCGGAGAAATTGAACAGCGCGGTTTCCATGCCATAGGTTAGAATCACGTTGAGGAACGTGGTGTAGGCGTAAAACTCGGTGGTCACGCCAAAATCCGCAGGGTTGGGGAACCGGTAGGTCCATAATGGAACCAGCAGGTAGTTCAACAACCTGCCGACGATAGTGCTCAGGCCATAGATGGCCGTCTGGCCGGCCAGTTTCTTAAGTGGATTCACAGAAAGTCGAAGTGTTAGGTTAGGTTAGCTTATTAGTAGCTTATTAAACCCGCTGACCCAATGGCGTTGACAGCCAAAAGGCAGCGGTATAACGTATCCGCCGGACGCTTGATTGTAACGCTCTCAAAACGGTACGAGATGGTAAGGATTATACGAAAAACGCCTATATCCTTGCACAAACTATAACAAATATAAACAACCCAGGAGAAAAAGCATGGCGCATAAGAGTTTGGCGGAATGGTACGAAGAAACCTACCGCAAAAAATCTCCCACTACCACCCAGCCGGTGACTACTACCCCCGTCACGTCGCAGGCCGTCACCGCCGAGCCAGTCGCCCCGGAACCGGTGACTTCGGAGCCAGTCATAACCGAGGCGGTGACTTTGGAGCCAGTCATAACCGAAGAGGTGACTTCCGAACCGGTTAGTTCCGAGCCAGTGGCGGAGGCAGTCGAGACCGCGAAAGTCGATTTAATAGAAGCCACTAGGGAGGAAACCGGAGCGGCTGCAGCCAACCCGGCAGACACCGCGCTAACGGCAGACATCTTGATTGGAGGATCCTGCGCGGACGCAACAGCGCTAACTGAAGCCGACTTGGAAGAGACCGCATCAGCGGAGACCGTTACGGAAAAAACCCCGCCAGAGGAAGCCGACACGGAGGAAGCCGGGTCAACGGAAGCTGAAATCCAGTAATTTAGGGCACGTAAGGGTTCATGAATATTTTACATGAATATTTTAACAGCTAGGAAACAAGGCTTAACCGTTCGTCTTGAGCCATGAGCTTGGCGTAGGGCGTGAGGATGGTCGGGTAAGCCGTTCATGGTTCGACAAGCTCATCACGAACGGCTTTAACGTCCTGCCAGCCAAAAAAGTGAAAACATTTAGGGTCACTTACTTACAGCGTTTTTAATATCGAAGAGTTACTTGTTAACTGATGTTACGCATTGGAGTGGCAAAGCTCGCTTTGCCTGTCAAGGCAAGCCTTGACACTCCAAAACGAATTCGCACATCGGCAATCCTTTGCAGA
>CAIZPP010000241.1 GCA_903934875.1 uncultured Methylococcaceae bacterium
GCTGAGCTTTGCCGCCAAGCTCGGCCCGCTCAATCCCCTGGCCCAGACGCTGGCCGCGCATCCCCGCACGGTCATGGGTTTGCAGTTCCCCAATGCCGTGGGCCTTGCCGCCGGCATGGACAAGAATGGCGATTGCATTGAAGGCATGGCGGCGCTAGGCTTCGGTTTTCTTGAACTCGGCACGGTCACACCCCTCGCGCAACTAGGCAACCCCAAGCCGCGCATGTTTCGGCTGGTCGGGCATCAAGCCATTATTAATCGGTTGGGCTTCAACAACAAAGGCGTGGATTATTTGATCGAACAGGTAAAAGTGCGGCGTTCCCAAATTCGCCTAGGCATCAACATCGGCAAAAATCTAAATACGGCGGTGGAAAACGCCTTGGATGATTATCTAATCGGTTTGCGCAAAGTCTATCCTCATGCCGACTACATCACCGTCAATATTTCTTCCCCCAACACCCCTGGCTTGCGCAAACTACAAACCGCTGAATATTTAGGCGGCTTGCTGGCGGGGTTGAAGTTGGAGCGTGAGAAGCTGACGCAGGTGCATGGGCGGCATGTGCCTTTGGCTGTGAAAATCGCCCCCGACCTGGAAGAGGGGGAAATCGCCCCGCTGGTGGAGCAGTTAGTCAAGCACAAGGTCGATGCGGTCATCGCCACCAATACCACGCTGTCCCGCAGCGTGGTGGCAGGCTCGCCCCACGCAGCGGAAGCCGGTGGCTTAAGCGGCAGGCCATTGTTCGAGCTTTCCACCGAGATTGTCGCCCGTTTAGCGGGGGTTTTACAAGGTGAGTTGCCTATCATCGCCTGTGGCGGCATTTTCGGCGCAAAAGATGCGCGCGCCAAGATTGAGGCCGGGGCGAGTTTGGTGCAAATATATAGCGGGTTTATTTACCGGGGACCGGGCTTGGTTAAAGAGATTGCGGAGGGTCTATAGCATGAAATTGATAATCCTTGCCTTAGGTGTGTTAGTAGTTGTGGCTCTGGTATTTATTATAAAACGGAGAAAAAAGACCGAGACTACACCTGATGCAGCCCAAACCCCCGAAATCTATACTACCGGCATTGACCATTTAAGCGCAGGCCGGTTGCAAGAAGCTGAATCAGCATTCCGCGAGACGATTCGAATCAAGCCGGGCTTTGCCGAGGCTTATTTCAAACTGGGCAATCTGCTAGGCGAAACAGGGCGCTTGGACGCAGCCGAAGTAGCCTACCGTCAGGCACTGCAAATCAAGCCTGATTACCATCAAGTGTGCAACAATCTGGGTAATTTGCTGCGTTTTACCGGCAGGATGGAAGAGGCCGAAACCTCTTTCCGCCGGGCGCTAGGCATCAAGGCGGACTTGACCGAGGCGATCAATAATCTGGCCATTTTGTTGATTGAAACGGGTCGTCTCGAAGAAGCGGAAGCCAACTTGCGTAAGGCGCTGCAAATCACCCCAGAGGATTTTGAGGCGCATTATAATCTTGGGCTACTGTTGACTAGCATAGGCCGCTTTGACGAGGCCGAAGCCGAATTGAGACAAACGGCAAGGATTGACCAAGAGAACGCCGAAGCCTTCTTCACCTTGGGTGCTTTGCTAAGCAGCATGGGAAAACTGGACGAAGCTGAACCCCTCTTCCGGCGGGCCGTGGAAATCAACCCGAACCATGTCGGCGCCTGTTACGCTCTCGCCAGTCTGTTGGACAAAGGGGGACGCAAGCGCGAAGCGGAAGAGGCTTATCGGAGAGTGCTCCAAATTGATGGGAAATCGCCGGAGGCGCTCAGGAGTTTGGGTGGCTTGCTTGCTGAAACGGGCCGTTTACAAGAAGCTGAAAGTTGCTTTCGGAGAATCATCCAATTTGATCCCAACGATACCGAGGCGCATAGCAGTTTAGCCAGACTATTGCATGATGGAGGGCAATTGGAAGAAGCCGAAGCAAGCTATAGGCGGGTGATTGGAATCGAACCAAACCATGTCGACTCATGGTGCAACTTGGCTAATCTATTAAAAGAAACCGGTCGGTTGGCTGATGCCGAGGCGGCTTATCGCCAAGCACTTATAATTGATCCAAACCACGTGCATACCCATAACAATTTGGGCAATCTATTCAAAGAAACCTTCCGCTTGGACAAAGCCAGTGAGGCTTACCAACAGGCTATCGCCCTTCGCCCTGATTTTCCACAGCCGTTGAATAATTTGGGCGTATTGCAAACGGAAACCGGTCAATTCCAGGATGCCGAGCACACCTTCCGCCAAGTGCTGCAAATTGACCCTGCGTTTACCGAAGCCATTGAAAACCTAAGTTATCTGCATTTGCTGAACGGTGATTTCAAGCAGGGATGGGAGGAATATGAATATCGCTGGAAAGGGGACCAAATTCAGCAAAAACGCGATTTTCCCCAAGCCCGTTGGGATGGGCTGGGGTTCCCCGACAAAACCCTGCTGGTCTATGCAGAGCAGGGTTTGGGCGACAATATTCAAATGTTCCGTTATTTGCCCATGCTTGCAGCAATGGGAGGCCGGGTCATTTTTGAATGCCCGCCCGCTTTGTTTAGGCTTTTTCATGACAGCATTCCACAGGGAGTGTCTCTCCCCAGCCCCGATGAAGCCTTGCCCAATTTTGATATGCAATGCCCACTCATGTCTTTGCCCCTGCTTTTTCAAACCCGTTTGGATAGCATTCCCAGTGCTACCCCCTATTTGCATCCGCCTGCCGAAGCTTTACAAACCTGCCCTATATTGCTTGCCAATCCCAATGCGCCTTACAAAATAGGTTTGGTTTGGGCAGGCAATCCCATGCACAGGAACGACCATAGGCGGTCGCTGGCTTTCGACTTGCTTGAGCCTTTATTCGACATCCCAGGAATAACGTGGGTCATACTACAAAAAGACCATCGGCCTGTAGGCTTTGACGAATGGGTTAAACAGCGAGGCTGCTTGGACCCCGTGGCGGAGGTGAAGGACTTTGCCGATACGGCAGCCTTAATCAATCAACTTGACTTGGTTATTGGCGTTGATACTTCGGTCATCCACCTAGCCGGTGCCATGGGCAAACCCACGTGGCTACTGTTGCCCGCGGTTCCCGATTGGCGCTGGCTGATGCATAGGGAAGACAGCCCGTGGTATCCCAGTGTGCGCTTGTTTCGCCAGAAAACCTATCAGGGTTGGACCGAGGTAATCCAAAAAGTTGCCGAGGCGCTGCAATCCCTGCCAAAATGACACTCGGTCTTTGAGGCGAAGTCGGCGGTTGGCTGTTATTTTATCCCGCCTGTAGCGTGTGCTTGCACTGGTGCGCAATGCGCACCCTACCACTGTATTATATCCCGCCTGTCGCGTGTGCTGGCTTACAGCGTTTTTAATATCAAACAATTACAGGCTCCGTAGCAAGGCTTTCCCGCCGCGCCGCTTAGCTCGGGGTTAGACGTGTAGCACCTTACGGTGGATATTGGTGTGCGATGCACACCCTGTAACACTGAATTTCGTGGTTTTCCCCCTTGAAAGCTATTTGAAAATTCGGTTAAATTACACATTAGTCCCGTATCACTCCAATAGGCGATATGCATAAATCAGACTCATCTTATTGATATTAAATGAAATATTGATCAAAAAATAGGCTGATTTTAGAGTGATACGGGAGGAAGTAACCACAAACATTTTTTAAAGGAGATTTAGGTCATGAATGTATATGAAGAAAGGGTAATAAAAATAATCGCTGAAAAATTGGGTCTTAGTGAAGATGTACTTGTGAACGATGCGTCGTTCGTTAGTGATCTGGGAGCTGATGAATTAGATGTTAGTGAGATGATAACGGCTCTGGAAAAATTTGGCAATATAGAACTCTCTGATGCACAAGCCGCAAAGATCACCACTGTTCAAGCTGCCTTGGATGCTTTCGGTCATCCTTATACAAGATAATAGTCTTGTAGGTTGGGTTGCGGCTCTATCGCAACCCAACGAATACCCGCCCAACGATCGGTTCAAGCCAGGCACTTGGCCTATTTCATTGGCAATGGCGGCTAAATCAGACTCGGAAATTTGGCGTATGTGTTCCGTAAGCCTAGACTTAACGACAACCCTGACTTGATCGCAAACCGCGACCGAACCCGCGCCAGCCGAAGGGACACTGACTACGATGGTGGGGGCTGGGCTTGACAACGGCACGACAACAACCGTGCGTCTGGCCCGGTTCAGGGGATCGACGGTTAAAACCACGGCTGGGCGGGTTTTCTGAATTTCACTGCCTCTCGCTGGGTCAAGGTTGACCCACCCAATCTCACCGCGTTTCAAGCCCATCCCCTGCTGTGATGTCCCAATCGTCAGCCATGTTGGATAATTCGGAATCGCCTTCAACATCCAAGGCCAGACGCTACAGAGTATCGTCCTGTTCGGGCAGTGCCTTAGTCAACAACTCCGCCACAAATGCGCTTCGTTCCTTCTTTGGCAATGCCGCCTTGAACCTGGCGGCTAGGTCGTCGGGAAGGTGCAATAAAACTTGCATAGTGGGACACCACCCCGTAGCTATTGATATTGATAGCACTCTATCAGGACTATATGAGAGTCAAGCCGCTTCTTGTTCCTTCTGCCCGAATTTTTCCCAAAGGCCGTCCGCGCAAAATACAATGTCTTTTTCCCAAACCAAACTGCGCACCACTGGCTTTGACAGCGGCACGGCAGCAACCTAGCACCTGGCCCGGCTCAGGGGATCGACGGTCAAAATAATGGTGGGGGATGCTCTAAATTTCACTATTTTTTACCCCGCCCCCACCTTCGTTTATGGAGTGAAGCGGGGTAAATCCAGAAGTTCAAGCGTCCGGGTCGTACATCTCATGCTTGATCGTGTGGCGGTTGGCGATCAGTTCGTCTATGCTAGGCTCGTCGTTGAGGGCGCGTTGGATGGCAAGCTTGGTGGCCTCGTAATTGGTGCGGTAGAGGTCTTTTTCGTCCAGGTTGGGGTCTTTTACGGCTTGCGGGTCCAGCCAAATCAGGCTGATAATACACAACTCGTTGACCTGGTCGCGGGGGATGATGCCTTCGGCGACACAATCGACTACGGCATCCGCCGTCGCGGCTTGCACCACGCCACCGAGTAAATTGATCGTCGCGCTGTGCTTGATGGTCACTTTCGGCACCATCATGGTGGCCGGGCGGACCATCTGGTTGCAGGCGCGGATAGCGAACATCCGCGTGTGCCCCGCCGTCTGCCCCATCATGTTGGCGAAGGCTTGGCCTACCGGTCCGTTCACGCTGCCGATTAGAATTTCCGGCATGGCATCGGTATACTGTCCTTCAGCGGCAAATACCGTGGCTTCTCCAGTTTTGAAGATAATGTCTGTCATAAGCTGTCTTCTCCTGTATAGGTGTGGTATGAAGCGCGCATCTTAAGACATTACTACGCGGGAAACAAATTGGAACAGAAAAATTCTCATCGGAAAACCAGCCGCCACCCAAGTTTTCGTGAAAACCGCCGATTCGTATGGCCTCGCTTGCCTTTGGTGGTGTTGTTGGCGATCATTGCCTTGTACGTCACCGTGCTAAGTTACGAACGCTGGCAGGGGAAGGGAAATGTCCCGGCCACCCGGCTTGCCAGCGCCCGCCAAAGCAACAATGCCTTAACCGGGAAGGCAAGTCAAGACTTGTCAAGGATGGACGAAATACAAGCGAAGACACTGGACCCGCACAGGAGTGCAGCGCGGCCCAACCCTGCCTTTCCCTTGGCATCGGCCAGTCCGCCGCTAGAAAAGCCTAGTGAGATTCTTCAATACACTATGCAAAAGAATGGTTTCGGAAACATCGTCGGTATCGGTTCCATCAACGGTAAAAGTGTTAATTTTTTGGCCGACACGGGGGCGTCGACGGTAGTAGTGCCCGAGAAAATCGCCCAACGGATTGGCTTGAATAAGGGCTTGCAGGTGCCCTTCACGACGGCAGGTGGCATCGTCGTCCATTATGCGACTATCTTGAATTCCCTGAGGCTGGGGCAGATTGAAATACACAACGTACCCGCCGCCATCAATCCTGCAATGAAGGACGACACCGTTCTGTTAGGCATGACCGCCTTGGGACTGATGGACATGCATATGGAGCAGGGGAATCTGATACTGAAATACAAAGCATCCAACTCAGATGATGTCGAACAACGGCAATCCGCAACCGATGAGCCATTCAAGCGCTCATACAAAGAATGCGCGGAGCAGGGCAATAAGTTCGACCAGAAAGCCCTCGATTGCCTGAGGGGAAAATAAACCGCGCTTACAGCCCCAAAATAATTGCCACCCAAAACAAGCCTGAAAAAACCGCAACCGTCAACAGCACAGATGCCTTGACCTTGGTCGCCTCGCTGAACAAACCTTTGATTCCTAGAGCTAAGCCTATGGGTGGGAAAAACAAACTGGCAAACATCAAAGCCAGTAACAATCCCCAACTCCAACCTAACACAGGTTCTCCGGTTACACTGCCGGGTTCATCGACCGGACGGCCACAACCCGAACAAACAATTGATTTCTCTTTTACTTCCTTTCCACAATAACGACAATACATGTGCAGCCTCGTCTGAAGTTTAGTCCGATGATTGGTACAATGCCTGTCATTGGGCCAAGCGTAGTTTGCTTATTTTTATTGCAAAAGAATAACCGAATGTGCGCCATTGCGCCATATGGCTTAAACACTCTGGCATTTCCAAACGTAAAAAAATTATTTCGCAGGTGATTGAGAGCGAGCATAAGGGTGCGATTAAAAGTAATGAAAGCCAAACCAAGTAGGGTACGCTGTGCGTATCATTCAAATCCGGGAAGGTACGCACAGCGTACTCTACTTGGATATCGTACTTTCATGGCAACCCTGTTCGTACTATTAATGCTTGGGCAAAACCTGTACGCCAACGATGATGACGACCACCCGGCCACAATCCCGGCCTCTCCGCACCCAGCAGCGGAAACGGGTTCGGCACATCCTGACGGGCAGACTGGCCTCCCGCTCTTGCTAAGCCCCGTACGGCAACAGCAAAGCGGGCTGAAAACCAAGGCCTTGGCGGCGTACTCCCTGCGCACCGAAGCGCTGGCTTACGGACGCGTATTGGACATCCGCCCCCTGCTGGAATTGCACTCGCGTTACCGCTCCGCCCAATCCGAACTCGCCATTGCCGATGCGGCGTTGGGGGTGGCGCAGAAAAGCCATGACCGGCTGGAGAGCCTGCATCGCGAATCCATTATCGCCACCCGTGACTTGATCCAGGCCGAGTCGCAACTCGCGGCTGACCAAGCCCGCCAGCAAGCAGCCGTCCGGCATGTCCGGGAAGTCCGCGAGGAAGCCTTGCAAAGCTTCGGTCCGGAGTTGTCCAAACTCACCGTGGAAGGGGAGTCGCGGCTATTGCAAAATTTGGTGGACCATTCCGTAGTTTTGGTCCTTATCGCCCTGCCTGCGAACCAGTCCATGCCGGTAAAAATCCACACCATAACCATCGCCCCCAGCGGCGAACAGGGCAAATCCAAGCAAGCGCGGTTGATTGCACCCGCGCCTAAGACTGAAGAGGTTACCCAAGGCGAAACTTGGTATTTCGAAGCAAACTCCGCTGGCTTGCGGACCGGGATGCGCTTGGATGCCGGTGTACCCCAGTCGGCCCAGGCATCGCCGGGTGTGTTGATTCCTCTTTCTGCCATCGTCTGGCACGAGGGCCTGCCCTGGGTGTTCGAGAAAACGGGGGTAGACCGCTTCCTGCGCCGTTCTGTGGGGGCGCATCGCGAGCTAGGCGAGGACTGGTTTGTGAGCAAAGGGTTTGTTGCGCATGAGGATGTGGTGGTGGTCGGTGCGCAAATGTTGCTGTCGGAAGAGCAGCGGCGCAACACCCCGGCAAGTGAAGAAGGCAGCGACGATTGATGTTGTCTGCAATTGTACGCTTTTCGGTGCATCGTCCCGGTGTTGCCGTGGCCCTTGCTATGTTATTGCTGATTTACGGCAGTTGGCGCATGGGTACGGCCAGTTTGGATATCTTTCCTGAATTCTCCGCCAAGCGGGTCATCGTGCAGACCGAAGCCCCAGGCCTTAGCCCTTTGCAAGTCGAGGCATTGGTCACCTCGCCTGTGGAGAAAAGCCTGTCCGGGCTGATTGGCCTGCATTCGATACGCTCAGAATCCCTACAAGGCTTGTCAGTGGTCACCGTCGTATTCGAGGAAAGCACCGACATTCATTTGGACCGGCAACGGGCAGGGGAACGCCTCGCCGGTTTGCAAGGCCAATTCCCCGCCGGCATCGGACCCCCTCTGATGGTGCCCCTGTCCTCTTCCTCAGCCACTGTGCTAACCATAGGGCTTTCCTCGCCCAGCCGAAATTTGATGGAATTGCGCACGTTGGCGGATTGGTCCTTGGCACCGCGCATACTTGCCGTTCCCGGTGTCGCCGATGTCAATGTGTTCGGCGGTGAACTGCGGCAATTGCAGATACAGTTACACCCGGATGCCCTGCGCCGCCACGGGCTCGGCTTGGACGAGGTGTTGGCGGCAGCGGAGCGGGCGACGGGAATGCGCGGCAGCGGTTTTGTGGAAAACGGCAACCAGCGGATCAGCCTGCAACTGGCAGGCCTGCCCGATGCGGCGGAGACCTTGCGGCAGGTGGTGCTGGCGCGGCAAAACGGTGCGAACCTGACGCTGGCCGACGTGGCAACCGTGGTGGACGCGCCGCGTCCGCCCATCGGGTCCGCCGCCATCGGTGGCGAACCGGCCATCGTGATGATGGTCATCGGCCAGTATGGCGCCAATACGCTGGGCGTATCCCGCCGTGTCGAGTCTGTGCTGGATGAGTTCCGCCAAATCCTTGGCAAGCAAGGCATCCGCCTGAATCCGCACCTGTTCCGGCCAGCCGATTATATTGAACGCTCCATCCAGAGTCTGGGGGGGCACTTGCTGGTCGGTGGCCTGCTGGTCATCGTGGTGCTTTACCTGTTTCTGTTCGATGTCCGCACTGCCTTCATTTCCGCCTTGGCAATTCCGCTGTCCCTGCTTGGCGCGGTGGTGGTCATGCTGGCCTGTGGCATCAACCTCAACATCATGGTACTCGGCGGGCTGGCCATTGCCTTGGGCGAAGTGGTGGACGATGCCATCATCGACACCGAAAACATCTTCCGCAGGCTCAGGGAAAATCGCCTCAAGCCCATGCCACTGTCAACGGCCCGTGTGGTGTTCAAAGCCTCCATGGAAGTGCGCGGGTCAGTGGTGTATGCCAGCTTCATCGTGGCGCTGGGGTTTACGCCGCTGTTGACCTTGGGCGGTGTTGCCGGTCGGTTGTTCGCACCGCTAGGGCAGGCCTATATTCTCGCCATCCTGTTGTCGCTATTGACCGCGCTGACCGTGACGCCGGCCTTGTGTTTCCTGCTGCTGGGCAGGCGGCAGACCGGGCCAGGCGTGCAGAATGGCTTGCCCCCACTGGTCCGCATCATTCTGCCCGTGTATCAGCGTTTGCTGCTCCATGCCGCCAATGCGCCGCTAAAGACACTGGGGTTTAGTGGCTTGGCATTGATGCTTGGCTTGGCCTTCGCGCCCAAATTGGGCGGGGATTTCTTGCCGCAGTTGCGCGAAGGCCATTACATCATCCATACCAGCGCCCAACCCGGCACGGCGTTGCAGGAGTCGCTGCGCATGGGTGGAGAGTTGACGCGGCAGTTTCTGCAAATTCCAGGCGTGGAGTCGGTTTCGCAATGGGCCGGGCGGGCGGAGCGTGGAGCCGACACCTATGGTAGCCATTACAGCGAATACGAAGTGCGCTTGCAGCGCTTGGACGGGCCGGGACAACAGGCGGTGCTAGACCAACTCCGCAAAATATTGAGGGATTTTCCCGGCCTGGGTTTCGAGGCCAATACGTTTCTGACCGAACGGGTGGACGAAACCATTTCCGGCTACACCGCGCCTGTGGTAGTAAACCTCTATGGCGGTGATTTGGCGGCTGCCGATGCCAAGGCGCGGGAAATCGCCGGACTGATCCGCAGCATTGCCGGGGCGGGCGAGGTCCAACTGCGCTCCCCGCCCAACGCGCCACTGCTGCAAGTCCGCCTGCTACCCGAGCATCTGGCCAGTTTCGGCATCAGGCCGATGGAGGCGGCAGAGGCTGTGCAAACCGCGTATGACGGACGCATAGTCGGCAAGTTTTATGAGAACAACCGATTTTTCGATGTGGCCTTAATACTTGCCCCGGAACACCGAAGCCATTTGGAAAGTGTCGCCGAATTGCCGTTACGCACCCCTGAGGGCACTATGATCCCGTTGCGCGAAGTGGCCGATATCCAGCAAATTAGCGGACGCTACAATATTTTGCACCGGGGCGGGCAGCGTGTGCAGACGGTGACTTGCAACGTGGCGGGGCGCGATTTGGATTCGTTCCTCGCCGAATTGGAACAGCGGACTATGCGGGAAATCGACTTTCCGCTAGGAATGCATC
The DNA here is from genome assembly GCA_903934875.1 of uncultured Methylococcaceae bacterium. Lineage (GTDB taxonomy): Bacteria > Pseudomonadota > Gammaproteobacteria > Methylococcales > Methylococcaceae > Methylumidiphilus. Next base: position 10,407 of record CAIZPP010000241.1, read on the forward strand.
CAGAATTCACCGGCGCGTCCGTGGAGCAAGGCGAAGCCCGCCGGCAATTGACAGTACACGCCCTGCTGGTTGGCGTGGCCATTCTGTTGCTGACGTATATTGCCATCGGCAGCTTGCGCAACACCCTGCTGACCTTGGTAAACCTGCCGTTCTCCCTAGTTGGTGGATTGCTGGGGGCGCTGCTGGGTGGCGACACCCTGACGGTCGGTTCTATGGTGGGTTTTGTCACCTTATTCGGCATCACCGTCCGTAACGCGATCATGCTGATTTCCCATTACCGGCACTTGCTTGAGGTGGAGGGCAAGGCGTGGAACTTGGCAACGGTGCTGCAAGGTGCCAGGGAGCGCCTGCCCTCCATCCTGATGACGGCCCTGGTCACCGCCCTGGCCATGCTGCCCATCGCGCTGAACAGCGATAACCCTGGACGGGAGATCATGGGGCCAATGGCCGGGATTATCGTCGGGGGGCTGGCATCCTCCACCTTGCTCAATTTGCTGCTGTTGCCGACGATATTGTGGCGGTTTGGGAGGTTTGCAGACAAAGATTCACGCAACAGCGCATCGAATACAGCGTTTTTTAATATCAAATGATTATTTGTTGGGTTATATTATTTTGCAAAGCAATTCACACATAGGCTATTTTGTCGGGCGATAAAAAGATGAAGGGTGCCCCTAAAGTCTTTATTTCCTCCACCGTGGCCGATCTGAAGGAATACCGCGACAAAGCTGGGGCGGCGGCGATCCGGGCGGGTTTTCTGCCGGTTATGAATGAGGATTGGCCGGTAAAAGACGCACAGCCTGTGGCCGAGTGCATGGCGAGGGTTGATGATACGCAACTGACCGTGGCGATAATTGCCCATCGCTACGGCTGGGTGCCGCAAGACCAGCCAGACAACAAAAGCATCTGTTGGCTGGAATGTGAGCGGACGGCACCTAAACAACTCCTAGTGTTTGTGCTTGATGAGGCAGCGGCATGGCCTGAGCAGCACAAGGAGGCGTATCGGATGACACTAGCCGTGACGGAAGGCAAGTCAGAAAATGAAATGATTGTTCTTTTTCAGGAGGTACAGCGCAACACCTCCGCATTGCAGGCGTTCAAGGCTTGGGCTAGCGAAAACCGCATCCGCGCCACCTTCGCCAGCCCTGAGGAACTGGAGCGCAAGCTTGAGTCCGCGTTGAAAGACTGGCTGGCGAGTAACCCTAGCTTTGCGACCATCGCCAAGTCGCAGGCCATCGCCCTGGCCAACCCCGAGCGTTATCTGGGCCAACTATATGAAGCCAGCGCTTACATCGACATACGCGGCTTGCATGTAGGCAGCGGCAAGGCGCACCGCTTCTTGATTGAAGACTTGTATATCGAACTGGACACCACCGGCGGCGGCAAGTTGAAGCACACCCTAGGCCATCCGCGCCGCGTGGTAGTGGGCGACCCCGGCGCGGGCAAGACGACTTTTTTGCGTTGGATCGCCCACACTTTGGCGGGCGACCGGCTGGGCGTCACCGACCATGCCGCGAAGCAA
>CAIZPP010000242.1 GCA_903934875.1 uncultured Methylococcaceae bacterium
ATTCCTCGACCACCTGCCGCTGTACCGCCTGGTGCAGATCGCCGCCCGGCAGAATGTCCCGCTGGCGCTGTCCACGCTGGCGGACTGGGTGGGCCGCCTGGGTGTCGCGCTGGAACCCCTGGCGGACCGGCTGGCCGAGCTGCAGCGCCTGCGCAAGGTCCTCCACGCCGACGAAACCCCGGTGCAGCAGCTTGACCCCGGCAGCGGCAAGACCAAGAAGGCGTACCTGTGGGCCTACCGCAGCAACGGGCTTGACGGCGAGCCGCCGATCATCCTGTTCGACTACCAGACCAGCCGCGAAGGCAAGCATGCCAGTGCCTTCCTGCGCGGCTGGAGCGGCCACCTCATGGTCGACGACTATGCCGGATACAAGGCCCTGTTCCGCGACGGCACCGTCGTCGAACTCGGCTGCATGTCCCATGCGCGGCGCAAATTCTTCGACCTCGCCAAAGCCAATCAAAGCCCGGTTGCCCTCCGCGCCCTGCGCCACATTGCCAGGCTGTACCGCATTGAGGCCAAGGCCGAAGGCAAAACGACCGACGAGCGCAAGCAGATCAGGGCCAAACACGCCAAGCCCCGGCTGAAGCTGTACCACGCCTGGCTGCTGAAGGCCCGCGCCACCGTCCCCGACGGGACCGGCACGGCCAAGGCCATCGACTACACCCTCAACCGCTGGCCCGCGCTGATCCGCTATGCCGATACCGGGCACCTGCCCATCGACAACAATCCCGTCGAGAACGCCATACGCCCCATCGCCATAGGAAAAAAGAATTGGATGTTCTCAGGGTCGGAGCGGGCTGGCAAGCGGGCGGCGGTGATCCAGAGCCTGTTGGGGACGGCTAAGCTCAATGGGCTTGACCCGGCGGCATGGCTCAAGGACACTCTGGAAAAACTCCCCACTTGGCCCAACAGCCGCATTGACGAACTGCTGCCGTTAAGGCGGGATCAGAAAAAAGACTGACCGGCAAGGGGTAACCCCGTGGTTCGGCTGGATGCTTACCCTGTGTGCGCATGGTCTGCAAGGCATCCAGCCGCAACACTAGTGCGCGCAAGGCCAGTTCGTCATCGGAAAAGGGCTGCCAAGCCGGGGGGTTGCGTTCGGCGCAGAAATCGGCGATGAGCCTTGCGTCAACCGCGTCGGTTTTCGTGCGGGCCAGGCGGGAAGCCCCGTATGCCTTGATTTGGGCCGGGTTGACCACGCTGACGGTAAATCCCTGTGTGGATAGGAATTGAGCGATGCTTTCCCGATACACGCCAGTGGCCTCCATGCACACATGGGTGGCCAGTGTGTCTTTAGAGTCCAGCCAAGCGGTCAGTTGGGAAAAGCCTTCGGGGGAGTTGGGTATGACTTTGGCTCGGGACTTCCCGTTGGGTAGGCGCAGGGTACAGTCCAGCTTTGCTTTTGCTACATCGATACCAAGAAAATACAATGACATATGAAACCTCAAATGATCAACCTTGTGAATGCAGGCTTCCGGGAAGTCCGGGCCGAAGATACTGTTCGATCTTTAATTGAGAGCGGGCGACTGCTGCAAAATCTACGGCACGGGCTTGGTGTCCAAAGGGCGCAAACGGCATGCAGTCGCCCTACTTGGGGTGCCCCCCAAGTGTGCTGTCTTGGGGTAATATGGTAACGAAAACCTCAGACCTCAACATCACGGAATCTATAATACAAGATACTGTCCTGATTCACTGACAAAACTACCATTCTTTTCATACAAGAAGTTCACAGATGATAGATTGCACCTTCGAACTCAACGGCAAACCAATGAGTATATTCAGGTGTGGCGCAATGTCGTTTCCTGCTTTCTCTGGCCTCGGCGTTCACGCAAATCGTCGTGAGTTTGCCTGCAATGCCGGTGTTGGGCCGATTCCCCCCGGCATTTACTACATCTTTGATCGCCAATCGGGAGGGCTTCTTGGCGCACTCCGCGATATACTTAATGGTCACGGCGAATGGTTTGCTCTTTACGCAATCGATGGAAAAATCGATGACGAGACATTCTGCAATGAAGTGAAAAGGGGGAACTTCCGGCTTCACCCCAAAGGAATCGCCGGTATTAGTCAAGGATGTATTACTATTGATAATCGTGCTGATTATCAGAGATTGTTTACATTTCTGAAAGCATCTGCACCTGTCAGCGTTCCTGGTAGCACCCTCCAAGCTTACGGCAGGGTCGTTGTCAAATGAACAAGGGGCTTCGTCTTGGCCTAGTCTGTCTATGGACAGTAATTGCCACACTGATCACTACTCGGTTGTGGCTCATGCACCCAGATTCCGTTCCTCGCTTTCCTGAGTCGTTCTGGATATGGTTAATCGAAATATACGGTTCGCAAGATGGCGAAGAATTGGCCAATTTGGAAATGCTTGTTACGCTCAGCATTTCTTTCGTTCTAGTGTTGGTGCTTACTATTACTGCCCGTGCGTTCTGGCATCGTGGATGCTAACAAGGCCGTAAGGCGCAATAGCGGTACTCCGCGTATTGCGCCGAATGGGGGAGCAAAGAGCAAAAGCCCTGCAACCCCCGGCTTCCTCTCCCGAAGCGGCCGCCCAAATCAAAGGGGTCAGACTCCATTGATTGTTAGCGTGTCGGGAGAAAAAAAAGCAAAAGCCATGCAAGCTCGGTTTCTTCTCTCTGCCCCGGCCGCCCAACCGGTCGCTCAAGCGGACGCGGGTTGTGCGCCGGTACTCCGTGGCGAGGCTTTCCCGCCGCGCCGCTTAGCTCGGGCGTTGGGCGTGAGCGTCAGGCAGAGCGGACTTCGGCAACCGGCACAGTCAACGGATTGGAAATATTATAGACTTGATTGTCTTTTTTTTGAGTGTTTTTAGAGCGATGCCTTAAATTAATAACTAAGCATATGAACTTTACTGATTACATTTATAGCCATATTAGATTTTTTATTAGATGGGAGCAAGATAACTCCCTCATGTTTGTTGGTCTGTGGACATTCTTTCCACTGATTCAATTGATTATTGGTTTTGTATTTATTGTTTATATACTTTTTACACAAAATATAAAAATAGTACCACAACTTTTTTTAGCTTTGGTTTATACATTTACTAGCACATATGCGAAACTTGGTAAGGCCCCCTTTGGTGATGTATTGAAAGGCGATAAAATTAATCCTGATTTTATCCTAAACGCTGAAAAGATTTACAATACATTCACTGATACTTTATTTTCAAATTGTTTTTCAATACTCATTTTATTTTATATTGTAGAACAAATCGTTATTAAAGCGGTAAGAATTAGCACTAAATCCGACTCAGAAAACACATAACCTGGTGAGGCGCAATAGCGGTACTCCGCGTATTGCGCCGGATGGGGGAACAAAGAGCAAAAGCCCTGTAACCCCGGCTTCCTCTCTCGAAGCGATCGCCCAACCGGTCGCGGGTTGCGCGTTTGGCTCCGTGGCGAGGCTTTCCCGCCGCGCCGCTTAGCTCGGGCGTTGGGCGGCCGGGGGGTGGTTTTCTGGACTTGCAGGGTCGTAGGAGGATGCGTCGAGGAACACAGCCCATCAATGGGATGAGCGTATTTTTGACGGATCATTTTGGAGTGATAAGGGAGTAAAAGGGCGAGATTGGAGTAAGCCGTATTGCACCGTATGTTTAGCTTTACTCATTCCTAACTCGCAGTCGAACCCAGTACAATGGTTCGCGATATGCTTTCTGTTGTTCTTTTCCATCTGTCGCCAGTGGTTAGCTTGCGAACCCCAACAAAAACCGCTAAAGTGACTGAAATAATTCTATGCCTTGCACTGCGGCTCTAGCGTACTCCGCTACATTCAGCCATTGTGCTATCAGGTTGTTTATTATTTATAAGAGAGAATTACATGGCAAGAAGACCTAGCTTTTTTACAATGTGGTCAAACTTTGCGACTATTTATGGTGATGGAAAACTCACGACAGTTGGAAATAAAATTGGCGGGAAGGTTCAAGAAAACATCGTCTTAGCAGAGAAGAACCCTTTATTGGGTTTCAATAATGCTTGTGCAATTTGCATGAGCTACAGCCTCAATTACTCCGGCATCGTCATTACTCATGGCCTATGGAAAACCGTGTCGGGAGCGGATAAAAAACAATATATCTATCGGGTTACTGATCTTCTCATCTTCCTCACTCAGACATTCGGTAAACCAGATAAGACCATACTAAATCCAAAACCTTCTGATTTTTCAGGCGTTAAAGGAATTCTCATCTTTAATGTGCAAGGTTGGAATAATGCCTCTGGGCATGCCACTTTATGGGATGGAAATTTGTGTTCTGACCACTGCTATTTCCCAAATGCATCGGAGGCTTCGATATGGATATTAAAATAGGTCGCATAACCCTACTTTTCCTCGTTTTTGCTTCGCCAGTTTATGGGCAAACAACTATAACTAAGTATTCACCCACACAGCTACTCAAGAACCATGCTTTAACCGCTTGTATTGCCGAGGGTCTTAAATCCGGCGACGCAGCAGAATATGCAGCGGCAGCAGCTAGGGAGTATTTAGAGCATGGCTCGCTGCCTATCGAAGCCCATACAGAAGCAGTACTGCTAAGTCGTAAGTTTTTGTCTAAAGAGTACAAAAATATTTATGGTGATAATCTTGTGTTCATAAAATGCATTGATTTTTACAACAGCAAAGATTTAGACCATCTTGCGAATAAGTATGCGGGCAAAAAGGGCCGTAGGCCGTAAGGTACAATAGCTGTCTACCAGGTATTGCGCCTGATGGTAAAAAGCCAAGAGCGAAAAGCAAAGAGCAAGAGCCACTCTTTTCTAGTTCGCCGCCCAACCCGGCGCTCAAGGGGACGCGGGGTTATACCTTGGCCTGCTTCCCCTAGTTTAATCCGCCCGCGCCCCTTAGCTCGGGCGTTGGGCTTTTTTATTGACGTGAGAAAAGA
>CAIZPP010000243.1 GCA_903934875.1 uncultured Methylococcaceae bacterium
CGTTATGTCCACAGACCATAGTTCTGCCGTTACAGCTTCACTCGACGCGGTAAAAGTCGCAACAGGCGTGTTCCGTCGTTTTGGCAACGTCTTTTGTTGACCGTCAAAACGGCCTATGCGCCATTTTTTTCACCCCTAGAAGTCCCGATTTGCATTCATGTACAGCGTTTTCATCTTAAAAATATACCTAAAACAGACATTCCATTAACCCTTCAGGTTAACCGAATAACCTGCGCTTACATACCCATTACCAAGTAACTCTTTGATGTTGAAAACGCTGGTATATGACAATGTCTAAGCAAACAACTTGGCGGCACTATGCGATTGCCTTGGTGATTTTTCTCATCGCCCTGCTGCTGCGTTTATTGCTGGCTCCGGTCGAATCCGGCTATGCGTTTTTATGCTTCTACCCGGCCATGGTCGTAACCTTCTATCTATGCGGCATAGGCCCTGGCGTATTTTTCACAGTATTCAGTGCCGTGGCTGCCTATTTCATTTTCATCCCGCTATTCAGGCAATTTGCCGGCAATCTCAGCGGCGAGATGGCCACTGTGATGTTTCTTGTGTCCGCCACCCTGATTGGCTGGATCATCGGGCAACTGCGACAACAGGCGGAACACGCGCACGCCGCCTTGTCCACGTTGCGGCAAAGCGAACAGCGCTACCTAGGCTTGCTGGAAGACCAGACGGAACTGATTTGCCGGTTTAAGGCAGACGGCACGGTACTCTATGTCAACGAAGCTTATTGTCGCTTTTTCGGCAAGCCCTATGCGAGCATCGTGGGCCATACATGGCATCCTGTCGCTTGGGAAGAAGACCTTCCCCTGATCAACGAGCGATTGCGCACCCTGTCCCCCGACCACCCTGTCGTCACCATCGAAAACCGCATTGTCACCAGTGTGGGAGACATACGCTGGGGGCAGTTCGTCAACCGGGCTTTTTTTGATGGGGAAGGCCGACTGCTAGAAGTGCAAGCCGTCGGGCGGGATATCACCGACCGCAAGGCGATGGAAGAACAACTCGCCACATCGGCTAAAGAAATAGAAGACCTGTATGAACATGCACCCTGTGGCTATCATTCGCTAGGGCCCGATGGAACTTACCTGCGTATCAATGCGACCGAACTGCAATGGCTGGGATGCAGGCGCGAAGACGTGGTAGGCAGGCTGAAGCCCTCCGATTTTTTTACTCCTGCCGGCCAAGATACCTTCAGGCAACAGTTGCGGTTTTTTTTGGAAAGGGGAAGTCTTGAAAATTTGGAGTTTGATCTGCTGGGCAGGGATGGCACGAGCCGGCATGTCAGTCTGAGTGCGACGGCGATTCGGGATGCTAGCGGTAACATACTGATGAGCCGTTCGGTACTACACGATATAACCGACCGCAAAAGGGTCGAGGCGGCGCTAAAACAACTCAATTCAACCCTGGAACTTCGCATCCGGGAGGAAACCGAGAAGAACCGGCAGAAGGACCATCTGCTGATCCAGCAATCCCGCCTCGCCGCGATGGGGGAAATGGTCGGTAACATCGCCCACCAGTGGCGCCAGCCCCTCAATGCGCTAGTGCTGGTCTTGGCCAACATCGAAGATGCCGCCCGCTGCGACGAACTGACCCCCGAGTATCTGGAGGAACTGGTTGGCAACGGCGAAAACCTGATCCATAAAATGTCAACCACCATCGACGATTTCAGGCATTTTTTCCGCCCCCAGAAACAACCGGCACCGTTCAGCGCGGCCACCGCAATCAAGCAAGCCCTGTCCCTGGTTGAAGCCAGCCTTGCCAACCAGCAGATTGCGTTGCGGCTGGAGATGGTGGAGGATATCCAGATACTCGGATATGCCAATGAGTTCAGCCAGGTGGTGTTGAATTTAGTTGGCAACGCCAAAGATGCGATCATGGCCCAGCGCAAGCTGGATGGTGTGGTGGGCATACGGCTAGCCCGCGACGAATCCCATGCCATTGTCGTGGTAGCCGATAACGGCGGAGGCATTCCAGCCCCTATCATGGCGAAGATTTTCGAGCCTTATTTTTCCACTAAGGAACTAGGGACCGGCATCGGCCTGTACATGTCGAAAATGATCATCGAAAATAGTATGGGCGGGTCCATAATCGCCCATAATATGGATGCCGGCGCGGAATTCACCTTAATTTGTCCGCTCTACCATGAATAATCCAATGACTGTCCCAGCGGCTATAATAATTCTCCCGGACGACTTGTATGAACATGACAACCCACACCGACGATTTGACTAGTGCCTATTTGCAAGGTCTAAGCCTGCTCTACGTGGAGGAAGAAGAAGAAATGCGCATCCTGCTGGGCGATTTTCTGCAACGCCGGGTGGGTACACTGCTGACCGCAAGCAATGGTCGGGAGGGGCTTGAGTTATTCCGCGAATACCGTCCCGATATGGTGATTACCGACATTCTAATGCAAGATGTGGACGGGCTGTCCATGGTCGAGGCCATTCGCCAGACCGACCCGCACATACCCATCATCATCATCACGTCCGCGTTCAATGAGACCGACTATCTGTTGAAGGCCATTGAGTTGGGCATAGACAAATACCTGATGAAACCCATACACACCGCCAGCTTGGACAAGGCCCTGCTGGAAATTGCCCGCTCGCTGCAGGCGGTCACCGAGTTACAGATTTCGCAGCTTGTGTTCGACACCGCCCCCATTGGTATCTTGGTCGCCGATTCCCAGATGAGTGTTGTGGCAGTCAACCCCGCATTCTGCTGTATTACCGGCTTTGACCGGTCGGAGATACTGGGCAGGCCGACCAAGCAATTAGAGTTTGAAACCCTGAATGACCCCGGAGGGGTGTCGCTATGGGACATACTCCGGCAAAGGCAGACTTGGTCCGGGCATGGCAAATGCAAACGCCGGACGGGCGATGAGTTTTTCTCTTCGATCATTGCCATGGCCATCCGCAAACGGCAACAGGCAGGGGTCCGTGAACTGTATGTGGGCATAGTCTCCGATATCAGCGACTGCCTTCGAGCCGAGGAGGCTTTGCACCTCGCAGCCAAGGTGTTCGAAACTAGCGCCGAGGCGATTGTGATTACCAATGGCGACAGCCGAATACTCACGGTCAACCGGGCTTTTAGCGAAATAACTGGTTATCAACCCGCCGAAGTCGCCTGGGCCAGTCCTAGCCTGCTGCGCTCAGGCCGCCATGACCGTGCTTTCTATGTGGCTTTGTGGGAGCGTTTGCTCTCCACCGGACACTGGCAAGGTGAAATATGGAACCGGCGCAAGAACGGCGAGGTATTTCCAGGATGGCTGACGATTTCCCGCGTCCTTGACGGCAGCGGGCGGGCCGTCGCTTTTATTGGCATGTTAAGCGACATTACCGAGCAGAAACTAGCCAATGAGCGCATCCAGCATCTGGTTAACCATGATTCACTCACCAAACTGCCCAACCGGGATTTGATGCTAGACCGCATTGACCAGGCACTGGTGTCGGCCCGCCGCGACAAAACCCTGGTGGCCGTGTTACTTGTCGATCTTGACCATTTCAAGTATGTCAACGATTCGCTAGGCCATATGGTCGGTGACCGGCTGCTGCTGGAAGTGGCCGGTCGTCTGCAAACCTGCGTCCCCTTGGCGGACACAATCAGCCGCCCCGGCGGAGACGAGTTTGTCATTGTTTTAACGGAGTTTGCCACGGCCTCCGCGGTCGGCCTCATCGCCGCCGCCGTTTTGCAGGCATTGGGCGAGCCTTTCCTGATTGAGGGTCTGCCACTCAAGCTCGGTGCCAGTATCGGCATCAGCATATACCCTGAGGATGGCCCGGATACCGATACCTTGCTACGGAATGCCGAAGCGGCGAGGTGTTTCGCCAAGGAATCCGGCCGCAACACTGTCCATTTTTTTGCCGAGGACATGAACCGGAAAATGCAGGAAGCAGTGGTACTGTCCCAGGAGTTGCGCCAGGCGCTGGAGCGGGGTGAATTCGCCCTCCACTACCAGCCCCAGATTGATTGCGAAACCGGCCGACTAACCGGTGTGGAAGCCTTGATGCGTTGGGCGCATCCAGTGCGGGGGCTTATTTCCCCTGCGCACTTCATCGGCTTCGCCGAACAAACCGGGTTGATCGATCCGATAGGCGAGTGGGTGTTGCGCGAGGCCTGCCGCCAGCTCAGGGAATGGCAACTGACGGTCGGTCTGGCTGTCCCGGTCGCGGTCAACCTTTCCGTACGTCAGTTCAACAACAAAAGGCTTACCGCTATGGTCGGCGAGATTTTGCTGGAAAGCGGCTTGGAAGCCCGGCATCTGGAGTTGGAGATCACCGAGCGTGCGATCATGCATGACGCAGAGGCAGTAAGCGCAACCCTGCGCCAACTGAAAGATATGGGGGTGCGCGTTGCGATAGACAACTTCGGGGCCGGCTATTCCAGCCTCAACTATCTGAAGCGGTTTGCTGTTGACCGCCTGAAGATAGACCAGTCGTTCGTGCGGGATATTTGTGAGTCGCCCCAAGACAAGGCGATTTGCGGGGCCATCGTCGGCATTGCCAAGAATTTGCAGCTTTCCACCGTCGCCGAAGGGGTGGAGACGCAACAACAGTTGGAGGCGCTGCGAGCGCTCGAATGCCGGATCATCCAAGGCTATTTGTACAGTCCGCCCCTGCCCCCAGGGGAATTTCTGCAATACCGGCGGACGCTTATCAGTTAATAACCACAACCAGGAGAAAGACCTATGGATGATATGCAAGACGTGCCTCTAGAGCAGGCACAGGAAACCATTGAGCACCATGCCCATGAAGCCACGGAGTCTTGGGTGATGGGGGTCGCGTTGACGGCTGCCATCCTAGCTGCCCTAGCTGCTGTGACCGCTCTGTATGCGGAGCACTTTGCCACCGAGGCGATGTTGGAGCAGATACAAGCCAGCGACACTTGGAGTGAGTTCCAGGCGAATAGCATCAAGGAAAAAATCCTCGAAACAAAGGCCGGACTGCTAGCGATTTTGAAGCAAGAACCCGATCCCGACGATGCAGCCAAGGGGGTGGAATACCGGCAGCGCAAGCTTGAACTGAAACAGAAAGCTGAAGAAAAAGAGGGAGAATCGACCAGGCATCTACGCGCACATGTGCCGCTTTCCCGTGGCCTGACGCTGTTTCAGGTCGGCATCGCCATTGGTGCCATATCTGTTCTGACTAAGCGCCGCGCATTGTGGTTTGTCTCCATCGCATTGGGGTTCATTGGCACGGGCTTTTTGATCTGGGGGCTGTCCACCTAATGTCATAATGCTGTAACATATTTTGCCGTAATATAAACTAATAGATCCATATCCGCAAAATATTGCCGATCAACAACTAAGTCCTTACCCACAGATGGCAAAACTAGACGCGCTACAGAGTGATCCGCAGGCCGACCTATACGATACGGGTCAATATCAACCAAGCTTTATCGCCGTAGTGCATCAAAGTGTGCCAGGCCGAATTCGGGTTAAAGTGTTCGGGCTGCAACGCTGCGAACCTTTCAAGGAGGAGATCGAACGTTTTTTGGCTGGGTTAAGCTATGTGTACTCTGTCCAAGCCAACGCACTGACCGGCAATGTGCTGATCCAATACCATGCGCGCGTGGCTGTGGAGCGCCTGATAGACGAACTGGAAGTCTTGGCGCGCCGGGCAAATCCCGGTCGGAAGGCCAAAATTGTTGGGCGCGAAAGCTTTAGCGTCTCAAGGCCCTCGGTGCAGCGCTCGGCGCGGGCGAAACATCCCCTGCCAGCCGACACGGTCGCAGCCCCTCAGGGCGACTGGCATTTGAAGTCGGACACGCAAGTTGTGCAACGGCTTGAAAGTTCACCGGAAGGCTTGCAGACCGGTGTGGCTTTGGCCCGTTTGGCGCAGTATGGGCCGAATGCCCTCAGCGTTGCCAAACCGCGCTCCAAAATTGCCCTTCTGCTCTCACAGTTCGTCAGTCCGCCAGTCGCGCTGTTGGGCGTTTCGGCTGTAATATCCATTGCGACCGGAGGTATTGCCGATGCCATCGTCATCGCCGGGGTCGTATTCATTAACGCTGCCATCGGGTTTGTCACCGAAACACAGGCCGAGAAGACCATCAACGCCTTGGGTAAGATGACGCCGTTGCACACGCGGGTGCTCCGCGACGGCCAGCCTGTGGATATCGCCGTCGAAGACGTGGTGGTCGGCGATGTGCTGGTGCTGGCACCTGGCTCCTTCATAGCCGCCGATGCAAGGCTTTTGGCGAGCAACCGGCTGACGGTGGCCGAGGCGGCCCTGACTGGCGAGAGCCTGCCGGTCAGCAAGCGTTACGATGCCCCCGTCCGCGAGGACACCCCTCTGGCGGATCGGAAAAACATGGTCTATATGGGCACCATCGTATCGGGTGGCAGCGGTTTGGCGATGGTGGTTGCCACTGGCCGCAATACTGAAATCGGCATGATCCAGACGCTGGTGGGCGAGGTCGAGACTCCCGACACGCCGATGCAGAAACAATTGGACCAATTGGGCACGCAACTGGCGTTGGCTAGTGCGGGTCTGTGCGCCTTGATGTTCGGTATTGGACTGTTGCGCGGCTATGGCTGGCTGCAGATGTTGAGTTCGTCGATTTCGCTGGCAGTGGCGGCGGTTCCCGAAGGCTTGCCGGCGGTGGCGACCACCACCCTGGCACTGGGCATAGCCGAAATGCACCGCCAGAAAGTGTTGGTCCGCCACTTGCCGGCGGTCGAGAGCCTAGGCTCGGTCCAAGTCATCTGTCTGGACAAGACCGGCACCTTGACCATGAACGAAATGAAAGTGGTGGAACTGCGGACGCCACAGCAAATATTCACCATTGCCGAGGGCCAGGCTTACAACGGCAACCATCCGGTCGAACTCGCCAGCCAAGGCGACATTGTGCATATGCTGCGGATTGTCAGCCTGTGCAGTGAAGTGGTCGTGACGGGCGGCCCCGGCCACTACCAGCTTGAAGGCTCCCCCACCGAGGGTGCGCTGATTGAGGTCGCTTTGGATACAGGTGAGGATGTCAATGTTTTGCGGGCACAATTGCCCACAGCCAAGACCATCCACCGCGCCGAAAACCGGCCCTACATGATTACGCTGCACCAAGAGGGCGAGCGCTATTTCCTGGCAGTTAAAGGCAGTCCGGCGGAGGTGCTCTCGATGTGTAGCCACCGGCATGTGGATGGCCGCACGGAGGCATTGGACGAGCAGATGCGCAGCAGTGCCATTGAACAAAACGAGGAAATGGCCGGCAAGGCTTTGCGTGTGCTAGGCGTGGCCTATGGTTATGTCGATACGCTGGAGGAGGACGACACGCTGGAAGGCGGGTTCGCACCCAGCGATTTGGTCTGGGTCGGCCTGACGGGCATGGAAGACACCCTGCGCCCCGGTGTGGCGGAACTGATGGACCAGTTCCATGAGGCCGGCATCCAAACTGTGATGATTACCGGCGACCAGAGTGCCACTGCTTATTCGGTGGGCCAGCGTTTGCGCTTGAACGGCAACAAACAGTTGGAAATTGTCGATTCCTCCAGCCTCGAAAAGCTGGACCCGGAGATTTTGAAAAGCATTGCCAAGGATACGACGGTTTTCGCCCGTGTCAGCCCAGCCCACAAAGTGAGGATAGTCCAAGCCCTGCAAGCCTCGGGGCTGGTTGTTGCGATGACTGGTGACGGCATCAACGACGGACCGGCGCTGAAAGCCGCCGATGTGGGTGTCGCGATGGGTAAAATGGGGTCGGATGTTGCCCGCTCGGTGTCCGATGTCGTGCTGGAAGACGACAACATCCGCACCATGATAACCGCCGTGCACCAAGGCCGGACCATTTACGGCAACATCCGCAAAAGCCTGCGGTTCCTGCTGGCATCCAATATGGGCGAGATCGAGGTGATGCTGATAGGCACGGCGCTGGGCATGGGTGAAGTGCTGAGTCCGGTGCAACTGCTGTGGATCAATCTGGTCACCGACATTTTCCCCGCCATGGCGCTATCCATGGAGCCGCCGGAACCGGGTGTGCTTAAGCAAGCCCCGCGCGACCCGGACCGACCGATACTCAACCGTGCGGACCTTACGACTATGTTACGCGAGTCGCTGGTGATGACGGCAGGAACCATAGCCGTGTTTGCCTTCAGTGTCGCCCGCTATGGCATCGGCCCGCAAGCCAGCACCAATGTCTTCATGACCTTGACGGGTACGCAGTTCTTGCACTCCATTGGCTGCCGGTCCGAGTCCACCACCATTTTTGACCAGTCCAGGCCGGCCAACCCCTATCTGACTGCCGCCGTGGTCGGTTCTTTCGGCGCACAGATATTGGCGGCGACTTTTCCGCCGTTGCGTGCATTGTTGCGTCTGGCTCCCATCGGTCCGGCGGATTTGGCGGCTATTGCTGCCGGGGCCGTCTTGCCGATGTTGGTCAATGAATCCATTAAGAAAATCCAATCCTCCTCCCCCACGGAATGAGAAATCCAACATGCCAAAGCATTTCCTGTTCACTTCCGAATCAGCCACCGAAGGCCATCCCGACCGCCTGTGCGACACGATCAGCGATGCCCTAGTGGACCAGTTTCTCAGGCAGGACCCCTATTCCCGCATCATTGCCGAATGCGCCATCTCCAAGGGCATGGTGTTTGTTGCGGCCCGTTTTGCTTCAAAGGCCACGGTGGACATTCCGCAGGTGGCACGTTCGGTGATAGCCGGCGTTGGCTACCGGTCACAGGATTTCGACACTGAGGACTGCACTGTCGTCACTAGCTTGATCACCATGCCTGACGAACAGCGCATACAGGTGGACGAAGCGGAACTGACCGACGCAGAAATCGACCGCTACACGGTCCACAACCAAGTCACCGTGTTCGGGTTCGCCTGCAACCACACTCCGGAATTGATGCCGTTGCCGGTCACGCTGGCGGCCCGCGTGGCAAAGGCGCTGACCCTTGCCCGCAGCGAGGGCCGGATGCCCTATCTCTCCCCCGATTGCACTACCCAAGTTGGTGTCGCCTTCAAAAATCGCCGCCCGGTGCGCATCCACAGCGTCACCGTCATCGCCGGCTTGGAAGGGCCGCAACCGCCGGACACCGCCGACATTCGCTCGGATCTCCAGCATGAGGTGATCCAGCGGATTTTTGCCGATGACCCTGTCCAGCCGGACGAGGACACGGAAATATTCATTAATCCCCGTGGCATCTTCCCGAAAAGCGGCCCGATGTCCCACTCGGGTATGACGGGGCGGAAAACCGCCGCCGAAACCTACGGTTGCTATGCCCGACACAGCGCCTCCGCCCTCAGCGGCAAGGATCCGTCACGCATCGACCGGGTGGGGACCTACGCCGCCCGTTATGCCGCAAAAAATATCGTCGCAGCCGGGCTGGCCGACGAGTGCGAGGTGCAACTGAGTTATACCCTAGGCCATTCATTGCCTGTCAGCATCCAAGTGCAAACCTTCGGCACCGGCAAAATTGACGAAGACCTCATCCAGCAGCGGCTGGAGGCGAATTTTGATTTCAGGCTGGGTTCCATCATACACGAGTTCAATCTGCGGCATTTGCCGGCGGCAGGCAAGTCCGGTTTTTATCGGAAACTGGCCGCGCACGGACAATTGGGCAAATCCTTCGGCGAACTGCCTTGGGAAAAGACTGACCGTGCGGATCTGCTGCGTTAAGCACCAGCAATTATCAGTTGGGCAAAAACGCCGTCATTCCAGCAGGGATGCAGGACAACAGGATAAACAGGATTTTTCTGTGACATGAAGCCACGTTCACACTATTCCATATGCCCATGACACCGCTCGAAAAAGTTGAAGCCTTTTATGTAGAGTTGCTGGAGTATTATGGCGACGGTGACGAACGCGAAATCCGGGCAGCCGCCAAGCTATTGCTGGTCGCACTGGCAAAGTTCAAGGAACATGGCGGCCCCACGGGATTGATCTGGCGGCTGAGTATCTGGACCTGATCAAATATGATGCCGCAAAGTTCGAGCGCATCCTGCACAGCAATCGAAGCGAGGGATCAAGCCCTTGGATGGCTTGACGGTTCCTCGTTCTGTCGGTTTTCGCTCCGCTCAGGCTGGTGCTCCCGTGCGGCTTGCATATGTCAATCACGCCGAAGAGTATTTACAAGTAATTGTTTGATATTAAAAGCGCTGTATGTGCTGACACCCGCTTGTGCGCCTGCCTGGCCTTGCAGAAATTTAGCCATGCGCTGTTTCAGGCGGTGCTGTCTAAACAGAGTGCCCAAGCTATTTCTGGGCATTTTCTTGATTTGTGTTGAGAAGTCAAAATAGGCTTTGGCGTTTGCTGCCGTCAGTACGAACGGCAGTTGCCCGTCATTAGCGAGGATGTAGCTCATCACTAGGGTGCCTGTGCGGTCATTCCCCTCAATAAACGCTTGTGGTTCTGACAGGATGCGGATATAAAAACCGGCGGCCCGCTGCCAAACCGGCTCATGTCGGTGCAAGGCATACCATTCGGACAAATCTTGAACGCCTGCGTCTGCCCGCCCGTAGAAATGCCGGTCGGAAGCTGCGATATGCTTTTTATATTCCTGGCGGTTCTCTTTGCTGGTTCCGCACAACACGCGGGTGTTTAGTTCCAACAGATGGGCCGAGTTTCCCAAGGCAAACAAATCAATCCCAGCCTGCAGCAGTTGATTGACTAGGGCATAACCTGTAACCAGATTCTCCACGACCTCATCATCCATCCGATCACGGGGATAATGCAATCCTTGGTTGACCCGTTGGAATTCGTGCTGGACTTCCCGCAGTGATGCCTCAATGGACTGGAGATCAAAACGCGGTTTTTGACCGCCAGAGGATATTCCCATAATACAGCGTTTTTAACATCGAATAGTTACTTGTTAAGTTATATTATTTTGCAAAGCAATTCAAACGCAGGATGGTTTGATTGAGTGTCCTTTACTATTTTTCTTTGTTAAGAAAAACGCTGTATGCCAAGCTAGCTGAATTCACCGCGTATGTATTCTTGGGTTAATTGCTCTTGCGGGTCTTCGAAAATCTGCTGAGTGTCTCCTAGTTCAACTAAATAACCGGTCCGCCCTCCCTGTGAGATATCAACCGAAAAGAAAGCGGTTTTGTCGGCAACGCGCATGGCTTGTTGCATATTGTGGGTGACTAGCGCAATCGTGTATTTTTCTTTCAACTCGACCATCAGTTCTTCAATGCGCCGGGTGGCGATGGGGTCCAGCGCGGAACATGGCTCGTCCATCAACACTACCGAAGGTTCGGTGGCTATGGCCCGCGCAATGCATAGCCGCTGTTGCTGCCCGCCTGAAAGCGATAGCCCGCTGGCCTTGAGTTTGTTTTTTACCTCATCCCACAGAGCCGCTTTCTTCAGCGCGTTCTCCACGCGTTCGGCGATGTCGCCCTTGAAGCGGTTCAGGCGCAGCCCAAAGGCGACGTTGTCGAAAATACTCATGGCAAAGGGGTTGGGTTGCTGGAACACCATGCCGATGTAACGGCGCACCACAACCGGGTCCACGGTGCTTCCGTAAACATCCTGTCCGTGGAAATGTACGTTGCCCTCGAATCTGAAACCCTGGACCAGATCGTTCATGCGGTTTAGGCTGCGCAATACTGTGCTTTTACCGCAGCCCGAGGGCCCGATAAAGCCGGTGATGTGGCCTTTCTGGATAGGGACATGGCTGTTTCTGACGGCTAAAAAATCGCCATAAAAAACCTTGTCCAGTTTGCAGTCTATGACCACTTTGCGTTGCGCATCATTGTGAGCCATCACATTCCCCACGGAAATAAAATTTGTTTGCATACAGCGTTTTTAATATCGAAGAGTTACTTGTTGGATTATATCATTTTGCAAAGCAATTCAAACGCAGGATGGTTTGATTGGATATCTTTATGTACAGCATTTTCATCTTAAAAATATACCTAAAACAGACATTCCATTAACCCTTTAGGTAAACCGAATAACCTGCGCTATCATACCCACTACCAAGTAACTCCTTGATGTTGAGAATGCTGTATCTATATTTTCTTACGCCCCAACACGCGGGCGAGAATATTGAAGAGCAACACCAATAACACCAGTACCAAGGAAGCTGTCCATGCCAGCTCGATCTGGTTGTCATAAGGCATGCCCGAGAAGTTGTAGATTAACACAGAAAGCGAGGCAATCGGTGTCATCAGTTCTGCCTTGCCATTTTCAACAAACCAATAGTTGCTGAACAAGGCGGTGAAAAGCAGCGGCGCAGTTTCTCCTGCGGCGCGGGCAACAGCCAGCATCACACCGGTCAATACGCCCGGCAGTGCCGTTGGCAGCACGATTTTCCAGATGACTTGGCTGCGTGTGCAACCCATTCCGTAGGCAGCGTTCTTCATCGGGGCGGGCACCATCCGCATCGACTCTTCAGCCGTCAGCACGATGGTTGGCAGCATCAGCAGCGCCAAGGCAACCCCGGCCGCCGGTGCCGAGTAAGTGCCGGTTGCCAGCACCACCACCGCATACGCGAACACGCCGGCGAGGATGGACGGCAAGCCCGTCAAGGTTTTCGCACAAAATCGAGCAACGTAAGCCACACGGCCGTCCGAGTCCAATTCCGCGAGGAAAACGGCCCCCAGAATGCCGAAGGGGATGCTGATGAGTGCACCTATGCCTACCGTTACCAAAGTCCCTATGATGGCGTTGCCGAAACCGCCCCCTTCCTCGAAACCGGCAGGTGGCAGTTCGGTGAAAACTTCCAAACCCAGGCGGTGCCCGCCTCGGATGACCAGCCCATAGAGCACAGAAAACAGCGGAATGCTGGCAATGATTGCCGTGAGCCATGCCGCACCGCTCAATAATGTGCTGAATAGCGCCCGTGGCTCCAACAGGGAGCGTTGCAGATAAGGCGCGGCAGCCTCTTCGTTATCCGTTATTAAACTAGGGTCTTGCGCACTCATTTGTTGGCCTTGTATGATCTGGAAGACAGTGTCATGATCGCCGTACCAAGCATATTCACCGCCAGGGTAATCAGCAGCAGCACCAGTGCGGCGTACATTAGAACAGGCACCTCGCGTTCGCCCGCTTCGGGAAAGTTGAGCGCCAACAGGGCAGCAAGTGTATTGCCGGGAGAAAACAAGGACAGGCTGAGTTGGTTGGAGTTGCCGGCCAGCATCGCCAAGGCCATCGTCTCCCCTAGCGCACGGCCAAAACCTAAGACAAGCGCGCCGAAAACACCAGCCGAGGCGGTGGGCAGTATGACCTTTAAAATCGCCTCCCAACGGGTCGCCCCCAAGCCGAACGCCGCCTCCTTGATCCGATAGGGAACCTGTCTTAGGGCATCCTGCGATACGGCGGCGACGGTCGGGAGGATCATTATCGCCAGCACCAAAGAGGCCGGCAGCATTCCTGGGCCGCTCAAAGTGGTGCCGAAAAACGGAATCCAGCCTAATTCGGCATTCAGCCAGTCGGCTATCGGGCGGATAAAGGGGACCACTACAAAAATGCCCCAAAAGCCGTAGACTACGCTGGGAATGGCCGCCAACAGTTCGACGATGGTACGGAAAAGTAGCGCTAGCCGTGGCGGGAGAAAATCCTGGGTTAGAAAAATTGCCATGGTGACACCAAAAAAGCCACCGATGGCTAAGGCCAAGAGCGAGCTGTAAAGGGTGCCCCAGATTTCAGGAAGGATACCGAAAACCTGTTTATTGACATCCCAAGTGGTTCCCGTCAGAAAGCCGAGATGGTATTCTTGAATGGCGGGAATTGCTTTGGATCCGATTTTCCAGAGTAAAAGCCCCACTACGATGATAATAAACCAAGCGCATGCCTTGGCCAATCCCCTGAACAAGCGGTCAAGCAAATAATCAGCCTGCGAAGGCGGTCCTGCGATTTGCTGCCCGACTGCTGTTTTCTCAAATGCATTCATGGGCGCTATTGGATTTTGTTGGCTGCGGCTCGGACTGACGAAATGACGTTTTCGGGAAGCGGAATATAGCCCATTTTGGAACTCTGCTTCTGCCCTTCGGAAAGCCCGTATTCAACCACTTCCCGTAGGATTTTGGCTTTTTCGGGCGCGGCGTTCTGCTGGTAGAACAGCATCCAGGTAAACGTCGTGATCGGATAGGATTTGTCGCCCTCGGGATCGAGCACCCAGGCAATCAGGTTTTCGGGAAGATGCGCAGTGGCCAAGGCCGCCTTACCGCTCTCCGCATCCGCCCGCACATACTTGCCGGCTTTATTTTGCAGTTCGGCCATATCCACTTTGGCACCGATGGCATAGGCATATTCGATGTAACCTATGGCGCCGGGGGTTTGCTTGACCGTGGCGGTGACACCATCATTCTTCGGTGCGGCCACGAATTTGTCACTGCTAGGCCAATTCACGGTAGTTCCTGCGCCGGGGCCGCTCTTCCAAGCGGGGCTGATGGCGCTGAGATGGTTGGTAAACACAAACGTCGTGCCGCTGCTGTCAGCCCGCCGCACCACGGTAATAGGCAGTTCAGGCAACTTCAAACTGGCATTCGCACTCTGTATGCGGGGGTCGTTCCATTTGGTGATTTTCCCTTGGAAAATATCAGGGTAGACATCCCTGGGCAATTTCAAGCCCTTCGGGTTGCCGGGCAAGTTGTAAGCAACCACGATTTCTCCTGCGGTCATAGGCAGCAGCACTACACCGCCTTGGACTTTGGCGATTTCCTCGGGCTTCATTGCCGCGTCGCTGGCCGCAAAGTCAACCGTGTGGTTAATAAAGTCCAACACGCCAGCGCCGCTGCCTTTCGCCTGGTAGTCAATATTGGCGTTCTTGTGGTCGCGGCTGAAGTTTTTGAACCAGGCAGAGTACAACGGGAACGGGAAACTGGCCCCTGACCCCGTAACCCGCAATTTTTCATCCGCAGATGCGGGACTAAGTACGAATAGATTGAAAAACACACCGAACATGAACGCCATAAACTTAAATTTTTTCACTGTATTAGCCTTCGCTTGCGTGGAAATGAACTCATCAAATTTCTCCCGCAAAATTTTATCTAATTCTTATGACAAGACGATGACTGCAACCCCTAGGCAAAGGACGTGCCGGGTTAAATGTCGTTGCCAAGGAAAAGGATTTTGGCATGTCGAACCATTGCGAACGGACGTAATCGAACCCTAGTATTTGCTAGAGTCCTTCCTGCGGTATGCAGTAAACTGTAAAATAGAATGCCTATTCGCGGATTTATCCGTATAAACCGTCCAACACTACCCATCGAGCAAATACAATGGCAGTCATACCCGAAGCCGTCAAAGCCACCGGTCTCGTCTTGTCCCGGAAACGGACCCAAAGCATGGTCACCGACGAGTTCCTTTATTTTTTCTTACGCCTGCGCAAAGGTGAAGTGCGCCGGGTCGTACAACGGGTAAAATCGCTTTACCCGGATGACACCCCGGAGCAATTGGCGCAGCATCTCATCAACACGCAAAGCGTCCTTTCCTTTGTTGGCGGGGCGATACTGCATCTGCCACAACTGATTCCGGTGGCTGGCAATGTTTGGAAGCTGGCGGGGTTTGCCGGCGGTGCGTCGGTCATGACACGGATGCATCTGTACCTGATCTTGGAGATCGCGCTGTTGTTTGAACACGATATCGAAGACAAGGCGCGGGTTCCAGAATTGATCGCAGTGATAGCGGCCTCCGGTGCATCCGCTGCCGCGCCCCAGTTGGTCAGCCAACTGCAATGGAACCCCTTGGCAGCGATCCCGACTTCCGGTTTGACTGCGAGCCTCGTCACCCAAATCGTCGGCGCACAGGCAATCCGGCTGTATAAGAAGAAACGGTCCAATCTAGCCACTGCCGCTTGAACAGTCTTCCCCTCTCAGACATCGCGGCGGTGGTGGAATCCATCCCGCAGGCCGCGCCGCGCAAGGGGCTCTGCCAAGTAGGGGCGGGTTCCGAACCCGCCCCTAACCATGTAACCGCCCCTCATCCATTTTCCATCATATCGGCCAATTCCACGGCCCTAGTGCCAACTTGGTTGGCCCATGTACTGGAGAGCATTTCTTCGGCTGCTGCGGCATAGTCGCCGTCCTGCAAATAGGACAGCATTCGATTGAATCTAAGCAGTCCTCCTACACCTAAATTATAGGCCATTGAAATGATTACGTTCTGCCGCACAGGTGAGAGCTTCCTCCACCACGGCAGACTTTTGTCAAGTTCCCTGTTAATCCGGTCGATATCGTTGTGCAACAGGATTAGCGCTTCTTCCTTGCTAATCCCTGAATCCTCCAGGTTCCTGCCCACGCCTATGGTCAGTTTATTCCTTGCATCAGTGTAGGGCTTTAACTTCAAACCTTCGTGATAGATCAGTAAGTCATCAACGCTATAGGTTTCCAGTGTGGGCACCTGGGGCAGTTGAGGGCGGGTTTTCTTATGCGCACAAGCAGAAATTCCAACTAGTAAAAACAATAAAATGCTTAACCTAATAGTCAGTGAGGTATTATTATTCATCGTTTTACAGCGTTTTTTAATATCAGAGAGTTACTTTTTGGGTATATCATTTTGCAAGCACATACACACAAGATGGTTTGATTGAGCGTCCTTTATTATCTTTTGTTAAGATAAAAATGCTGTACATAAATACAAACCGGGACTCCTAGCGATGTAGTGGTGCGGTGGCATTCCCACGCGGAGCGTGGGAACGATGTAAAACGCTGTCAAATTTTCCCTTCCAACCCCATTTGATAATACTTGTGGGTGATTTCGTCCTGGTGCTCCAGCAACCAGTCTATGCTGGGTTGGTGATGCATGGCTTTGTGGATGGCCTGCGCCATGGCCTTGCGATGGATATCGAAGAGGATTTTATGGTCCAGATTATCATCCTTGATGACGCTGGGGTTCAACCAGACGGAAACGATAATGCCGAGGTCATTGGCCTTTTCTTTGGGGATATCACCGGCACGGATTGCGTCAAGCACACCATTGGCAATGGCGGCCTGCACGGTACCCATCAAGATGTTGGTGTACCGGCTATTGTTCACCGTGACTTTGCTCACCATCAGAGTCACTGGGCGCACTTGGATATCGGTGTTCAAAATCGCAAACACGCGGGTATGGCCTTTGACTTGATCGCCCGTCAGTGTTGCCAAAGCAATGCCGACGGGTCCGTCGAGTTCGCCGATGACGACTTCAGGCTCCGCCGCCGTTCCGGGAGGCCCGCCCGCCACCAATGCCTCCCCCGTGCGCAAGATGATTCTTTCGCTCATAACACAACTCCCATTAGTTTACGTTGGTAAAAAGTATAGCCTATCACTGATGGAGGATGGGCATCAAATCAATCTGACCCGCCCGGATCAGACCGACTCGGTTTTAAAAACCGAGTCGGTCTAGCAAAAAAAAAACAAAAAATCAGATTTTTCCCGATATACAAGCGCATTGGCGATGTGAAAAACTGCGCAACGGCAAATCCATAAGGTGTCAATCGATTTATCTGACATGCCGAACCCGTCTATCAACATACACCTGAGAACGGAGCAACATCTGTGGCTAATAAAAATTCGACTGAAAACAACACGTCTGACAGTGTTGCCAATACAGCAGAGACTGGCAAGGCCCCCGAGCTAGCGACTGTTGGGCAAGACCAGCCCCTGCCGCAGAGTAAACTGGCAGTAGGCGATGCCGACCCTAGCGACCCTCCCGACAATGATTATCCGACCCTAGGCACCACGCTGAACAGCTACCCCGAATCGACGGTCAACAATATGACCGGGGAGGTTTCGGTGACGGTGCCACTGGTGAAAATGCCGACAGCGCAGGGCTTGGGACCGGATTTGGCGATCAATTTGGTATATACCAGCACCAGCCCCGGCGCCAACTCGCAAATCGCCAGCCCTTATTTGCAAGCCATCGTGCCATTTTTCGAGCTAGAAATAGATAATTCTAAGCCCAACTATACTGTCAAGAGTTTGGAAATTGACTGGGAATTGGATTTGCCTGCCATTGCCGTGACAACCGATCCGAACACCAAAGACCCTGTCTATACCTTGCGCTTCCAAGGACAGAGCTATCAAGCCAATACCAATTCGTCGGATGTGTCGCCAGACAAAACAGCGTTTTATTATGCCAAAGCACTGGAGAACAACAATGGCTTGTCTATCTACTATCCAAACGGGACAGATATTTCAGGTGGTGCAGTAGTCACAACACCCGACGGAACTGAGTATAGTATTACCACAAAGTTAGGAGGACATTATCTGCTGGCAAAAATAGCCAAAGCTAATGGCTATTGCCTGAATTTTTTTTATGCCCAATGTTCTACGAATGGCGAGTCGGTTTCCCCTGGTAGCCTGACCATTGTGGACCAATCGGGTAGGCAAGTGCTGAGCATGGTTTCCACCTACACGCTTAATAGCTACTATGTACCCCGGCTGAATGTCAATTATTCCAACCCTGCTGCCGCAGCCAGCAGCAGCACGTATGATGTGTTTGCGCAACTGAACTATGATACAGGCAATAAGCGCGTGTCAGTGATGGCAACGGGCAATGCCATCTACCCGAACATGCCTTATCAATACACCTATACTACGGTCACCGTGGGTAGCACAAGCTATTATAAGCTAGCCCAACTCACTTATCCAACAGGTGCGTACACGGTATTTAACTGGCTCAAAGGCGGTTATGTGGTGAATTATGGCGTGGTCCATGTGAAGCCTAAGGGTGACTCCGACACAGACCATACCTTCCAATATTCCTTCGCACCAGTGAACACGCAGGCTTATTATGACAGCCAAGGCAATCAGTTGTGGAACAAACAGTATTATTACAGCTATGACCAGGCATTTCACATAACAAGCAATAGCGATAATGGAGGGGCCACCTATCAATGCCCGAACATGAACAAGTTCGACACCTGCGAACTGGCGAATGGTGTCAGCCCGACCAACAACTGGCTGGACCCGCTGTTTAATAGCAGCGAGCACCAGGATACCCACCCCAATGAGCCGATGGGGTATGGTTATCAGTCGAGCAATGTTTCGCAGTTAATTAACCAGCAGTTTTTCATTGTCTATGAGAGAACCATCTATGCCGATGGGACATGCACACAGACTGCCCAATCCTATGATGCTTTGCAACGTTTGATGCAGGTTGATAATTATTTAGGCAATCAACTCTGTACCCTGACGAATTATAGCTACCCGGTCTCAGTCACTCAATTGGGCAAAAACGCCAATGGCAATTTGACCTACCCTAGCTATAAAAGCCTGCCGGCCAACTTCAACAAACCGTCCCAAGTAGTGACGTATAGCTCTGCGCTATTCAATGACCTCCTATCGGCAGGGGGGGCAAGTGTCACCACCACGACCAATACCTATGACGACTACGGCAATTTGACCGGCTCCACCGCCAGCAATGGTGTCAGCAAGCAATATACTTATTACACGGGGACCTTGCCCTGTAACATCAACCCTTATGTTACTGCCGTCATCACCACCCCAAGCAAGAATACCTCGGTGGGTGCATTAGGGCCGATCACACCTGCGCTTTCGTTAGGGAGTTACGCCATCGAATCAACGGCGACACAGACGAGTTACAGCGTCGTCAATGGCGTGATCCTGCCCGACAAGCAGACGAGCTTCTTGACAGGCGGAGCGGTAGGCGGTGCCGGACCGATCACGCGCACCCATAGCTATAATAGCTTGGGCCAAGTCATAGCCATCACCGAGTTCGGCGCGGGCTTTTCCACGACGCAGAACATCAGCTACAGCGTGGACGGCAACGGCAACCAGACCATCACCACCAACACGACGTATGGCGACGGCGGAACCGGCCCTAGCCTGCCGACCACGGAAGTGGTGGACTTTTTGGGCCGTACCGTCTCCAGTACGGACAGCTTGGGCCGGGTGACGAACTGCCAATACGATAGCCTGGGCCGGTTGACGCAGAAAACCGAACTGGCGAACCTGCAAGGCCAGCAACGGGTGACGAGCTACAGCTACAGCATTCAATCCGGTGGCTCCAGCGTGACGGTGACCACGCCAACGGGGGCGCAAATCCAATATACCTATGACAGCGTCGGACGGCAAACCAGCAACCAGATCACGCCGGTCAGCGGCGCGGCGCGGACGGTCAGGACGTTCAGCTACGGCAAGAATGCGGCAGACGGTGGCCCGTGCGGTGGCCAGGTCACCAGTGCCACAACCCACGTTGCCGCAGGCAGCAGCATCACCACCCAGTATTACTACAATAGTCTGGGTGCGCAAATCGCCTCCGTGCCGTCAACGGGCCTGGCGCAGGCCACGCTAGGCTTTGGTGTCGGCGACGGGATTTACGCGCTGAGCTTCAATTTTACCTATACTCCCGGAACCGCCAACCCGATCACCGCCTACGGACTGGCGACCCTCGCGCAGATGGACGCGCAGACCAGCGGAACCGCCAACACCTACACCTTCGCCAGCAGCCTGCTCACACTCAGTGGCTTGACCGGGAACACGCTGGACCAATTGCTATCCAACCCGTCCATTTGCGCCACTGTGTTCAACCCCGCAGGGGGGGTGAACGGCTTGGTCAATACCGCTGTGATGACGGTGGCCAATAATGCGAGCAGCACCTCTTATCGCTATGACAGCCTGTTCCGCTTGGTCACAGATACCTTGACCGGCAATGGCAACACCCTTACTACACAGCGTCAGTACGATGACAACGGGCGGCTGGTGGCAATGACGGACACGAAGGGCAACCAATATTTCTTGTCCTTTACCTTGCAGGGTTTCCCTAATTGGCTGTCACTGACCAACGCTGCAAATGAGACATACTTCCTTGCCTCGGCTGTGTACAATGCCGCCGGGCAACAGACCAGCTACTCCAACACCCCAGCGACCGCCCCATTGCTCAGTCCGAAGACCTACACCTACGACCCGGTGTCGGGCATCGTGACCAGCGAGACCGACGCACTGGGGAACACCATCCACTACCTGTACTACCCGACCGGTCTGTTGGCGGCAGCTTACAGCACCATTGGCAACGGGTATTATCTGTGGTCCTCGATTGAGTATGACCGCTACGGTGCGATCACCACCCAGCAAAACGGACCAATTGCCACCCCGCCGAGTTTGACCAACCTGACCCCGGCGACCCCCGATGCCGTTTACACCTTCGCTTACAACAGCGACGGCTTGTTGACCTCGAAAACCATATGCTATGCAGGGCAGTCTGCAAAGAGCACCCATTACCAGTACGACAACTTTGGCAATATGAATGGCTTCAGCAATGCCTTTGGTCAGAACATCTCCGTCAGCTTGGATCAATACGGCAGAAAGTCGAAGCTGACCAATGGCTCGGTTGTCGCATTTGCTGAAACATCGTTGCATGAGGTTGACTATGCCTATGACAGCTTGGGCAGGCCCTCCACCATTAGCAAACTGTATACCGATGTCTCTGAGTATTGTGTCTCGGTTCTAGTTGACACCTTGACCTATAGCTACAATGATTTATTACAAACCACCGGGGTTTCCAGCAAGCTTTCGTTTTCCGTACCAGGAAATGCTTGGTCTGTGACCATGAATCCTGCATTGCTCAATTTCTCGCAGACCCTAAGCTATGATATTTGGGGGAACATCGTAGCCAACACCCAGACCTTCACCGACCAGACCGGCAAAACCGTCACTAAGCTGGACCAGGCGTATACATATGACAGCTTTGACCGGCTGGTCAGTTTTAGCAACAACCCGGATAGCACCAATAACCCGGCCAATGCCAGCGGGCAGGGTATTGTAGCGGAGTTGTTTAGCTATGACGCTTTGAATAATTTTCAAAGCAAGGCGATGGTAAGCGCGGCGGGTACTACTAAGTCTAGTTATAACTACAGTCAAGCACAGCCCTTTCTATTGGAATCGGTTGAAAATGGGGCCAATGCTATCAGTTTTAGCTATGATGGCTTGGGGAGGGCCGTCACCGATGCCCAAGGCAATAAAATTGGCTACGATGCCACGGGCAGAATCGCCACCATCACCCTGAAAAATGGCGAGGTCATTAGCTATGGTTATGGGCCGAACCGCGAACTCATCAAGCAGAGCTTCAGTGATGGTTCCGCCGTCTATGCTTATTATGAGAATGGCCAAGTGGTGGCGCGCCAAGACCAAACCGGCAACAGCGTATGGAAAACATTGATTGGCATGGGTGATGATTCCACTTTTACCACGTCCGATTTATTAGGCAGTCCGGTGTTGACTAGGAGCACAAATAACACCGATGATCCGAATTATGAACAGTTTGTGATCAGCGAAAATATCACTGTAAAAAATCTGTATAGTGCAACCGGCATCCAGACCAATTTGGCGGCGGCTAACCCCGGCTCCGGGTATCCGCAAAACCTGCAACCGGCCAGCGGCTCGCCGCTGTCGGCAGGTAATTTGGCGGGGGCTGGGCTAGGCTACAACACCGAAATCACCGATCCGTTGACCGGTTATCAGATGCTCGGCAGTTACCGGGCCTATGATCCAGTGCTAGGCCGCTTCTTGCAACCCGACAGTTCATCACCGGGGGCGGGCGGCAGCAACCCCTATGCCTACACCGACAACCAATTCATCGGTTTTTCCGACCCGACCGGGCATTACACTTACACCTACAAAAGCTATCACCAAGCCGTCAAAGCGATCAAAAGGGCGGCCGAGCGTAGGGCTTCCGGGGGAGGCTTCTTCGGCAACTTATTAAAATCCTATTTTTCCGTGGTCAAGAACCTCATCAAACACCCCGGCAACCCCAATAGCTGGGTCTCGGCGGGGATGTTGTACGCCAACCCCGCCGGACCATTGGATGCCGCCGTCATGGGACAGATTGGCCAAGCCTCGCCAGTGGGTGCCTTCATCGCCGGTGCTTATGACGGTGCAGTCAGCGCCGTGGATGGCTGCGTCTCGATGGGTATGGTGCAGTACAACCCGCAAACCGGGCTGGGCACCTTCAATTACGATGGCGCGGGCAATGTGCTGGGCATGATGACCTTCGGCTATGTCACGCTATCACCCAACGGCTTCCAAACGCACACCCAGCATAGCTGGCAGACCCATTGGATCAACGAATGCAAAGGCACTGGTGATTTGCTGGAAAATATGGTCAGCAGCGTATTGGGGGTTGCGATTGGCTTGTGTTATGACATGCCGATGGACTTTGCCCACGGCGAGTATTACGAGGCTGGCTTCGCCTTGGGGATGAACTCGGCCTTGATTGTCATGACAGTCGTTGCCCCGGAAGATGCCGAGGGCGAGGTGGCGGCCGCCGACGAGGCAGGAGAAGCGGAAGCGGCAGACTCCGCCGCGTCTGAAGAGGGGGATAATCTGGCTCATGCGGCAAAAGCGGCAGGGAAAAAAAGCGAGGCGGGGTTGAAACCAAGCGGAAAGTCGGGAGAGGGCCATGCCAACGCAACGGGCAAACCCGCCGAAAAGGGTGCCGGAGCCAAGTCCGCCCGCATGTCCAAGCCACACAGCTTTGCGCACTATGTTGAGCATTACATGGGCGAACAAATTAAAAGCTTTGATAACTTCAGCAACCTGAACATGTCCGACCCGCGCAGCCCATTCTCTACGGCGGCCTGGCAAAACATGCTCTACCGCCAAGGGCCGTCCACGCCGGACAAAAACTAAGCCATTTGTAGATACAGCGTTTTTATTTTAACAAACTGATGTTACGCAACCGTGTAGGCTGTAGCCCGGATGTTGTGGAGTGCGGCGACTCGTCGC
Source organism: uncultured Methylococcaceae bacterium (assembly GCA_903934875.1). GTDB lineage: Bacteria > Pseudomonadota > Gammaproteobacteria > Methylococcales > Methylococcaceae > Methylumidiphilus. The sequence continues at coordinate 23,619 of CAIZPP010000243.1, forward strand.
CGCCTTTTGCGTCCAGCGGCGACGAGTCGCCGCACTCCACAAGTTGCCATCCTCTAGCGATAATTATGTAACATCAGTAAA
>CAIZPP010000244.1 GCA_903934875.1 uncultured Methylococcaceae bacterium
GCACGGTCTGTTTTTGCAAAAGGCGGGAGGATTAGCGCTTATGGTAAACAATTCTGCCGCCTTGTCTAGCCTCTGCTAGGCAGAGGTGCATGGTGGGGGGGTAAATGGTTACGCAAAAAGTGTTTAATGGTTGTGGCGAACGGATCCCAGCGAGTCGCTTCTATTTCCATGTGGATATACTTCTCACGCTCTTGCTGATCCCAGGCCATTAGTTCCTCAATGATGTTGGTATTCTTATCCATATATGCTTTTGCAGCACGTCTTCTTTTACCCTGCAATTCACCAAAATTCAAATTGAATACCCGGATGGTTTCTTTGGCTCGACGCTGGTCAGCCTCAGACAACTGTGGCTGATTCCTCACCCTGACATCCCCCGATGAGTGGAAATAGAGGTAATCATCCGAGTCGTGCTCATCCGGTTTGATGAGTTCATCAGGATTGTAATTTGAGCATCCCTTATCCTTATAATGACCACAGTGATCTTTTGATTCACATGCGAGAAATAGGTTTGCCCATGAGAACGTCAATTCTGGAAAGTGGGCTGGGTTTTTGCGTCTAAAGTTCTCGATGTGCCCGCCAAAAAATATCTGAGATTCGCAATAAGCGCAGCGAAGCCCAAGAATGTATTCTGCTTCGTCGTCTGTGTCATCGGAATCAACTTGTTGACCTTGGATTTGTTGCAATGCTAGACGAACACTACGTTTGCATGGCCCACTAAAGTCGTCCCAAGTTTGATCCGGGTAGCTGTATTCCGCAAGGCAAGTAGGCTCAATAACAGAAGAACGATCCAATTTATGCATATAATCACTCCGTTGAACCAACTTTTTTGCGAAGTTTAAATTCTTGAAACCGAATCAATCGGTCAGCATCACGCATCATTGTGTGGGTTTGCCCATATAGGCGAAGAAGCTTTTGGCGTAATGCTTGTCCCTCTTCATCGTTGTGGCAACCGTTTTCTATCTTGGCGATATAATCAGCATACCAGTCTGCGGCTTCAACCGGGGGAATTGGATTGACCTTCATAATGCCATTTAACACAGCCTGACTTTCAACCCCAAGGGTTTCTTCACTCGGTGTTCGCGCAACAAATAGTCCCTCTTCGTTTATTTCAAGATTCCTGATACTGGCTCGCTTGACGGTAGTCAGCACTTGGGGGCTATGGGTGGTGACGATGAATTGGATGCTGGGGAAAGTGCGCATCAAATCCGGTAATATTGTTTGTTGCCATGAAGGGTGGAGGTGGAGGTCGATTTCATCAATCAGTACGATGCCTTCTGTATTCAACGCGAGTTCTATGTTGGGCGAGTTGTTTGCCGAATGTTTGCATAGCAGAGCGATGCGCGAGGCTATATCCATAACCATCGCCAGCGTCGTTCTATAACCATCGCTGAGTTGGTCTATGCGCAAGTTTTGTTGTTGGCTTTCACGTTCCCAGTCGATCATGAAACACAGGGGATCAAGTTCAGTATGCGGATTGACAAATCCCGGCATCATGCGAGATATTGCTGTTCTGATAATATCTATTTCAAATAAACGATAATCCCAATCACGCTGTTCTGTTTGACCGCGCCTTTCCTTATCTTCGAGAAAATAAAAATATCTAAAAAAGCCGCGAAAGTTGGTTTTTGAAGTTAATGCGTCTTGATAGGCTTTTTCAACCTGAAATTCTTCAAAAATATCCCGTTTTACTTTTGCGCTATCAAAAACCGCCCGACCGGTTTCATAAAATGCAATTAAGGGAAGTTGAATTCCAAGGCTATCCCATTGCCGGAAAAAATTTTTCGCATACTCAGAAATGGCTACTTGCCCAATGGGTTTAGAAATGGACTCCGATTGAGCTTTATATCTATACTCCGATTTATCCCATGCGATGCCATCCACCGTTTCTAGGCGGATACGCAAAAAGTCCGATTTATTACCTTCTTCATCTATCCGAATGTCAGTTTCTTTTGGATTTCGACCGGAAAGCTTACGAAACGGCAGTTTTGATAGAAAAACACTAAGTCCCATGGCTATGGAGTCTAGCACCGCCGTTTTCCCCATGCCGTTGTTGGCGACAAGCACGGTCAACTGTGGGTCGAATTCAACGGTCAAGGATTCAAAACAGCGAAAGTTAGTGAGTTGCAGCGAATGAAGTTTCATGGTGTATATTTTACAGTCTTAGTTTTCTTTCCTAGCAAGCAATTCATGCAAATCGAAATTGATGCTGGTCACCGCCCAATCTGGTTCACGGGTGAAGGGGTTCCTCACATAGTACGGCCCTTCGTGCCGGTCGCCATCAACGAAAACGATGGCCAGCATAAATTTGTCCACTTGGTTGAGTCCGTAGAGGATTTCATTGCGGGTGACGGTGATGGTGCTTTGCCCCTTGGCTCGGCCCTTCACTTCGATGTGGCGGGTCGATGAGGGCTTGCCGTCTAGGGATTTCGCCAAGCTGGTTATGTCCCAACCGCACTTTTGCGCCGATACATCAGTCACTTCATAACCCAAGCCTTGCTCATGGGCGATCACGGCTTGCATGGCAATGTGTTCGATGCGGAAGCGGGCGGCGGCGTATTCTGCGGGGGAGACGCCCGCGCTCCCAGGAACGCCCGTGTCCCCAGGAGCGTCGGCGTTCCATTGGCCTTTGCGCTGCGCCAACAGTCCAGCAGGAATCACCAAAGCGCCGCCAACCACAACCGGGGTGGCTGAAATCACTTGGCGCATCGCCAGCAGTTCTTTTTCCCGCGCCTCGCGCCGTGCGGTCAGGTCGTCGATGGTGCGGCGGACATTCTCCAGCGTCAGGCGCACATCTTTTCCCGCCGCCAAGTCGTCTTTGAACTTGATGTAACGGTCAGACCAAAAATTGATTTCCTTGACCATCCGCTCATGGACGGCACTCAAGGTTTTATCGACGCTGTGTTCGCGGCGGTCGCGCACTTCGGCGAAATGCTCGGGAACCAGATGGGTGGAAGCGTGGGCGATGGCTTGTTGTTCCAAACTCGCCCTCACCCCTAACCCATCTCCTAGCGTTAGAGGGGAGTTTAGCCACTGTGCGTCAAGCACATCTTGAATCAGCGGCCTATCGGCTTCATCCAAAGCTTCGAGGTCCAGATGCGGTGCCCAACCTGCATTTTCCACACTGATTCCCGATCCATTTTCCGCTTGCTTGGGGGAAACTGCGATGAAATGGACACGCCGCGAGACGATGCGGTTGGTGTCCGAGCCTTCCTTGATCGCGTGGTCGATGATGAACATCACTTTGGGCGTTAGCCCATCGTCACCCGGATCGACCAGCACAGCGCCTTGTTTGAGTTTATTGCGATGCTGTTCCAGCACAATGTCGGTGACCGATTGCATCAGCGGGTGACCGGGGTGGATCAGGCTCGCCATCGGTGCGCCGATCCGATCCAGCATGCGTACATAATGCTTTTCAAAACAGACGCGCTCATAGCGGCGCAGCACCGGGTCTGCATTGCGGCGGTCGCGCCCGGTGATGCGCCGGTCCCGTTCGCGGATGATCGCGGGGACACGGGTGATTTCCCATCGCCCCAATTCCCGTCCGCGCAATTCGCCGCCCAATTGTTGGAAAGCCTGGTTGAAAAAGGCGCGAATGAAATAGGGCTGCAATTTTCTAGCTTCGGCTTTTTCCATTTCTTCCTTGACCGCGAACAGGCGTTTCTCGTCCATGACTTCTTCACACAAGGCGTTGCGCTGGATGATGGCTTCAAGGTGTTGGGTGTCTAGTGCCCCTTCGATCTTGCGTTGCAGCTTGGCTCGGGTTTCCGGGTCGTCGCCGTAGCGGATGGCTTCAATCAGCAAATCCTTCAGGCTTTTGTCTTCAAACACTTCGCCCAACACGTCGAACACCCGACCGCCTAGTGCCTGCCGTTCGACTTCAAGCTTGTCGAACAGGCGTTGGAACACGTCGCCCTCGCGGGTTTCGGCGGCGACTACATTCCATAGGTGGCAGACTTCGGTCTGACCAATGCGGTGGATACGGCCAAAACGCTGCTCAATGCGGTTGGGATTCCACGGCAGGTCGTAATTGACCATCAGGTTGGCGTTTTGCAGGTTCACGCCTTCGCCTGCCGCATCGGTGGCAACCAGTACGCGCACCTCGGGATCGTTACGGAATACCTCCTGCACTTTGCGGCGTTCTTCGCGCTTGATGCCGCCGTGGATCATGACTACCGACTCTGGGTTGCCGGTCAAACCGCGAATCTTGACGGCTAGGTAGTTCAGCGTGTCGCGGTGTTCGGTGAAGATGATGAGTTTCGGGAGCGCGGGCGTCCCGCCCGCATGCAGGCTGGAAGCCTGCGCTCCCAGGTTTTGGAGCAGATTGGAGAGTTCATCCCATTTGCGATCTTGCCCGGAGTGAACAACTTGTCTGGCTTGTTCCTCAAGGTGTTCGAGGCTGAAAATCTCGGCTTCCAGTTCTTGGATCGTTTGTGCCGCAGTGGCTTGATCGACCACTTCCTCTTCAAAATTCTCGTAAGCCTCAGAATCTAGCGATTCAGCCGATTCCCAAATGTCTTCATTGAAACCCTCACCCCCAGCCCCTCGGCCAAAAGGGGATGTGTCGGGGGTGAGGGTTTCGGCGAGCGATTGTCCGCGTTGGCGCAGCTTTTCTTCTTCCAACCGGCGCTTGAGCTTTGTTCTGCGGCGTTTGAGCGATTGGTAGATGGCTTCCGGGCTGGAGGCAAGGCGGCGCTGCAAGGCGGTGAGGGCAAACCCTACCGTTCCTTTGCGCGCCCCGTCTAAGAGCTTGTCCGCCCGGTTCATTTCTTCTTTGACGTAGTTGGTGACGGCTTCATAAAGCGCAACCTCCCAGTCGGACAGTTTGTAGTTGGCGGTGTAGGCGCGGCGCTCTGGAAACAGGCGGGTGCCGTCAAAACGGAACATTTCCTCTTTTACCATCCGGCGCATCAAATCGGACACGTCCACCTTGTGTGCTCCGTCGCGGAACTTGCCATAGAACCGGTCAGAGTCCAGCAGCGACAGGAAAAGCTGGAAGTCTTCCTCCTTGCCGTTGTGGGGTGTCGCCGTCATCAACAGGAAATGCCGGGTGATCGAACCGAGCAGCTTGCCGAGTTTAAAACGCTTGGTCTCTGATACTTTGTTGCCAAACCAGGTCGCGGAAAGCTTGTGGGCCTCGTCCACGACGATCAAGTCCCACTGCGTCAGTTGCAGCTTTTCTTGGATATCCTCATTGCGGGCGAGTTGGTCTACACGGGCGACCATCAAGTCGATGTCATCAAAGGGGTTCCCACTACGGGATTGCTCCACCTGTTCGCGGGAGAACAGCAGAAATGATAGGCCGAACTTTTCGAACATTTCATCCTGCCACTGTTCCACCAGACTGCCGGGAGCGACGATCAGCACCCGCTTGGCATCGGCTCGCATCAGTAATTCCCGGATGAACAATCCAGCCATGATGGTCTTGCCTGCACCGGGGTCGTCAGCCAACACATATCTCAAGGGCTGGCGCGGCAACATTGATTCGTAGACGGCGGTGATCTGGTGTGGTAGGGCTTCCACATTGGAGGTGTGAACCGCCATCATCGGGTCAAACAAATGCGCTAGGTTAATGCGGTAAGCCTCGGCCACCAGTTTGAAATCTGCGCCCGGTGCGTCAAATGCCCAAGGTCGGCCCGCTTCGGCGAGTGATAGATTGGCTTCGTCGGTGCGAAATAACATCCGTTCCTGCAAACGCCCATCCGGCGTTTTGTAGTAAACGGTGAGTGCGTTATCGCCTACCAGTTCCGTGGTCACGATACGCACCACTTGGCTGGGTTCTATGCCTGTTATGGTCGCATCTTTTTTGATATTTTCCAGTCGCAGCATGGATTAGGCGTTTATGGATGTTATGGATAGGAGAAGGATAATTAAAAGGATAAAAGGATAAGGCCCAAAAAAGTTGTTTTTTTATTCTTATAATCAACTGTTTGAAAAAATGACTTGGAACCTATTCTCCCTGCTGAGAGGGTTATTTCCTCCTAATTTTTGCGTTCACCTTCCTCTTTTTACCTGCCCGATAGCGACCTGGAACCTATTCTCCCCGACTTTTTGATGACCTGGAACCTATTCTCCCCGGTTTTTTGACGACTTGGAACCTATCCTCCCCGGATTTTTTTCCAACTGGAACCTATTCTCCCCAGTGCCTACCCTATCTGGAACCTATTCTCCCTGCCACCTGGAACCTATACTCCCTGAATTATGCCTTGACCTGGAACCTATACTCCCCGATATTTGTCATTTTTTGGCCGAGTTATCCACAGTCTTGGTGCTGTCTTGGGCCAAGGATTGGCGCTTGCTGGCAGCTTTAACTTCTCCGACAAATTCGCGGCTTGTGTGCAAGGTATAAACAACGTCAAGAAGCTTGCCGCGCGGACCAAGGATCAATTTCTTTTCCGGCTTCGATCCAAAAAGGCTGGGCTGGCAAGCCTTCAATTCCTCGAAGGCCGAATCCACGGCGGCAATGGCTTTCCGCATGGCGGCATATCCTCCCAGAAGTCCGCTGTCCCGCGCTATGGTCGAGAACCTTATTTCAAACGGATGCATGAAACTGGCGTTGAGGTATTTTAGGCTCAATACTTTACTTATCCAGCGGGCCAACTGGCTTTTGAGGCTCATCAGCCGTGTGTAATTGAACTGACGGTAGGTCAGATCATCAAGTGAGCGGCTGGCGAACGGATGAAAATCCGCGAACCATTTTGCATCGGGGTCTTCTTCCAGTTTACTTTTTGAGACACGGAAAAGGTTGTTGAGATAAAGACTATTGCTGGTAAATTCCCCCTCCTTTCCATCCACCATCTTGGTGACAATCACTGACCGAGCCATGATTTCAAGGCTTAGGGTGATTTCTTTATAGGTGCGTCCGTGGCCGCGTTTTTCCAATTCTTTGCGCACCATGTACAAGGTGAAGACGACACCGCAACGCTGATTCCCAGGTGAGTAATAACCTTTGTATTGGTCGGTTGCGATCTTGCGCAACACATCCTCAATCAATTCCTCGTTAGCACTCGGGTAATAGCCCGTGATGGTACCGTCATCGGCTTCTATCCACGCGGGCTGGATTGTCGCCTTGAGTTCCCTTCCGCGATAATGGAACAGAATATTATGCAATTGTGGAAAGTCCCCTGACTTGCGCCATTTGTCCTGCTGCTGCCGTGACACCACATAGCGCGGAATGCTGTCCCAGAGGTCGAAGACATTGGACAAGGAATCGCGTTCTGCGACCGTGTTGCAAAGCAGGTCTTGGAACAAGACCATCTGGCGGCTGCTAAAATCTTCTGGCTTGGGCGGTTCGGGTGTGTTTTTTTTCACGGCTGCCGATGTCATTTTCATTATGGAAAATCACTTCACTTCGATTGCTTTAACTTAAATCGTTATATCCGACTTTTCACGGTCTTTCAATTATTCGTGCTCATCCTATTCAGAATCGCCCCCGACTGTGAACTTACGTATGGCGGTACCCAACTTTTCCAAATCATTGAGTGCCGGTTTTAATTCAGTTCCAAGTGCCGAGCTACTAAAATTAGAACCATTCGTTTCC
>CAIZPP010000245.1 GCA_903934875.1 uncultured Methylococcaceae bacterium
CCTACTCACATACTCTTTTCATAGATGTACCTGATTAGGAATATCCTTCAGCTATTCCGGCATGGACCACCGGAATTCAGATTGCTTGGATGCCTAAAGCCCCGCCGTCCATGGAGCCTAGGTTCCGGCGATCCATGCCGGAACGACGACGTTCTGGGTTTTGCTGAAACATCTTCCGGCCTTGGTCATCGTTTTGCCCGATTGGGTGAGTCCGTAGCCCGGATGGAACCGCTTGCGGCGTAATCCGGGTTTTGTGGTCGCCGCACTCCATGCTTGGTGGGCTGAATGATGACTAAGGCCCATCTTCCTAATTTGGATGGCCTATGTGTTAATACATCGTAAGGAGTCTCGGTTTGTATTTATGTACAGCATTTTTATCTTAACAAAGGCTAATAAAAAAGGACGCTCAATTAAACCATCTTGTGTGTATTTGCCTTGCAAAATGATATAACCTAAAAGTAACTCTTTGATATTAAAAATGCTGTAACTAGAGCTTGTTTTTCACTGCCGCATATATTTCCGCAGTGGAGATTTCATTGTCGGCTAGCAGGGCGTTGATTTGAGCCAGTCGCTGTTGGGCGAAGCCTTCGTCTTTGATGGCGCCGAGATTGACATAGACATTTAAGGCCGCACTTTTCAATGCGGCGTAACCGGCCAACACGGCCACACCGGCATCGCTCGCAACATTTTTATTGCCTTTTTCGGCAACCACCCGGCTAAGTCCGATGACCTCGGCGCTGGCTTTGGCACAGGCCAAGGGTACGACAGTGGCGGCTTGCAAGGCAGCCTGGATCGCCTCGCCGCGCGCCTGCTGCTCCTCTTCGGTGATTTTTGGCATTGCATAAGCTAACATGACTTGGTCAAATGCCTCTATATCGGCGCGAACCATGTCGGTTAACCGGACCCTAAGCGATTCAGACTTTTCCAAGGTGGCCTGGATATCATCCTCAACCAAGGCGTAGTTTTTTTTGCCCAAGGTGAGATTGCACACCATGCTGACCAAAGCCGCTCCCATGGCACCCATGATGGCAGCCGCGCTTCCTCCCCCAGGGGTCGGTGCCTTGCTGGCGAGTTCATCTAGAAACAATTGAATCGGCTGGTCTTTTATCATGCTTAGGCTCTCCTGATTGGCCGCTAAATGCATTAAAATAGCCCCTAATTATATGGCACCGTCCCCATGATCGCTAAAACTTCCGTTGGCAGCCTAAAGATTATATGATTATCAATAAATTACCGAATACACCAAGTGGCTTGGCCTGGTATGTGTGGGCGTTCACTGACAGGATAAATGATGAAAAAGCTACTGTTTCAGTTTGACACCGACCTGCGTCCATCGGTATTCGACACCGTGGTCGCTTATGATGGCGGCGCAGACCATGTTATCGGCCACGGCGGATTGACGCCTGAAACCGTCGGTGCCTTGGTCGAGGGGGCAATTTTCACCCGCGCCCCTAAGGACAAAAAAAATACCGCGATTTTTATCGGCGGTAGTAATATGGCGGACGGACAAGCTTTGTTGCAGGCTATCCAAAACCGGTTTTTCGCCAATTTTCGCGTCTCCGTGATGCTGGACAGCAACGGGAGTAACACGACGGCGGCGGCAGCCGTTGCGAGACTGGCCGGAAGCACAGCCATCGCCGGCAAAAAAGCCGTGGTTCTGGCCGGCACGGGGCCGGTGGGGCAGCGTGCCGCTATCATGCTGGCGATGGAGGGCGCGGCAGAGGTCATCATCACCTCCCGCCACTTGGCCCAAGCAGAAAAGGCCTGTAGTGATATGAAGGCGCGTTTTGGCATTCAACTGACACCCGCCGCCGCCGCTGACTTGAAAACCCGCGCCAAGGTCATCGACGGGGCGCATATAGTATTCTCCACGGGGGCGGCGGGGGTTGAGTTGCTGAAAGAGGAACACTGGCGCGACCATCCGACACTGGAATTGATTGCCGATGCCAACACCACTCCGCCCCTAGGCGTGGGGGGCACGGACATCATGGACCGTGGCAACGTTCGCCACGGTAAGCTTGTCTGGGGTGCCTTGGGGTTCGGCAGCCTCAAGCTGGCCCTGCAACGGGCTTGCATAGCCCGGCTGTTCGAGCAGAACGACCTGATCCTCGACGCCGAAGAAATTTTCAAAACCGCCAAAGAAATGGCATAAACCTGAGGAGAACAACCATGTCAGAATATAAGCGATACCTATGCGTAGTCTGTGGCCACGTCTATGACGAGGAGAGCGGCGACCCCGAATCCAACCTGCAGCCCGGAACGCGCTGGAGTGATGTGCCCGAAGATTGGGTTTGCCCTGACTGCGGAGCCAGCAAGGAAGAGTACGAACTGATCGACGTTTAAGCACGTTTCAAATTATGACCATGCAGATTGCCGTCGTTGGCTCGGGTATAGCAGGCGTGACCTGCGCCGAAGAAATCCGTAAATTAGATCGGCAATTGCTGGTGACCCTTATCACGCGTGAAACCCACGGCTATTATTCAAGGCCTTTGCTTTCCCACGGTTTCAGCCGTGCTGATATTGAAAGCAAGATTGTGCTTAAATCATTCGCCGCCCTGGCCGCTAACGACATTGCCGTGGAAAGCGGTGCGGAAGTGTTGCGGCTGGACCGTTCAGCGAAGGCTTTGCATTTTTGCAAGGGCGGCACAGAGCAATCCCTGAATTACAGCCAATTGGTTCTGGCAACCGGTTCGGACGCATTGCTCCCGGCGCCCTTCCGCTCCCAATCGGGTCTGTTCCATGTGCTTAACAGCTTGGATGACCTTGTCGTTTTGCGGCGCTTACGGGAAAGAATCCTCGCTCAATCTCCCCGCCCCCGTTGGGCGGTGATTGGCGGCGGACTGATAGGCTGCGAAGTCTCTGCTGATTTGGCCAAGACCGGGGATGAAGTGGTTCTGTTTCACGCCTTGCCCCGTTTGATGGAAAGGCAATTAGCCGAAGAAGACTCAGCCACCTTGCTCGGCCTTCTGCGGGGAGCTTTTGGCATTGAGGTTTTGCTTAATCAAGCCGTGCAGGGCTTCTCAGGTGTGGAGATGGACTTGTCCGTCTGCCTGTCCAGTCAAACCGCGCCTGGTTTTCATGGCATCATCGTCGCATGCGGTTTCAAACCCCGGATTGAACTTGCTCAAGCCACAGGTTTGGAAACGCGCCGGGGCATCGTGGTGAATGAATTCCTCGCCACTTCCGACCCTGCTGTTTATGCCATAGGCGACTCCGCCGAATTGCCTGGCGGCAGACTGTATGCCTACGTCACCCCGGTACGCAGCCAGGGCTTGTGGCTGGCCAAGCATTTGGCCGGACAAGAGGCGAACCCTTGGAAAGTTCCGGCCTTCAAGCCTAAGGCCAAAGTGCCGGGGTTTGAGGCGGCGCACCCTTATTTATTTTAGCGACCAGCACGTTTGAGGCAACAACCATGACCCATTCTATCAGCCGGGCTTTTATTATCTTAGGCATCATCTTCTTGCTGGATGCCTGTTCCGCAAAACCAGTGCGCCAAGCAAGCACCCAAGGAACTGGGAAGCCATCAGAAAATGTTAGCCAAAACAATCCCTTTCCAATTTACCGCGATGACGGGCTGGAACCAAGAAGCCCCGCCAGGTCGTCTTTAGATGTTTTTCCAAGACCTGTGGATATCGAGCCGCAAGTGGCTTTTTGGCGCAAAGTGTATTCGAAATGGGGCCGCTCGCAGGTCGCCATTCATGACAAAGTACATATGGACATCATTTACGATGTCATAGAACTGCCTGGGGAAACCGGCGACATCTTAACAGCGGGACAAAAAGCCTATCTACAAGATCGCTACTACGACTGGAAGTCCAGACTGAATACTATAGAGGACAAAACGGCGGCAGGTATGGCGCTGAATGCCGATGAAAAGGAATTGGTCAGGTATCTTGCAGATAAAACGGGCCGCACAAACGCCATCCAGGGTGCCAGCGAGCGTCTGAGATACCAGCGCGGCCAGAAGGAACGGTTCATGCGGGGCTTGGAAATCGGCCGCCGTTACGACAGCCAGTTCAGGCAGATTTTCCGCAACGCCGGCTTGCCCGAGGATTTGGCGTATTTGCCGCATGTGGAATCCTCCTTCCAATATAACGCCCACTCCTCCGCCGGTGCGCTGGGGATATGGCAATTTACGTCCGGCGCAGCCAAAATGTTCATGAACGGTGACGCTAGCGCCGAAGCCCGCCTAGACCCAATCAACTCCACCCGGGGCGCGGCCCGCTATCTGGCCTACGCCTATGGCAAATTAGGCAGTTGGCCTTTGGCCGTGACTTCCTACAACCACGGTATCGGGGGTATGCAGCGGGCCAGGAATCTTTACGGTCATGATTTCATGCGCATCGTCAAACAGTACGACCATCCGCTATTTGGATTTGCCTCCCGCAACTACTATGCCGAGTTTTTGGCCGCTAGAGATATCGCCAGCGACCCTCAACGTTATTTCGCGGAAGGGCCGGGGGACGACACCTCCATTGCCTGGACGAGTTCAGCGCTGGGCGGCGATAGCCAAACCCTATCCCCGCTTCCCGAGCCGCAAGAGGTTCCGCAGGCTTTGGAAACCGTGGATACTCCATCATCTGAGTCAAGCGTGGCGGCGAGCGAACCCGAACCCGTTGCCACTGAACCGGCAGAGGCGGCACCCGCCGAGGCCAAACCGATTGCCCAAGCGGAAGATATCCAAACCCAGCCCACTCAAGCCGAGCCAATTGGGCAGGCGGAGAGCGTTCAGGCGCAAGCCATTACGGCGGAGCCAATTGAGGAAGAGGCCTCCGCAGAGGCCGAACCTGGCACAGACGAAACAGTGGAATCGACTTCAGTTAGCGAGGCAGGGCCAAGGACGCCTAAGCGGTCAAAATTCCTAACACTGGCCACCCGCGTTCCCGGAAAAATCGACAAGGCTGCGTTGATGGCCAAACCGGAGCAAGCCGTATTGGCCAAAACGCCGGCCGACCCCAAGAAACATGCCCAAGCTTCAGGTCCGGCTGCCGCCAGGCAATTCGCTCCAGCCCCTACCCTGGCCTCCAGCCCCAAAACCGCATTGGCCAAATCGCCCGTAGTGATGCTAAAATCGGCCAAGGGCATTGTGCCTGTTGCCTCCAGGCAGGCAGCGAAAACCCTTCCGATCCAGCAACTTGGCAAAGCCGACGCGGCAAGCGCGAAACCCATCCACCCGGCAGCGGCCAAACTCAAACAAGGCAGCCGACATCAGCCTGCCCCCGCCGGTGAGGGAGAGAAAAAGCCGGGTGATAAAATACACATCGCCAAGCGGTGATTTTACACTTAGGACTTACGCAAAATCGTCTACCAACACCGTTCGCCCTGAGCCTGTCGAAGGGTGAGCGGCACTTGCAACGCCCCTTCATGCTTCGACAGGCTCAGCACGAACGGGGCATTGCGTAAGTCCTAACACTGTAAAAATCCTTCCCGCCAAATTTAAAAGCCGTGTATAATCCTATTATTACAGTCTGGTAATTATGAATGGTTCCCGCGATTCTATCCGGGTAGCCTGCACGGGTTTTTGCCGTTTTTTTGAGAGGGTAGCCGATGTTTAACGCACTAATTGGACAATCGCCCAATTTTGAAGCGATGCTTAGAAGCGCGAAAATGGTGGCTGGGACTGACGTAACCGTGTTAATCATAGGGGAAACGGGAACAGGCAAGGAGTTGCTCGCCAACGCCCTGCAAAGCCACAGTTTGCGCACCAAACAGCCTTATATCACATTGAATTGCGCAGCCTTGCCCGAAGCCCTAGTCGAGTCCGAGTTGTTCGGCCACAAGCGCGGCTCTTTCACCGGCGCGGTGTCAAACCAAACCGGCCGTTTACTGGCGGCAGACGGGGGCACCCTGTTCATGGATGAAGTCGATTCGTTGCCCTTGCCCATTCAGGCCAAGCTGCTGCGTTTTCTGGAAACCGGCGAGATTCAGCCAGTCGGCGACACCCAGCCCATCCATGTGGACGTGCGTGTCATTGCGGCGACCAACACCTGCCTGGAGGAAAAGATCAGTCGTGGCGAATTCCGCAAAGACCTATACTATCGTCTCAACGTCGTGCCGCTGATAATTCCCGCGTTGCGCGAACGCAAGTGCGATATAACAACGCTGCTGAATCACTTCATGGACCATTTCGCCGCTACCCACAAACTGCCACCTTCAACCCTGTCCAAGGGAGCCATCAACCGCTTGCAAGACTATTCATGGCCTGGCAATGTGCGCGAGTTGCGCAATGTCTGCGAGCGGCTAGGCATCTTGCTGGCCGGTCGTGTCATCGAGGAAAGCAATCTGCCACAAGAGATAGCCTGCCGTCCGGCAAGCCAAAATGGGACCATGCGGAGTGGTTTCGACCTCCCGGAAGGTGGCATCGAACTGGAGAAGCTCGAACTTAAACTGATCCAGCAAGCCTTGGATCGCACCAAGGGCAACCGCAGCCGCTCCGCCCGCCTGCTAGGCATCTCCCGTGACACGCTGTTATACCGGATGCAGAAGCACGGACTGCGTTGATTCACATACAGCGTTTTCAATATCAAAGAGATACTTATTGGATTATATCATTTTGCTAAACAATTCGCACACAGGATGGTTTGATTGGGTGTCCTTTATTATTTTTCTTTGTTAAGAAAAAACGCTGTACATAAATACAAGGCGGGACTCCTAGTGTCTTAGCGCAATAGCGGTACTCCGCGTATTGCGCCGGATGGTTACGGGCCAACAACATGTCGATGCGTATCGACACCCCAGATGATGAAAGTGCCATACGGCAACCCACGGATAACATCCCTCCCAGGGATGTTATCCGTACTTTATGGCAACCGGCCTATGCTGGCGCAGGATGGACGAGTGTGGACGAGTGTGGACGAGTCATTGCCATCCTTGAGCAAGCCGATTCTTACCACACTAGCTTTCATCTTGACGTTAACTATCCATGTTCCACGGACAGTATATGACTTCGCATAATACAAAAATAAAGAGTTATAATGGTACTTGTGCTATCCATATAAACGGAGAAATCCATATTCATTTTGGAACGATTTATGCCGAATTGTATTTGGAAAGCCTTCAAAAAGAAGAATTAAAGGCGCTTCAAAGTTGCAAAGTTTTCATATCGCCCATCGAAGTGGCTATCCATGCCTGAATACGCAAGAATTACTGCAAATGATTGGTTGGCATGCATTTCTGAAAACGGTATGTGAAGCATGAAGAAATCTTCATGTACAGCGTTTTCATGTTTAAACACCTTGCTAAAAATGGATTTGCAAACAATCTTGGGCTTAAAAAATATCTGGCAACAACCATAAGCCTTATCAAGTAACCGATTGATGTTGAAAACGCTGGGAGATATTAATATGAGTGTAGACGTTGGATTTACGCATATCGCACTAGCGGCGAGTGATTTAGAAAGTAGTATAAAATTTTATGCAAAATACGCTAATATGAGCGTTATACATGAACGTATTGATAAAGAAACTAATATAAAAGTAATTTGGCTTTCGGATAAAACTAGACCTTTTGTTGTTGTACTATTTGAAAATCCAACACCTAGTACTATTCTCAAACCTTTAGCCCACTTAGGGGTAGGCTGTTCGTCTAAAGAAGAAGTCACTATATTATGTGAGCAGGCAAAAAATGAGGGGGTATTAGTGCGTGAACCTCAAGATTCTGGATACCCCATTGGATATTGGGCATTGTTACAAGACCCAAATGGGCATACATTGGAGCTTTCCTATGGCCAGGAAATCGGTCTAACCGTGGAAAACTCATGATACAGCGTTTTTAATATCCAATTATCGTTCCCACGCTACGGCGTCACTGCCATTAAGTTAAGGATTTTCCGTTCGCCCTGAGCTTGTCGAAGGGTGAACAGAAAATCCTACGACATTGATCGTTAAGCCGTTCATGGTTCGACAGGCTCACCACGAACGGCTTAACTTAATGGTGGTGACGCTCCGGCGTGGGAATGCCGCCTTTACCGCTCCCGCGGTAACTGACGCAGAGCGTCACGGGATGCATTCCCACGGGGACCGTGGGAACGATCTAAAGCTTCCGCCGGCTGAATTTGCCCAATGGCTAAGGGATGTCGCTTCGGGAGTGAACCCGAAGAAATACAAGAAACATGGGCGCGGACCCAAGAAGCCCCAACAGAAGACACCCTACGACCCGAAACATCCACATGTGTCG
>CAIZPP010000246.1 GCA_903934875.1 uncultured Methylococcaceae bacterium
CACAGCATGGTTTGATTGAATGTCCTTTATTATTTTTCTTTGTTAAGAAAAAACGCTGTACATAAATGCAATTCTGGACTCCTAGCGATGGAGTGGCACATAGGCCGTTGTTTGTCGAGCAACAAAATGAAGTTGCCGGAACTACGGCTGATGCCTATTGCGCCTTACCGCGTTGAGGGAAGCCCATAACTGCATTATTATATGCGTATAAATGTTTAGTTGGCACACATTCATGAACAGGGTATGTGAAGAATGGATATTTCTTTATGTACAGCGTTTTCATCTTCAAAATATACCTAAATATTATATTCAGTTAAACCTTCAGGTAAACCGAATAAGCTGCGCTATCATACCCACTACCAAGTAACTCTTTGATGTTGAAAACGCTGTAAATATGGAGCCATTAACCTTCGTCAACATCCAGTGGGTCAAACCACTGGCGGATATGCTGAAAAAAATCCGTGGCGAGCGGGCCAAGCAAGTGGAGGCATTGACAGACGAATTTGGCAATTTCACGCCGCTGTTGAATTATTACGAGCAACCCAACTGCCAATATCAAAACCCGGCCGATCACGACGAGGACGCACAGCCTCACTCCACTGTCGAAAAATTCCCAGTGTTTAAGGCCCTGCATGAATTTCTGTCCAAGGAGGTAGTGGAACGTGACGGGCGCAGCCAGTTGTTCATCCTCGCTGATGCCGGCATGGGCAAAACTTCATTGTTATTGATGCTGAAACTGATGCATCTGTTTGACTTTTGGCCCAAGCGTTACCACTGTCTGCTGCTGAAATTGGGCGAAAGCAGCCTAGAGCGCATCAATGCCCAAGAAGGCAAGGCCAATACCGTGCTGCTGCTGGATGCGTTGGACGAAGACCCTATGGCGCGGGGTGAACCGGGGCGGGTCGAACAGCGTCTGAGCGACTTGTTGACGGCTTCGCGTAATTACCGCCAGGTGCTGATTACCTGCCGCACCCAATTTTTTCCCAATACTGGCTTGAACCCCTTCCGCGATCCTGGGCTAGTCACGGTGGAAGGCCATCGTTGCCCCTTGCTGTTTCTGTCCCTGTTCGATGATCGGCAAGTGGAAGACTACCTGCATAGCCGCTTCCCTGACCCTTGGGATTCGATTTTGAGTGGTCGCGCCAACCCGCGCAGACTTAAAGCCAAGGCTATGTTGCTGCCGATGAAGTCGCTACGCTTCCGCCCCCTGCTGCTGACCTATGTGGATGAACTGCTACAAGCGAAAACGCAATTTCACGATGTTTATCAGGTTTTCCATGCCTTGATACAGGTCTGGTTGGGAAGGGAAATCCGCACAATGAAAAGACAAGGGTTGGACACCGTCCCCAATGAGGCTGAACTTTGGGCGGCTTGCCGCTTATTGGCGGTGTATCTGCACATGGTAGGGCACCGTGAATTGACCGAAACGGAATTGGACCAGTTAATGGCCCGTTTGCCTGCCGTGAAATATTTGCCACGTTTGGATTTCGGCGGGCGGTCCCTGCTGAACCGCAATTCCAACCGCGATTACCGCTTCGCCCATTACAGCATCCAAGAATTTCTAGTGGTCAACGCCCTGATAGAAGGTGTTTTGCAGGATGAACTTGATCTCTGCCCGGAATCGGCCCACGGAGTCATCCCCAAGCTCACTGCGCAAATGATGGAATTTTTGCAAGCCGGTCTGCAAGGCAAAGCTTCACGGGTTAATTTGGCTAGTTTGTCTAGCCAAGATATCACTTTGTCCTTGCTATTGATGGACTTGTTGTACAAGGGGAAGCTCAAGCCAGAACTTCTAGTAGGTCTGAGCATTCGCAGTGGTTTGAACACAGGAGGAACTGGCCCGGAGATGGTCGTTGTGCCAGCGGGAAACTTTTGGATGGGCACAGGTACTAGGAATAACGAATATCCCCGCCATTCCGTGACCATAGCTCGTCCATTTGCGATAGGCCGTTATTCTGTGACTTATGAAGAGTATGACCTCTTTTGCGAGTCCACAGGAAGGGCAAAGCCAGGTGACAGAGTTTGGGGGCGTGGCAAACGCCCAGTGATTTACGTGTCGTGGCACGATGCACAGGAGTACTGCACTTGGTTGACTGAACAGACAGGACAAACTTACCGTTTACCCAGCGAGGCGGAATGGGAATATGCCGCCAGAGCCGGGACAGAAACGCCGTATTGGTGGGGCGATGAAATCGGTGTCAACCTGACCAATTGCCGTGACTCCGGTAGCCAGTGGTCAGGGAAACAGACCTCACCAGTGGGCTCTTTCCCTGCCAATCCATTCGGGTTGAATGACACCTCGGGCAATGTCTGGGAATGGGTGCAAGACGGTTGGCACGGCAATTATCAAGGTGCGCAGGAGGATGCCAGGGTTTGGATTTCTGGTGACAGTAATTTACGTGTTATTCGCGGCGGTTCTTGGAACTATGAACCCGGTGAAGTCCGCAGTGCGGTCCGACTCAGGCTTCCTTCCGGTAGCCGTCACAGCGACTTGGGCTTCCGCTTGGTCTTGGGTTCTCCCTGGTGATTGCTGAATTCTGTCAAGTTGTAAAACACCGTCATACCGGCATGGATGCCGGTATCTAGGCCAGGGACGGTAACTTGATGATTGGCAATGCCCCGTTTAGGCATCATCTTGACCCCATCCATGCCGTCCTTGGACGCTGGATTTCGGCATCCATGCCGAAATGACGGGCTTCGGTCTACTTTGTTAGGAGTCTCGATTTGCATTCATGTACAGCGTTTTTATTAACTGATGTTACGCAACATCCGCCCAGAGTCAGGGTGACCAAGCAACTAGGCCCTGCCGTCACCGCCATTAAGTTAAGGGCCGCGACTCGCTATAACAGGGAGTGCAAAGCTTGCCTTGCTAAAATTTACAAGTGGTTGGGAATTCCGCAAGGCAAGCCTTGCACTCCATCCGAGCTTAACTTAATGGCAGTGACACCGGAGCGTGGGAACGATAAAATAGATAGACTAATCCTGTGACCAGTCCTTTCTCCGACACCGAACTCTGCGTCAAATGCGGTTTGTGCCTGCCGCATTGCCCGACTTATGGCAAGACCTTGGACGAAAACGAATCGCCGCGTGGGCGGCTGAGTTTGATCCAGGCATGGGCGGAGGGAAGGCTTGAAGCCACGCCCATATTGCTAGGCCATGTGGACAACTGCTTGCTGTGCCGTTCGTGCGAATCGGCTTGCCCTGCCAATGTGCCCTACGGGCGGCTGGTGGATGATTTTCGCCTCGCCACTGCGGATAAAGCCGCCAAGCCCCTCGCCGCCAAGTTCAAGTCAGCTGCGGTGGTCTACACTTTGCAAAGCCCCAAATTGCAACGCTGGTCCGGCCCGGTTCGCGGCATGTTGGCTAAGACTGGCCTGATGCAAGCGACCGGCTTGGACGAACTAGCCGCCGGACTCCCCAAACCGTTCCAACATAGCCAATGGCAGGGCGTCCATCCCGCTGTTGGCCAGGAAACCGCCCGCGTTGCGCTATTCTTAGGTTGCACGGCTGAACTGGCCGATGCCGAAACCGTGACCGCCGCCATCCGTTTGCTGACTAGGCTGGGGGTCAGCGTCACTGTCCCGCCGGACCAAGCTTGTTGCGGTGCGATGGCTTTACATGCCGGCGATGGGGCGGGTTTTGCCCGTATGCGGCAACGTAATTTAGAGGCTTTTGCTGCCAGTGGCGTGACGGCCATCCTAAGTTTGGCTAGCGGCTGCGGGGCGGTGTTGAAAGAATACCCCGGCAATCCAGGGTTTGCCGACAAAATCATGGACATTTCCAGTTTTTTGGCCGCACATCCTTGGCCTAGGCATTTGCGCCTCGAATCATTGTCGGCCAAGGTTCTTGTCCATTCGCCCTGCTCACTGAAAAATGTGTTGAAATCCGAATGCAGCCCTCCCGAACTGTTACGGCGGATTCCGGGGCTTCAAGTCGAATTGCCGCCCAGCAATTCGGTTATGTGCTGTGGCGCAGCGGGGACTTATCTATTGGACCACCAGGACATGGCGCACGCATTGCGGGAAGACCTATTGGACAATATCGTGGTTTGCTTGCCGGACTATGTTGCCACGTCCAATGTCGGTTGCGCGATGCATCTGCGGGCGGGTCTCAAGCAGCGTGGGATGGATCACATTCCAGTGCTGCATCCGCTGGTGTTGCTGGAAAAACAATTGCGGGCGCAGTGATGAGACGGGAGGCGGGGTAGCAATGGTTTTGCCAAATGGTATGTGAAGCATTTGGATATCTTTATGTACAGCATTTTCAGCTTAAAAACTGATGTTACGCAACCGTGTAGGCTGTAGCCCGGATGTTGTGGAGTGCGGCGACTCGTCGCCGCCTTTTGCGTCCAGCGGCGACGAGTCGCCGCACTCCACAAGTTGCCATCCTCTAG
>CAIZPP010000247.1 GCA_903934875.1 uncultured Methylococcaceae bacterium
CAAAACGGGAGACTTGGCGAGATGGCTGCCCGACGGCAATCTGGAGTTTTTGGGCCGCATCGACCAGCAGATCAAACTGCGCGGCTTCCGCATTGAACTCGGCGAAATCGAAGCGGTGCTGGGCCAGTTTGAACAGGTTAAGGAAGCCGTGGTCAGTCTGTATGAAGCGGACGGCAACCAACGGCTGGTGGCCTATATAGTGGCTAGTGAAGAGTGGAGAGTGGATGGCGAAAAGAAGACAGTGCAGGACATTGCAGCGTATCCACTAGCCACTATCCACGCACAACTATCCACTTTCCTCAAATCCCGCCTGCCCGACTACATGATCCCCGCCAGTTTCATGATGCTGGACAGCCTGCCGCTGACCCCCAACGGCAAACTCGACCGCAAAGCCCTGCCTGCGCCGGATAACAATACCCGAAGCGAAAGCACCCTGCCGCGAGACACCGTTGAATTACAACTCGCTTTAATCTGGGAAACCGTCCTGAACGTGCCATCGGTGGGCATTCATGACGACTTTTTCAGCCTGGGTGGACATTCGTTATTGGCTGTAAAGCTCATGAACCATATTCGGGAACAATTTGCTACACACCTGCCCATCAGCGCATTGTTTCAACACACTACGGTTGCCACTTTGGCAGACTTGTTACGGCAAGAAGGCACGCGCCGTTTTACCGAGCTTGTGCCCATCCATAGCACGGGAACGACCCATCCGGTGTATTGCCTGCCCGGAGCTTTGGGTTCAGTGATGTATCTGTACCCTTTGGCTGCCAGTTTAGGCACGCAGCAACGTTTTTATGCCTTGCAAACCCCGGGGCTGGACGGTTCGGCAATACCCGAAACGATTGCAGCGCTAGCCCGTCATCACCTTAAGCTGTTGCAAGAACAGCTTGCCTGCGGGCCTTACCAACTGGTCGGGCATTCATCAGGTGGCCGGGTTGCTGTTGAAATGGCCTGGCAACTGGAGCAACAGGGTGAAACTGTATCCTTACTGGCCATTCTGGATGCGCCCGCACCAGGAGGTTTCAGGTCATCTAATTCGATTGAGCTTGAGTGCCTAGTAGCCTATGTGCAACTGTATGAACAGATCATGGGTAATCGCCTTAATCTGTCTGCAGAAACACTAAAATCCCTGCCGGACATTGAGACTGCTTATGCCGTGGTGGCACAAACTTTCCTGCAACATAAACTATTATTTGACCCAAAAGCGGCCGTTGATGAACTCAAGGCAATGATCAACGTGGTTCTAATCACCGGGCAAGCGCTTGACGGGCACCGAATGCCCGGAAAATTGTGTTGCCCGATCCATCTGTTTCGAGCCAGTGAACAGTTCGCCGATGATGAAATGAACGACACCCGTGAAGCGTGGGGCTGGACGCAATACACCCACGCGACGGTCACCGAACACTGGGTTCCAGGCGATCATCTGAGCATGATGCTTAACCCCCATGTTAAAACCTTGGCGGAAAAGTTGTCCCAGTATTTGTTAGACTAGCCATTGTAGCGCACTAATATGGCTGAATTGACGGGTTAAGCCTTTGGCGCATGGAGGGCGATTAAAAGTGATGCTCACGAACTCTCGGTAATGATTGAAATTACGCCGGGAGTGCAAGGTTTGCTTGCCTGCACAGCCCATCGCAAGGCTAAGTAGGAGTTCATAAGTTTTTTAACAACTTAGGAAGTAAGGCTTGACCGTTCGTCCTGAGCTGCGATCCTGTCGAGCAGTCGAAGGATGACCGGTTAAGCCGTTCATGGTTCGATTCTTCGACAAGCTCAGGACTCACCACGAACGGCTTAACTTCACACAGCTCGCAAGGGTGCAATAGCGAAGCGTATTGCGCCGAATGGGCGGATCATCCACATACGGCGCAATACG
>CAIZPP010000248.1 GCA_903934875.1 uncultured Methylococcaceae bacterium
ATTCGGCTACCTGCCCCAAGCGGCTTAGACGGGCGCGGGCAGGGTTGAAAAAAATGCCGTTTCGGCGGCAGGGGTGTTTTCGTGCCTGGACGCCTGTACTTTCATGGCAACCCGGCGCTCAAGGGGGCGCGGGTTGTGCTTTAGCCTGTTTTCTCCTAGTTTTGTCGCCCGCGCCCCTTAGCTCGGGCGTTGGGCATCGTCGGCACTTTTGATCGTAAAGCCTGCCGAATGATTAATAGCTATATGGTCGATTCCCTTACCATTTGTGCTAAATATTCCGGGGATAATTCAGTAGAGGTTTACACAAGTATGTTAACAACCAAAAAAGTCCAAATATTGCTTGCTGCTGCTTTTTTAAGCAACGGAGCGATTGTCCACGCTGATAGTTTAGCCGCAGTAATGTGGGGAGGACCGGCGCAGTCTTCTGCTGTTTGTTATCTATTTAATTCTGGCCCTGGTACTGTCAGCATTACTTCTTCAAATATATATTCTGAACTAGGTGGAACTGTACCAATAATCTGGACTGATTGTGGAACAACTCTAACAACAGGCAGTGTATGCGCTTATACAGCAAACATTCCAGTTCAAGGTGCTTATGCCTGCAATATTGTTATTTCTCCAAGTGCTACAAATGTACGTGGCGAGATGGAAATACGTGACAACACAGGAAAAATATTGAATAGTAGAGAGCTTCGTTGACGTGGTAAGGCGTAATAGGCGTAAGCCATATTGCGCCAATCAGGTTTAATGTATAGAATTCAACCCAAGCCAACAAATAATAAATAGGTGATGTTATGAGCGAAGTCGAAGCCCTTGAATCCCGCATTCGTGATCTGCCACCCCAAGATTTTGCTTCGCTGCGTGAGTGGTTCCACGAGTTTGAAAACGAGTGTTGGGATCAACAAATAGCCTCGGATTTCAAGTCTGGCAAGTTCAATAAATTGATCGAGAAAGCACGAACCGAATTTGCTCAAGGTAAAGCCCGCGAACTTTGAAAAATTACACATCCTCGGATTTTTGGTATTCATACAGAAAGTTGCCCGCAGAAATCCGTGAGTTGGCAGACAAAAACTATGAACTTTTGAAAGCGAACCCTCGTCATCCTTCGTTGCAACTGAAACGCATCGAAGAACTATGGTCGGTACGAGTAGGACAACATTACCGTGCCGTTGGCATTGATGCACCGGGAGGGATTCAATGGATTTGGATCGGTAGCCACGCCTACTATGATAAATTTATAGCCTAAGTGAAAAAAAAACTAAGGTCCGTAGGGTGGAACCATGGACGGTTTCCTCCGAATGTTATGGGTCGGTCGCCAGCATTCGGCGGATCACATCCCTGTATCCGCCCTACAACTCGTCATTTGCAGGTGGTGGCTGAAAGAGCGAAAAGCAAAGAGCAAGAGCCACTCTTTTCCAGTCCGCCGCCCAAGGCCGTAAGGCGCAATAGCGGTACTCCGCGTATTGCGCCGGATGTTTGAAAGCCAAGAATCAATGGGGTCAGAATCAATGGGGTCAGACTCCCTTGATCGTTAGCGTGTCGGGAAAAAAAAGCAAAAGCCATGCAACCCCGGTTTACTCTCCCGAAGCGGCCGCCCAACCGGTCGCTCAAGCGGACGCGGGTTGTGCGCTTGGCTTTGTAGCGGACTTTTCCCGCCGCGCCGCTTAGCTCGGGCGTTGGGCACTAGGGCGCTGTAATCGTCAGGCCAAAGGGCGAGCTTCGGCAACCGGCTTGGGCCATCGGGTTATAAAGTTTA
>CAIZPP010000249.1 GCA_903934875.1 uncultured Methylococcaceae bacterium
GCGCTGGGTGTTGGAACAGGTCAAGAAAATGGCCGCAGGAGGCTCTCTAATCCCGCCTGAGCGCTCTTATGCCGAGCACCTGGGGGTGTATGAGCGGGAGTTGCGAAAAGCGGGGATTTCGGGCGCTCACGGCCTCCGCCACCAGTATGCCCAGCGGCGCTACGAGGGGCTGACCGGGTGGAAGCCGCCCCACGCGGGCGGGCCGAAGCGGAAGGAACTGACTCCGGGGCAGCTGGCCATCGACCGCGAGGCCCGCCTGGTCGTCAGCGCCGAGCTGGGCCACGCCCGTGAGGAGATCACCGCCGTTTACTTGGGGCGGTAGGTTTAACTCGCTCTTGCACAAACAAAATTAACCATTGGGGAAAAGACATGGCGAAAACCAAGGCGAGTGAGGCTATCAAGCAAGGCTCAGGCCTGGTCCAAATATATCTTATGACCGAGATCAACTGATGAACATATACATAGATGATGATATAGCGACAAAGTCTGGGATAGACGAGCGAGATGCGCTAGAGCTTCTGGCAATCTCCATTTACAAGACCAAAGGTATTCATGGAGCTTTGGCTGGAAAAATACTAGGGATCAGTGAATTTGAGTTCCATCAATTATTATCTGCGAGAGGCGAGAACGTGAATTACACACTCAATGACTTGATAGATGATATAAGAACTAATGAGTTGTAGGTAAGTTCAATGCACAGAATAGTTGTTAGCGATACAACCGCGATTACGCATCTGGCAAAAATAAACGCTCTGCACATATTGAAATGTCTTTATCATGAAATTCTGATTCCAGATGCTGTATATAACGAGTTAACTAAAGCCAAGAAGACGCAACCCGGTGCGCTTGAAGTAATAAACGCTTCGTGGATAAAGGTAACTCCTATAAAAAACCAAATAATTGCAGCAAAGCTCAAAGCTGGTCTTGACTTAGGGGAGTCGGAAGCAATCGCTTTGGCCATAGAGCAAAATGCAGACTTGCTTATTATCGATGAACGCAAAGGCCGGATAGTAGCCAAGCCGCTTGTACACAATATAATCGGTATGGCTGGTATTTTATTGGAGGCAAAGAAAGCTGGCATCATAAGTGCCGTAGAACCCTATATAATTCAATTGAAAAATACAGGATTTAGAATGCACAACGATGTTTTTGATTTCATATTAAACCAGGCAGGGGAACGCAATAGCTCCGCACATTCGAAGTAGAGTCAGGGTAAGTGCATGTTTCAATACTTCTTGCTACGTCTTCGGGCTGTTCAATGCGTCCCGTAGATTCGCTATTTTAGCGGCAACATCAACGGTCGGGTTATTGGGCTGGCTTTTTAGGCGGGGTGCGGCCGGTTTGGTGCTTTTTGCCTTTGCTGCCTTGGGATCGGCCCCCTCGAAAGCGAACCGGAACTCAAGCCCGGTGACTTTCCGTCCGGCCTTCAGTGTCTTCCAGTCGATCAGCATGCCGCTTTTCAGGATGAGTTCGGCAATCGAAGGTTCGATAACCCGGCGGCGAATATCGGTAAAGTCCGCTAGGTATTTATCGGGAACGTCCATAGCGTGGGCAAACTCCTCGATGCTGACTACCCATAGGCCAGTACCGCCCCACGATTGCAGACACTCGAACAGCCGCCAGGAATAGGCCGAGCGCAAGGCAGCAGCCTGCTTCAGCTTGTAGGTTACGAACTTCGACCGTAGAGCCAGCAGGTGCGGGGCGACTTCCGGGGTAAAGTTAAGCTCCGCCCACCCTTCGCCATGATGGTAGACCATGCCGGAAATCCAATGGAACCGGCGTTCTTTCAGTCCTCTCTTGGTGTCCTCCATGACGCGGATGTAACGCGTGAACAAGGTTTTGGATGCCTCCTGCAGCTGGTTGTAGGCGGTGTCCGCGTCGAGATCGAAGACTTGCGCATATTCCGCCGCCTCCAGTTTCATTTTCCAACCTTGATTGACGCCCAGGACAAGGTTCTTGGCTGGAAGGGAATCCGTCTGGGCGATGGCCATGGCCACAATCCGCTTCTCGGCCAAGGACAAGCTATGGCAGGCTCTGGCAAGCGCGTTGCTCATGTTGACGCTTTTGTCATCTGTCTGGGTTTCTGAGTCGAGTTTTATTAGTTTTTGGTTTTTCATTCCGACAACGTTCCGGTTATTCCGACAAAGATAAATGATGTCTGAAATCATAAATTCCGACAAGTTTTATTTTTGTCGGAAACCTGTGGATAGCACCCGGAAAATGTCGGACAAACCGGAAAAATGTCGGAATTGACCGGAAAAATGTCGGAATAGCCCATTTTTGAAATCGCTGTAGCCCACGGCTGGCGTGGCTTTCAGCGATTCGTGCGCGCTCTTACAAAACAAGGAAAACGATTTAAAAACCGCGCGCGCGAAAAAAACGCGACGCGCGCCAAAAAATGAGTGCCTACGGCACAACCAAAAAGCATTGAATTGGGGGCTTCGCCCCCAAACCCCCACCAGGGGGCTTGCGCCCCCTGGACCCCGCATGGCGAAAAAAGCAAAAGCCCCTCCCAAGAGAAAAACGGCCAAGGCA
>CAIZPP010000250.1 GCA_903934875.1 uncultured Methylococcaceae bacterium
GCTGTCAACTTGCCAGCCTTGCCGGCGGATTATTCCGACTTCGTCGATTGGGAAACCCGCCTCATCAACAGCCAGAAAGGGCAGCGCATGGCGGCGTATTGGCAACAGCAGTTGGCCGGCAAAGTGCCTGTGCTGCAACTGCCCACCGACCGCCCGCGCCCGCCGCTGCAAACCTACAACGGGGCATCACTCTTCATTGAATTGCCGGAAGAGTTGACGCAAGCCCTAAAAGCCCTGTCCAAGGCACAGCACTGCACCTTGTTTACCGTGTTATTGAGTGCCTTTCAAGTGTTGCTGCACCGCTATTCAGGGCAGCCTGACATCTGGGTCGGAGTTCCCACTTCGACACCGCGCAACCAACCCCAGTTCTCCGAACTGGTGGGCTACTTGGTCAACCCGATGATCCTGCGGGCCGACTTTTCAGTGGGCGATGGCATCGGCTTTGACCAACTGATGCAACAAAACAACCGGCAAATGCTCACGGGGCTGTACCACCAGCCTTATCCTTTCACGCAATTGATAGAGCAACTTCAGCCGCAACGCAACCCCGCCTACCCGCCACTGGTGCAGGCCCTGTTTGCGCTGGAGCGGGACGACCTCATCCCCAGGGTGTTTTCAGCCAGCCAGCACCATGCAATACGCCTTGACATGGCGCAAATGGACGGACAGTTTGATTTGGCCCTGACGTTTTCCGACGGCGGGGATGGCAAAGCTTTGCTGGGCAAATGGAGTTACAACCGCGACCTGTTCAAGCCCGAAACCATAGAACGCATGGCCGGACATTTTGAAGCCCTGTTGACCCACATCAATATTAACCCGATGCAGGCCGTCGGCCGCTTGCCGATGCTGACGGCAACCGACATCCAACAATTGCAAACCTGGAACGACACCGCAACCGATTACCTGCAAAACCAAAGCCTTGTCGATTTGTTTGAGGCTCAAGTCGATAGAACGCCAGACAATATCGCGGTTGTTTTTGAAGACAACTCTTTAAGCTATAGCCAGCTTAATGCCTTGGCCAACCAACTTGCCCATTACCTACTGAGCCTTGCCAAGCCGGATGGCCAGCCCTTATTAACCAACAATCCTTTGATTGCAATCGCTGTCGAACGGTCGCTGGACATGATCATCGGCCTGCTGGCGATACTCAAGGCGGGCGGGGCGTATGTGCCGATAGACCCCAGCTATCCCGCCGCCCGCATCCGCTACATGTTGGACGACAGCCAGGCTCCATTGCTGCTGACGCAAAGCCATTTGACGGAAGCGTTGTCATTGGCTGATTTGGAACATGACTGCGTGGTGTTATGTTTAGATGCAACCGATGTTGCCGACCAGCCCAGTGAAAACCTAGCCGCAAGAAGCACCGCCTGCGATTTGGCGTATGTTATTTATACCTCAGGCTCGACTGGCAACCCTAAAGGGGTCATGGCTGAACAACATGGCGTAGTGAATCTAACCCTATTCCACAAACAGTATTTCCCGGCAGATGTCGATAACCGTGTCCTGCAATTTGCCTCTTTGAGTTTTGATGTTGCAAGTTGGGAAATATTGACCTCATTGTGTGGCGGAGCCACACTGCATCTTGCTTCATTGATTCAAATTCAAGCAGACTTAGGCGCGATTCTCCAAACCCAAGCTGTTACCCATTTGGCATTGGCACCCTCTGTACTCAGCGTACTGCCCGATGTGGTTTTGCCTGATTTGGCCTGTCTCACTATCGGAGGTGAAGCCTGCCCACTTGATTTGGCGGCCCGATGGGCGCAAGGACGGCATTTCATCAATGCCTACGGACCCACGGAAGCCACCGTGTGCGCCACTGTTTTTGAATACCAACCTGACGGGCAAAAGCTGCCGATAGGAAAGCCCATCGCCAACACCCGCATTTACATCCTGAACGCCCAACACCTACCCCAGCCCCCCGGCATCCCCGGCGAGCTGTGCATTGCCGGGGCGGGTTTGGCGCGTGGCTACCTGAACCGCCCCGAACTGACCGCTGAAAAATTCATCGAAGTTGAACTGTTCGGCAAAACGGAAAGGATTTACAAAACGGGAGACCTGGCGAGATGGCTGCCCGACGGCAATCTGGAGTTTTTGGGGCGCATCGACCAGCAGATCAAACTGCGCGGCTTCCGCATTGAACTGGGCGAAATCGAAGCGGTGCTGGGCCAGTTTGAACACGTCAAGGAAGCGGTAGTCAGTCTGCATGAAGCGGACGGCAACAAACGGCTGGTGGCCTATATAGTGGTTAGTGGACAGTGGTTAGTGGATAGCGAAAAGCAGGCAAGGTTGGAAGGCGATGCGTCCTTACTCGCCACTATACACTCACAACTATCCACTTTCCTCAAGTCCAGACTTCCCGACTACATGATCCCCGCCAGTTTCGTGATTCTGGACAGCCTGCCTTTGACCCCGAACGGCAAGATCGACCGCAAAGCCCTGCCCGCGCCCGAGTTCCTGGCGGCTGAGCGCTACGAAGCCCCGCGCAGCGGTATCGAGGAACAACTCGCCCGCATCTGGCGTCAGTTGTTGAAGCTGGACAGCGTCGGCATCCATGAGAATTTCTTTGAACTGGGCGGGGATTCCATCCTCAGCATCCAGGCCGTTGCCCGCGCCCGGCAGTCCGGTTTGCACCTGACCCCCAAAGACCTGTTTGAACACCAGACGGTCGCCCAACTCGCCAGAGTCGTGGGTTTTGGCGTGGCCACCGATGCCGAGCAAGGCCTAGTCACCGGCACGGCGCCGTTAACGCCCATCCAGCACTGGTTTTTTAACCGGCAAGCCCCGGAATACTGGCATTTCAACCAGTCGGTTTTGCTGGAAGTCCCGGCCGGTTTAAACGCCGATGCCATGCGCATGGCTTTCTCTACGGTCATCGCCCACCATGACGCGCTGCGTTCACGCTTTCAGGCATTCTCCGGCGGCTGGCAACA
>CAIZPP010000251.1 GCA_903934875.1 uncultured Methylococcaceae bacterium
C
Organism: uncultured Methylococcaceae bacterium; assembly: GCA_903934875.1. Lineage (GTDB taxonomy): Bacteria > Pseudomonadota > Gammaproteobacteria > Methylococcales > Methylococcaceae > Methylumidiphilus. Next base: position 2 of record CAIZPP010000251.1, read on the forward strand.
GCCGCTGGAGGCAAAACGCGGCGACGAGTCGCCGCACTCCACAACATCCGGGCTACAGCCTACACGGTTGCGTAACATCAGTTATCCAGTAATTTTTTGATATTGAAAACGTAATAATTAAAGAGGGGGCTAGCTTTGTTCGTATTAAACAAACTTAAACACGAGTTTTTCTCTCTACTTCCGCCAACTATTTTCTTTTTTATCACCTTTTGCCTAATGGCGATAAGCAAGCATTTGATATTAAAAGAATATAATGTTCCTTTTGCGGGGTGGGGCAATGCCTTGATTGGTGCGCTGATTGTCGGCAAGGTCGTTTTGTTGACGGATATGTTACCGTTTATTAACCGTTTTCCAGATAAACCCTTGATGTATAACGTGGCGTGGAAAACCTTGATTTATTTCCTCGCCACCATGCTTTTTCGCTATGTGGAGCATGTCGCGCCTATGCTTGTGAAGGACGAAAGTCTCGCGCAGATCCATCAGCAGGTTGTGGATGAGATTGTCTGGCCGCACTTCTGGCTAATCCACATGTGGCTCGTCGTGCTCCTTTTTGTTTATTGTGCTGCTCGGGAACTCATCCGGGTAATCGGAAAACGGGACATTATGACTATGTTTTTTGGAACACCATAGTTAGCCCGCTTATTGTCGTGCCCAAGCTGCGCCTTCTCCACGCGGATCGCTGGCAGCCTCCAATAATCCCTTGGGCTTGTCCCATAAAATGGCTTGCATGTTGCCGTAAGGTTTGCTTGCCTTGAGTTTATGCCCCAGCTTTTCCAGTCCGCGAATGACCTCCGCAGTCAAGCTGCCCGGTTCGTAATCGACTATATCAGGCAGGTACTGGTGGTGGAAGCGGCCGACGGAAACCCAGGATTGGGGGCCGTGGCCCTCGGCAAAGTCAAGTACACCCAGCAGCACCATGGAAATAATCCGGCTACCGCCCGGCGTACCCAGAATGGCGACGCGGTCTTCGGTTTGCAGGAAGGTCGGCGACATGCTGGATAACATGCGTTTCCCCGGTTCAATTTTGTTGGCGTTGCCGCCGACCAGTCCGTAAGCGTTGGGCTTGCCGGGGCTGACGGCAAAATCGTCCATTTCATCATTTAATAACACCCCAGTGCCCCCGGCGACAAAACCCGAGCCCAAGCTTTGGTTAATGCTTAGGGTTGCCGCCACTTGGTTGCCCTGCCGGTCAATGATGGAAAAGTGGGTGGTGTTGTCGCCCTGCGGGGCAGGTGATGCCGCATCGCTTAAGTTTTCACTGGGCAATGCGCGGTCAGTCCTGATGGCAACGCGCAGGCCGGCGGCATAGTCTGGGCTGGTCAATTGTTTGCCCGGTATCTCGACGAAGCCAGGGTCGCCCAAAGACAAATCCCGGTCGCGGTATGCCCTGCGTTCGGCTTCGATGATGAGATGTTCACGGGTAATCGGGTCGGCATGTTGCAGATCATAGGCGGCAAGGATATTCAACGCCTCCAGTAGGACGATGCCTCCGCTTGAGGGTGGCGGGGCGCTGACGATGCGGATACCCCGGTATTGTCCAATGATGGGCTGGCGTTCAACAACACGGTACTTTTCCAAGTCTTCGCGTGTCCAAATGCCTCCGGCTTCGCGTACAGCCTTGACCAACTCGGCGGCGGTTTCTCCGCTATAAAACCCGGCACGGCCCGCTTGCCCCAAGCGCTTCAAGCTCGCCGCCAAGTCCTTTTGCACTAAGCGAAATCCGGGCTTGGGTGCGGCATCATGGTCTAGGAAAATCTCCGCCGAAGCGGGGAATCTACGCAGGGTGGCTTCCTTGGATTGCACCGACCGCAAATAATAGTCGCCTACCTCGAATCCAAGCTCGGCATGGCGTATGGCGGGGCGTAAAGATTTCAGCAAGGGCAAGCGCCCGTATTTTTTTGCCAAATGGGCAAGGCCTGCGGGCAGGCCGGGAATGCCCGCCGCCAATGGGCCATCCAAGGAAAGCGCGGGGATCGGGTTGCCTTGTGCATCCAGATACATGGAGGAATGGGCGGCCAAGGGTGCGGTTTCCCGGCCATCTATGATGATTTCCTTGTCGTCGGCTGCTCGTTTGAGCAACCAGAACCCCCCGCCGCCCAATCCAGAGCCGGAAGGTTCGACCACCGCCAAGGCCGCTGAGACGGCAACCGCCGCGTCGAAGGCATTGCCGCCTTGGTCCAATATTTCAAACCCCGCCGCCGTTGCCAGCGGATGGGCGCTGGCAATGGCGGCCATCCGCGGGCCGCCGGCTAAGGTAATCGGCGGCGGGAAGGCCAATAGACAAAACCATAAAACCGAAAAATTGATTTGTTTTGGCAGATGCAGTGTTTTCATGTTTAAAAATTACCTAACTGTCGTTACGCAGAGGCTTCGGTGCTATTATCGGCAAAGGAATTGCCGAGCTGCGGCGATTAGTTTTGGAGTGCCAAGGCTTTTGCCTTGGCAGGCAAAGCGAGCTTTGCCACTCCATGTGTAACATCAGTTACCTAAAATGAATAGTCAAACAATCTCTGATTGAAGAAATATCTAGCACCACCCTATGCCTTATCAAGTAACCATTTAATGTTGAAAACGCTGTATATCCCTGCTGAAGTTTATTTACGCGCAGCTTTTTCTTCCAAACCCGACAGCCCAAAGCGGCGCTGCAATTCGGCGGTGACCGCTTCCGGCCCCAGACCCTGCTGGGCCAGCAGCACCATGCAATGGAACCAAAGGTCTGCCATTTCATAGACGATCTTGTCGGGTTCGCCATCCTTGGCTGCAATGACTGTCTCGGTCGCCTCTTCGCCGATTTTCTTCAGAATGTGGTCCAACCCCTTGGCATAAAGGCCGGCGACATAAGATTTTTGCGGGTCTTGGGATTTGCGTTCTTCCAGCACCGCTGCGAGTTGGTTGAGGATGTCGGCATTGTTCACAGAGGAATCTCCACTACAGCGTTTTTAATATCGAAGGGTTACTTGTTGAGTTATATCATTTTGCAAAGCACACACACAATGGGTGGTTTGATTGGGTGTCCTTTATTATTTCTCTTTGTTAAGGAAAAACGCTGTAATATGCTAGCAACATTCTTCACCATGTTGCCAAAGTTCATATTCGCTAATATCTATTTCTGAATTCCAAGCGACGGCATAACCACCCGGTTCCACATGAACATTATTAAAGAAAGCAGGATTCTTTAATGGCGCAAATAGCTCTAGATTTAATAAACGGTTAATATCGTATTTCTTCTTTTTCCCATTTGTGAATGAAATTAAAAGAATATGGCCTTCTTGAGGTTTGACTTGTTCAACTCTTGGAATATTCATTTTGGCTACTGTAGTGGCGGCAATTTCTTAAATTCTTGAGTTTCCCAGATTTTAAGCAAGTCAGATTGGTAGGTGGCAGACCATTCTAGGACAAGTTTTTTTGCTCTCGGTGGAAGGTCACCCTCTATTATGTCCAATGTTTCGATATTAAACAAGGCATTATACTCGCCATACATCGCATGGAAATGTGGGGGCGGATGGTCACCAAAGAACAGTTTTATGATAATTCCGTAGAATCTTGTGATTTCTGGCATGAATTTGTTGCTCACTGATCATCAAAGAAAACGTTAAGCCGAATTAAAGCACATGGAAATGAGTAAGATTTAGTTAATAAATACTTAAATCTCACAGGATTTTATACGGACTAAACTTGCTTGATAAGTTATTGCTAGTTTAGGCAGCTAATTTCGATAACAGATTTTTAAATTTTCTTATTCATTCGGCTGATGGTTTCATCTGCAAAAATATATCTTCTATACTTTCTGGCTGTAATGCCCACCTGTATGCTGGATGAATTTCCCAGTCAAATCCAAAATCAACAAATGTATTTGACAAGTATCTACTTTCCTCAAAGTATTTTCGTTCTATGAATGTATCTTTATCCTTTCTAGCAGTTAAAAAGTTGATTTTGTACATAAATGCTGCAAGAGATCTTTCGTCTGCAACTTCACCTTTAGCAAACTTAAACCTTCCCGTTTGCTGTATATCTTTTAACTTTCTTATAAGTGAATCTGAAGTGTAAACATAGCTTTCACTTGCCTTTTTTTCCCGTTTTGATGGCTTCATTCCAAGAAGTAGTCGTTCAATGTCTGGTAATTCAGATCTATATTCGTTAATTGTGTCTTGAAGTCTACCTTGAGAATATTCTTCAAATATTTCTGAAAATTCGTTAGTACCAATTATATTGCTTTTTTTTGATCTTGCTTTTTTTGCGGCAAGAGTACATAGTTTAACTAAATCTCTTGGGCGCTTCCTAATGAGAGACATTAGCATTCTATATGTTGGTATATTTTCCCACTTTCCGCGACCATTGAATGTTGGGGAAATTACCTCGTCCAAGTAAGATGCCAGTATGTTTTGATTTAATTGCATGAGTTCTTCCGCTGATCTTGACTTTCCAACATACTGTTGAATTCGTTTCACTAGCATTGCTAGAATTTCGTGATTCGTCCAAGAATACCAAACAACAGAACCCTCTATTTTATCTGTTGATTCATCTGATGTCCTAACTAAATAATACACATCTGATCGAAGACTTATTCGAAAGCATACTCCAGTATTTTCTGTTGTAATATCCCTTATTGCATTAAGTAGAGCAGATATTTTTATTATGTCGCGTTTGCGACCCTGCCAGCCTCGATCTAGATCGTCTATATAAACGTATATTTTACCGTTATTTAAGAAGTCTTGAATTATTGCCTTTTGGGTTGGTTGTAGATTTAATGATTCTGGCGCTTTTAGTGAAGCTTGCAAAAAAGCAATAACTTTTCCACCCATGCTAGCAAGATTCCTTTCCCATCCATCATTGTATAAATTATAAGATTTTAGAATTTTTTCAGATATAATTTTTATAATGCCACTTTTCCATTCTCTTATAAGTTTTAAAAAATCTTCAATGTCTTCACCTATTCCAATAATGTCGTCTGGCTTAATTAAAACAGATAATCTTCCATTTTGACTATCTTCATCTATTGAAACAGAAAACAATGCAGACTTTCCTATGCCTTTATGACCAACCAAAATACGAATAGGAAGCGTATTTGAGACTTGGCTATATATATTGCTTTTGAAGTAATATTCCCTGAGTTTTATAATATCTTCATTCTCTGCGGCTTCATGTCCAAAAATTGAAGCTATGTTTTCTTCTGAAAAATCCATAATGTAATCCTCAAGTTTAAAATATCAATGATTCTAGCTTGTCGGCAAATGTAGGCCGGAAAAGTGCAGAGATATCCGAAAAATATACCCGGAAAGCCTAGAAGCTACTTCATTCAATCCAAATCCCTAAAGTTTTTCTTTTCCTTCATCAAACTTAAACCAACTCAAGCCGCTTCTCAATGCGCTGGATACGTTCGACAATGTTGTCGATGCTCACTTGCTAGCGAACATAGTCGCCATGTATGTCGGCGGATTCTCGTTTGATGGAAACCATAGCCGCTTCAATACTGGACATGCGAAGTTTCACGTCTTTAAACTCGGTGTGCATCTCGGTGCGCAGTGTCTGTATTTCCAAACGCAATATCCTTAGATGTTCAAGAATCAAGTTTTCCACGTTATCACTCATAAATAACCTCCACCTATATTCTTGCTGTGTATAGACTTTATCGGAAACCTTTTAAAGGGTTGAGCCACTGCTGCAACAGTGGAAGGTTTCCGAGAAAGTCTATTTGATGTTGAAAACGCTGTACACTATTTATATATATCCCCCGGCTCCTTCAATACAGGCTCCACGGTTTCCCATTGCCCATCCTTCAAACGGCGGTAGAAACAGCTATGCCGACCGGTATGGCAGGCAATGCCGCCAACTTGTTCGACTTTAATTAGAATCACATCCTCGTCGCAATCCAAGCGTATTTCCAAAACTTTTTGCCGGTGGCCAGACTCTTCGCCCTTGCGCCACAGCCGGTTGCGGGAGCGTGACCAGTAAACGGCGTAGCCTTCCTCGGCAGTCAACGCTAAGGACTCCCGGTTCATCCAGGCGAACATTAAAATTTTCCCGCTTTCCGCCTCTTGGGCGATGACGGGTACCAGCCCGTCCGAGGTCCAGCGGATTTCATCCAGCCAATTGCTCATAAACGCACCTCTATGCCCTTGGATGCCATGTGTTCTTTAGCTTCGCGGATGGTGTATTCGGCAAAGTGGAAAATGCTCGCGGCAAGCACCGCGTCGGCCTTGCCGTCTATGATTCCGTCCGCCAGATGTTGCAGGTTGCCGACACCGCCAGAGGCAATGACTGGCACAGAAACCGCCTCGCTGATGGCCCGTGTCAGTTCCAGGTCGAATCCCACGCGGGTGCCGTCCCGGTCCATGCTGGTCAGCAATATTTCCCCCGCGCCATAGTCAACCATTTTCCGCGCCCACTCCACCGCGTCCAATCCGGTGGGTTTACGCCCGCCGTGGGTGAAGATTTCCCAACATGATGATCCCCTCTCCCCTTGGGAGAGGGCAGGGTGAGGGGTGGCTTTTTTGGCATCTATCGCAACAACAATGCACTGCGAGCCGAATTTCTCCGCCGCCTCGCGCACAAATTCGGGGTTGAACACCGCCGCCGTGTTGATGCTGACCTTGTCGGCACCGGCGTTGAGCATGCGGCGTATGTCTTCGAGTGTGCGTATGCCTCCGCCCACCGTCAGGGGAATGAACACTTCGCCAGCCACCCGCTCCACCACATGCACCATGGTTGCGCGGTTGTCGGAACTGGCGGTGATGTCGAGAAAGGTCAGTTCGTCCGCACCTTCCAGATCGTAGCGGCGGGCAATCTCCACCGGATCGCCAGCGTCGCGTATCTCGACAAACTTGACACCCTTGACGACACGGCCATTGTCCACGTCCAAGCAGGGAATGATGCGCTTTGCCAACATATCAGTAGGTTTCCGCCAGTTTACGGGCTTGCTCGAAGTCCAAGGTGCCCTCGTAGATCGCCCTGCCGGTGATGGCCCCTATCACGCCATCAGTGACGAGATCGCCCAAGGCTATAATATCAACAAGGTTGGTGATGCCGCCGGAAGCAATGACGGGAATGTTTATGGAGCGGGCAAGGCGCGCCGTGGCTTCGATGTTGACCCCGCCCATCATGCCATCGCGGCTGATGTCGGTGTAAATGATGGCATCCACGCCGTCGGCCTCGAATTTTTGCGCTAAGTCGATCACATCATGGTGGGAGAGTTTCGACCATCCGTCAATGGCGACCTTGCCGTCTTTCGCGTCCAGCCCGATGATGATGTGATTGGGGAACTCCAGTGTGATGTCACTGACGAAATGCGGTGCGCTGACCGCTTTGGTGCCGATGATCACGAAATCGACCCCGGCATCCAGATAGCCTTCTATGGTTTCCAAATCACGGATGCCGCCGCCAACTTGGATTTTCACATCAGGGTAGGTCGTGCGTATGGCGGCAATGACATCCCAGTTGCGCGGTGCACCGGCAAACGCACCGTCCAGATCGACCAGGTGCAAACGTTGCGCTCCCGCCGCCACCCAGCGTCCGGCCACTGCCACTGGATCGTCTGAGAATACGGTATCGTCTTCCATCCGTCCTTGCCGCAAACGGACACACTTGCCATCTTTCAGGTCGATAGCGGGTATCAAAAGCATTTTTGAATCCTCATCTTCAGCGTTTTCAATATCTATAGACTTTATCGGAAACCTTCCTATGATGCAGCAGTGACGCGACCATTCGCTATGGTTTCCGATAAAGTCTAATCGTTACCGGTAAATTTTAGGCTATTGCAAATACAGCGTTTTTATCTTAACAAAGAAAAATAATAAAGGACACTCAATAAAACCACCAATCTTGTAAAGTGCTTTGCAAAATAATATTGCTTAACAAGTAACTATTCGATATTAAAAACGCTGTACTCATGGATTCCATTGCAGAAAATTGGCCAATAGCTTAAGCCCCGCCGCCTGGCTTTTTTCTGGGTGGAACTGGACGGCGAATAGCTTGCCCATGCTTAGCGCCGAGGCGAAGGGCACGGGGTATTCGGTGGTTGCCGCAATCTGTCCGGGCAGCGTGGGGCTGGCATAATAACTGTGCACAAAATAAAACCGGCTGTCTTGCGGAATGCCCTCCCACAAAGGATGGGTGCTTGTCTGGTGGACCCGGTTCCAGCCCATGTGCGGAATTTTTAAGATTTGCCCGTCGCCATCCCGCAAATCTTCGGCAAAACGCACTACCCTGCCAGGCAACAAGCCTAGGCAGCTTACCCCGTCGTTTTCCTCGCTTTCCCCCAGCAAGGCTTGCATTCCCAGGCAAACGCCCAAAAATGGTTTGCTGGCAGAAAGCTCGGCCAGCAGGGGAATCAAATCGAGATTGCGCAGGGCGGCCATGCAATCGCGAATGGCCCCTACGCCAGGAAACACCACGCGGTCTGCCTCCCTGAGTTGTCCGGGGTCGGAACTGACTACTACGCGGGTTTGTGGATCGGCGTGTTGAAGCGCCTTGCCGATAGAATGGAGATTGCCCATTCCATAATCAATGACTGCCACAGTGGACATAAGCTAAACGTAATATTTAAGAGGGGAAGGATCGTTGCGGTGCTCGAGTGGATTCAATCGAAAGAGTCTATGTGAAGTGTGACTTTAGCATGATTGACGAAACCCTGAAAGTGCTTCGAGAACAAGCCCGCAGAGAAATTTTGCATGGCATTGTAAATGCTAGCCGCACTTTGATCACCCCTTATCGAATCAATATCGGGGGATTTGGACCCCTTGTAAGGAAAACCTTACAAAAGAATAATCCTTTGCTGTCATGACATCTGCTTACATTTGTAGGAGAATTGAACCGTCGCCACCCAATCGGATAAGGAGTTCAAGGAGCACCCAGCATTGACGCTGCCACGGACTGGACCTGTTTAGCCAACCAAGACAGGCGACAAGCCCCGAACAGCGGATGTCTCGGGGCTTTTTTTGCTTATCGGGCGGCCTTCTTCCGCTCATGCTCCAACAGCAATTTTTTGCGGATACGGATGGTTTTAGGTGTCACTTCAACTAATTCGTCGTCGTCAATGAACTCCAAAGCCTGTTCCAAACTTAGGCGGATGGGGGGGGTCAGAACGATTGCCTCGTCGCTGCCGGAGGCCCGCATATTGGTCAACTGCTTAGCCTTAGTCGGGTTCACCACAAGATCGTTGTCGCGGGAGTGGATGCCGACGATCATGCCTTCGTAAATCTCGGTGCCATGCTCGACGAACAGGCGGCCGCGCTCTTGCAGGTTGAACAGCCCGAAGGCCACGCCGTTGCCTTTGGTGTTGGAAATCAGCACACCGTTTTGGCGCTGTCCAATGTCACCCTTCTTCATCGGGCCGTAGCGGTCGAATACATGGTAGATCAGCCCGGTGCCGGAGGTGGCGGTGAGGAATTCGGTCTGGAAGCCGATCAGACCGCGCGATGGCATATTGTATTCCAAGCGCACCCGGCCTTGGCCGTCCGGCACCATGTTCTGGAGGTCGCCCTTGCGTTCGCCAATCTTTTCCATGATCGAACCTTGGTGCTCCTCTTCCACTTCGATGGTGACGAACTCGTAGGGTTCGCAAGGTTCGCCGTCGATTTCCTTAATGATGACCTCGGGCCGCGAAACACCGAGTTCATAGCCTTCCCTGCGCATATTCTCGATGAGGATGGACAGATGTAACTCGCCGCGCCCCGATACCTTGAATTTGTCAGGGTCTTCCGTGTCTTCCACGCGCAAAGCCACATTGTGCAGCAATTCGCGCTGAAGCCTCTCGCGGATCTGCCGGGAAGTGACGAATTTGCCGTCACGACCGGCGAAGGGCGAGTTATTGACTTGGAAAGTCATGCTGACGGTCGGCTCGTCCACGGACAAGGGTGGCAAAGCCTCGACCGCGTCGGGCGAGCAAATGGTATCGGAAATTTCCAAGGCGTCGATGCCGGTAAAGGCGATGATGTCGCCGGCGTCGGCTTCGGGCACTTCGACCCGGTCCAAGCCCTTGAAGCCAAACACTTGCAAAATACGGGCATTGCGCTGCTTGCCGTCGCGACCGACCACCACGACTTGGGTGTTGGTTTTGACCACGCCGCGCTGGATGCGTCCAATACCAATGATGCCGACATAGGAGTTGTAATCCAATTGGCTGATTTGCATCTGGAAGCCACCCTCCGCATTGACCGGAGGCGGGCTGACCTTTTCGACGATGGTTTCAAACAACGGGTCCATATTGCCTTCGCGGATGTCCGGGTCATGGCCTGCGTAACCGTTTAGGGCGGAAGCGTAAATCACCGGAAAATCCAGTTGTTCCTCGGTGGCGCCCAGCCTGTCAAACAGATCGAAGGTCTGGTCCAGCACCCAATGGGCACGGGCACCGGGGCGGTCGATCTTGTTAATGACAACGATGGGTTTAAGCCCCAAAGCGAAAGCCTTTTGGGTCACGAAACGAGTTTGCGGCATCGGGCCATCAACGGCATCCACTAACAGCAGCACAGAGTCCACCATGGACAGCACCCGCTCCACTTCGCCACCAAAGTCGGCATGGCCCGGCGTGTCGACGATATTGATGTGATAGTCCTTCCAATCCAGGGCGGTATTCTTCGCCAGAATGGTAATGCCGCGCTCCTTTTCCAGCGCGTTGGAATCCATTACCCGCTCTTCAACTTTTTCATGGGCGGCAAAGGTGCCGGATTGCCGTAACAGCTTATCGACGAGGGTGGTCTTGCCATGGTCTACGTGGGCGATAATGGCGATATTTCTGAGCTTGTGGATCATAAAACCTTAGTTGTTGAGTCAAATTAACAGTGCAGCGCGATGCCGTAATCATCCATCCTCGCTGTATTTGGATTGGTATAAATTCAGGTGGGCTTTGAGTTTAGGTCAGCACCTAACCATTGTTTTGTTTCTGGTTTTGGATCGGGATAATAAATAGCCAGTTTTTCGACAAGTTCCCGCAGACGCTCATTGAGCAGCATTGCCTGATTTGAGTCAGGAGGCTCGTTGGGTTCCAAGACGATACCATGATGTATATCGGCATGGCCCAAAAAGAAATCCCGCGAGTCATTTACATCGGAGCCAACGGATCGGATATGGAGCGCCTTTAATACCGCAAATCCCTGGTAGGTTTTTAATTGGTTTTTCTCTTTGCCTATGTTGCCATTAGCCTCTATCTCCTTTGCATTGCACTTACAGAAGTAAGTTCCCACATAAGTATGCCGAATAACGGACACTTCATCCTTGCCTGCCGGAGATTGGAAAGCTTTGGGTTTAAGTCTACCCTTCTTGTTGACATGATAGGGTTGGAATATGGCTCGGACGATGACCTCTGTATCGTCAATGTCAATAGGAATCTCAAACATGTAACGGATGTTTATAACTTATCCTTGTTACAGGAGCGTTATGGTAGCGTGACGGATAAAGTAGCGCACCAATCAGGCTGGCAACATCAACTGCCAATGCGGTAGACTTGCCGTCCCGTAGTACTGCACTTCCTATATGACGCTTTATATACAAGCTATACCGGGTCTTGCCAATTTCCAAATGCGCGATACCCTCACGAGTCTCCCAATCCATTGAAATAGTGCCATTTGTATCAGGCGTTAAATCTGGAAAAGGCAAATGATCTGGCAATGAGTTGATGAATTGCCTTGCAATTTTCACGACTGTTTCATGAATCGGTAAAGCACCATATCCATCCCAGTCACTTTCAAATTTAGCAAAAACCTGAATGGTGTGCAATGCTGACTGCTTTTCGCTAATTTGAATACCTGGAGTCTGCCTAGCACACAAGCCAGAGTCCAAAGCCTGAGGAGGCTCATTAAAATAACGCGTATTACAAACCGGTTGCTGGATGGAGATTGGAGTAATCACATGTGGAGCATCAACTAGCATTGCCCTGTCTCCTCTGGCTGCATGTGTTCATGTAACGGCTTGGTTAAATCAACAAACATTGAGTGGATCAATAAATGAGTTTGCTCGAATGCGACCATAATCTCTTCCATAGAGCAACCGATTTCGGCAGTGTTTGATACTATCGTGTCCATGATAATGGCTGACCCGTTATTGACCATGCCGTCTGCAATCGTAATATTCAACTGACCGATAGCCACCGGGACAGTTAATTGTAACAAGGGCTGAATTTTAGCTAGATCAGATGCATGAAGTCCAATGGCATCAGGTATTTTAATTTGAAACCCCAAAACATCCATAAACTCGGCGATACTCCGCTCGCCCGTTAACTCATTGCTGAAGGCATCTATATAGCGTAGGCTAATGCTTCTGAATGGGACGGAGTTTTCATCGGCTGACCGACTTTGTAACAAGGCATCAATGCCTGCGGAGACTAAGGGTTTGAATTCTGCCCATGATTTGTAAGGTGGTGTGGCATGGACGGAGAAAAGCCCCATGCCTAATTGATAAAGCCTTGCACCCCGTTCTTCCGCATTGTGGCGGAAACGATAAACGGGCTGGTAAGGCAATTGAAAAAAATTAGGCGGGACCAACCGCTCAATACGCTCAAACCCAGCGGCGGCAACCTTGCCACCGAAACGCATGTAAAATTCCTCATGCTGAATTGAAACGACCGAGCCAGTGTCTTCGGCAGAAGTCTGGTTCACCCAAGGCAAATCCCATCGTATTTCTGCGATGATTTCGACGAGCGGTGAATTTTTGAACGAAAGTCCCATGCCTGTTCCAGTGTCATTTACTTAAATATTGGATCGTATTATACGATAAAATCCAGCGCAGGCGTTTAACTTTGCTCCCAAGGCAACCCGTGGAAGCGCCAACCGCCCAATGTTCCCCGGTGTTTATCGGGGTCCAGCGGCCCTTCGAAACCCTCCTCGACATTAGTCAGATTGTTGTAGCCAGCGGTCGCCAGTGCCTTGGCCGCATCTAGGGAGCGTTGCCCGCTGCGGCATAACAGCAAAACCGGAGTGTCATGGCTGGGAATGCGCTGGCGCACTTCATCGACAAACAGAGAGTTGGCTTTCCAGTCAGGAGCCTCTTTCCAAGGAATGTTGACGGCCCCTTTGGGATGGCCCACGAAGGCATATTCTGTGCGGTCACGCACATCCAACAATACGGCTGCGGAGTCGGAGGACAGTAGGGTCCAAGCATTTTTAGGGGTTAGGCTCTTGATTTGAGACATGTCATTCCTCAATTTCAGGTTTAAACAGGCAGGCGGGAATATTCCCTCATTTGCAGCGATTTTAATATCGAAGAGTTACTTGTTGAGTTATATCATTTTGCCAAGCAATTCACACAATTGGTGGTTTGATTGAGTGTACTTTATTATTTTGCTTTGTTAAGAAAAAACGCTGTACAAACTCCCTAATCACTACAAAATTGGTCAAAGTGTAGGATGGCAAAAGCCGCTAGGCCGTGCCCATCAAACCGCCCAAGTTGGGCACGGCCTAGCGGTCTTTGCCCATCCAATCAACCATTTTTAGAGTGTATGGGAGTAAATGCAAATCGGGACTCCTAGCGATATAGTGGCACATAGGCCGTTGTTTGTCGAGCAACAAATGACGTTGCCAG
>CAIZPP010000252.1 GCA_903934875.1 uncultured Methylococcaceae bacterium
TATGTGCCATTTTTTCACCCCTAGGAGTCCCGATTTGCATTTATGTACAGCGTTTTTTCATAACAAAGAAAAATAATAAAGGACACTCAAGCAAACCAACCTGTGTGTGAATTGCTTTGCAAAATAATATAACCCAACAAGTAACTCCTTGATGTTGAAAACGCTGTATGTTATATAATAAAAAGTTGACTTTTATGGACAAATGCATGACGGCACATCACCCCCTCGCATCACCCCAGCGGGAAATTTGCTACGACCAGATGCTGCATGATGGCATCCCGCTGTACAACATCGGTGGCTACGTCAAAATACCAGGCATTATCGACGCACGCTGGTTTGAGCAAGCGGTCAATTTACTAGTGCGGAAACACGACACCCTGCGCACAGTGCTACTCAAGGAGAGCGACGAAGACGGGATGCCGTTGCAAGCCTATGACGAGTCGTTGACCGTTCATGTGCCTGTGCATGACTTTTCCCTGCACAACAACCCTGAAGAAGATGCCTTGGCGTGGATGCGGCAACGCTTTGTCGAACCGTTTGAACTGACCGGTAAGCCGCTGTTCCGCTATGACCTGGTAAATGTATATGAAAACCTGAGCTATTGGCTGATCCAGTACCACCATCTCATTGTCGACGGATATGCGGTTGCCTTGCTGAACCGTTCCCTGGCTGAAATCTATACGCAACTAGTCAACGGGGAGGTTCCCAACCTGGACAGCCCTTCCTATGTGGCTTTCATCGGCAACGACCGTGCCTATGTGCGTTCGGAAGCCTTTGCAATGCAGCGCCAGTATTGGCTGGGGCTATACCCCGCCCCACCAGAACCGTTGTTCACCCCGCGCTACCGCCCCCACTACACGGGTTCGTTGATTGGCAGCGGCTGCGAAGCCCTTTACCTGCCCCGTGAGTTTTACAATCGCCTGCACGCCTTGGCGAAAGCACACCAGGCGAGCCTGTTCCATGTGCTGCTGGGAGCGTTCTATGTGTATTTCACCCGCACTGCCCAACGCAACGATTTTGCCATCGGCCTGCCGGTGCAGAATCGCGCCAATGCGGAGTTCAAGCAGACCGCTGGTTTGTTCACCGGGGTCAGCCCGGCGCTGTTTCAGTTTGGCCAGGAGTTGAGTTTTGTCGAATTATTGCAGCAGATTGGTAAAACCCTGAAGGTCAATTACCGCCATCAACGCTTTCCCATCAGCGAAATCAACCGGGCGGTGGGGTCGAAGCAGGGGCGCTCACTCCTGTTTGACATGACACTATCGTATGAAAGTCATGACAATGATGCGTCTTTTGCTGGCATGGATGGGCATTTAATTCCCCTGCTACACCACTGCGAACAAACGCCACTGAGCGTTTTTGTCCGGGATTTTCATAGCCACCATGATGTTGAAATTGATTTTGTTTTCAATCTGGCGTATTTCAACGCGGCTGAGATTAAAGCCTTGCAAGGGCGGTTCGTCGGAATTTTAGCGGCGGTGCTGAAGAATGGCGATGCAGCGGTTCAAGCCTTGCCGGTGATGACCGAAGCAGAAGCATTGCAACTGCAAGCTTGGAACGACACCGCAACCGACTACCCGCAAGGCCAAACCGTCGTCGATTTGTTTGAGGCGCAGGTTGAGAGAACGCCAGACAACATCGCCGTGGTTTTTGAAGACAACTCTTTAAGCTATAGGCAGCTTAACACTGAAGCCAACCGGCTTGCCCATCACCTGCTGAGCCTTGCCAAACCGGATGGACAGCCCTTATTAACCAACAATCCGTTGATTGCGATAGCGGTCGAACGCTCGCTGGACATGGTCATCGGCCTGCTGGCGATACTCAAGGCGGGCGGAGCCTATGTGCCGATAGACCCAAGCTACCCCGCCGCCCGCATCCAGTACATGCTGGGCGACAGCCACGCGCCGTTATTACTAACCCAGAGCCATTTGATGGAACGGTTGTCTTTGGACGGACTGGAACATGATTGCGTAGTGTTATGTTTAGATACAGCCGATGTTGCCGGCCAGCCTAGTGAAAATTTGTCCACAAGAAGCACAGCCGAAGATTTGGCTTATGTCATTTACACCTCTGGCTCTACTGGCAAGCCAAAAGGTGTCATGGTTGCACAGAAAAATCTGGTTAATCTGTGTACTTGGCATAACCAGACGTTTTCGGTAAGGTCAGACGATAAAGCAACATTGCTTGCGAATACTGCTTTTGATGCCTCGGTATGGGAATTATGGCCTTATTTGATAGTGGGGGCTTGTGTCATGCCTGCCAAGCTTGAAGTGCTTATGGAAAAAAATGTTTGGCATACGCTGAATGAATACGACATCAGCGTATGCTTTTTACCCACGCCTGTTATTAGTAATGCCCCTGATTACCCAACGACAACGGAAACACGTTTGCGCCTGTTGCTAACTGGTGGCGACACTTTGCGTCAATGCCCACCAACTTTGCCCTGTCCACTTATTAATAACTACGGTCCAACCGAAAGTACCGTGGTAGCCACTTCGACAGTAATCAACTTCGACGAATTTATTACTATTGGCCAACCCATCGCCAACACCCGCATTTATATTTTAGGCAACAATAATCAACTCCAGCCGCCCGGCATCCCTGGCGAGCTGTGCATTGCCGGGGCGGGGCTGGCTCGCGGCTACCTGAACCGCCCCGAACTGACGGCAGAAAAGTTCATCGAAGCCGAACTGTTTGGCAAAACTGAGCGGATTTACAAAACGGGAGATTTGGCGAGATGGCTGCCCGACGGCAATCTGGAGTTTTTGGGCCGCATCGACCAGCAGATTAAGTTGCGCGGCTTCCGCATTGAACTCGGTGAAATCGAGGCGGTGCTGGGCCAGTTTGAACAGGTTAAGGAAGCGGTGGTCAATCTATATGAGGCGGATGGCAACAAACGGCTGGTCGCTTACCTGACCATTGCCAAGGGTGAATTATCAACCGTTAATGAACCTCTATTCATAGACAGCCTGCGCGACTGGCTCAAAGCCAGACTGCCCGACTACATGATCCCCGCCAGTTTCATGATTCTGGACAGCCTGCCGCTGACCCCCAACGGCAAAATCGACCGCAAAGCCCTGCCCGCGCCCGAGTTCCAGGCGGCTGAGCGCTACGAGGCCCCGCGCAGCGATATCGAGGGACAGCTTGCCCGTATCTGGTGCCAGTTGTTGAAACTGGACAGCGTCGGCATTCATGAAAATTTCTTCGAGCTGGGCGGGGATTCCATCCTCAGCATCCAGGCCGTTGCCCGCGCCCGGCAGTCTGGCCTGCACCTGACCCCCAAAGACCTGTTCGAACACCAGACCATCGCGCAACTAGCCAGGGTCGCGGGCTTTGGCGTGGTCACCGATGCCGAGCAAGGCTTAATAATCGGCACGGTGCCATTAACACCAATCCAGCACTGGTTTTCAAACCGGCAATTCCCTGAATGCTGGCATTTCAACCAGTCGGTTTTGCTGGAAGTCCCGGCCGGTTTAAACGCCGATGCCATGCGCATGGCTTTCTCTACGGTCATCGCCCACCATGACGCGCTGCGTTCACGCTTTCAGGCATTCTCCGGCGGCTGGCAACA
>CAIZPP010000253.1 GCA_903934875.1 uncultured Methylococcaceae bacterium
ACAACGCCAGGACGCTGTTCGGGGTGCGTGAAATCCCGTCGGACAACCAGATACGCACACTGCTTGATATCAGCCCGCCGAGCCTGCTGAAACCGGTTTATTGCTCTTTGTTCAACGGCTTGCGGGAATCCGGGTTGGTGGACTCGCACCGTTCGCTGAACGGCAGCCTGTTGCTGGCATTCGACGGGACGGGGTACTTCTCGTCGCAGGCCATCCATTGCGACCAGTGTTCGACGCGGCAGCACGCCAACGGCACGGTGACCTATTTCCACACCGCCGTGACCCCGGTGCTGGTCAAGCCGGGCTGCGACAAGGTCATCCCACTGGCCCCAGAGTTCGTCACGCCGCAAGACGGCGCGGAGAAGCAAGATTGCGAACTCAACGCCGCCAAGCGTTGGCTGGCGGAGCACGGCGCGGAATGTGGGCGGCTGAACACGACCGTCCTTGGCGACGACCTGTACTGCCACGAGCCGTTCTGCCTCGAATTGCGGTCTTACGGACTGAGTTTCA
This sequence comes from uncultured Methylococcaceae bacterium, assembly GCA_903934875.1. Lineage (GTDB taxonomy): Bacteria > Pseudomonadota > Gammaproteobacteria > Methylococcales > Methylococcaceae > Methylumidiphilus. Next base: position 511 of record CAIZPP010000253.1, read on the forward strand.
TCCTCGTCTGCAAGCCCGCCTCCCACCCGGCCACCTACGAGTGGCTGGAATACTTGGAGCGCACCGGCGCCGTCCGCACCGTGGGTGCGCACCCGCTGGACCGGCAAGCGCCACGAGACTGACACCTACCGCTATGCGGCGGCGGTCCCGCTGCGCGACGCGAAGGACGCGATGGAGGTCAACTGGTCACTGCCATTAAGTTAAGGATTTTCCGTTCGCCCTGAGCTTGTCGAAGGGTGGACGGAAAATCCCCATACCATTGATCGTTAAGCCGTTCATGGTTCGACAGGCTCACCACGAACGGCTTAACTTAATGGCAGTGGGTCAACTGGTGCGAACTCACCACCACCACGGCGGACGGCAAGGTGCTGTACCGCAACGCCTTTGCGACCGACCTGGCGCTGGGCGACGGCAACGTAGCGGAGGTCGCCGAGGCCGGGCGCAGCCACTGGAAGATCGAAAACGAGAACAACAACACCCTGATGACCAAGGGCTACCACTTCGAGCACAACTACGGGCACGGCAAGCAGTACCTGTCGTCCCTGCTGGCGAGCCTCATTATCCTGGCCTCCCTGGTCCACACCGTGCTGGACCGGGCATCCGTGGGGTTTCGTCGATTCCCTCGCTGTCGATTTAGGGTCAAAGGCAATCGCCTGCCATCTTCCCATGATCGCCTCTCCCCCGTTTTGATAGCCGGGTGGGATGGAGCGGCAACGTATAATCGCCAAAATGAGAATTGCTGTATGAAGCTGAACGTCATTGACAGGATATACGGCAAAGACGTATCATTGCTCATAAGCTCACAGTAACTGATGTTACGCCGTCATCGCTAGAGGATGGCAACTTGTGGAGTGCGGCGACTCGTCGCCGCTGGACGCTAAAGGCGGCGACGAGTCGCCGCACTCCACAACATCCGGGCTACAGCCTACACGGTTGCGTAACATCAGTTATTAAAATAGCGGCACTGCATCCTGACATATTACGAGAAATAAACGGCTAAGATTTAAGTGTAGACAGTAAGGCTGTGTAATGCTCTTTTGCTAACCTTGCAAAACAGCAAAAGAAAGAGCCACTCTTTTCTAGTCCGCCGCCCAACCCGGCGCTCAAGGGGACGCGGGGTTATGCTTTGGCCTGTTTCCCCTAATTCCGTCCGCCCGCGCCCCTTAGTTCGGGCGTCGCTCATGAAAGGATTGTACAACTTTCATCGTCGGGGATGCAACGCATTTGCATGACTGTTGGGCGCAAGCGAAGAAAGAGCAAAAGTGAGCCGGGCGGGCAGGTTCACTGGTAACTTTGGGCCATGGCTGTTCTGTTCGGCATGGTTGCCCCGTTTGGCCTTTCGCGGAATTGGGCGGGTCGGGCAGACGGCTCTATCGTCTGCCCAAAAAAACCGCAGGATAACCTAAAGAGCCATGCATAGATTTTCGCCCGTTAGCCAGGCAAACGAAAAGACAATTGCCCGACTTACGCTACTGTTTTTTAGCAAAGGAGGAACTTATCATGGCTGATATTGACAGAGGCTTGACCGCCGGAGAAGTAGCACTTCTAAAATCGGTGTACTCAGGGACGATTACTTATTTTTCCGTAAAAGTCCACAATTACAAAGCCTATTTTTTTCAACCCGACGATTTCGCCATGACACCTGATGGTGAGATTTATTTCCCAGCAGCACGATACAAAGCAGACTTCTCAAGCTCCACGCTTTCAGATAGGGCATGGTTTATCCATGAGGGGCTCACCTTTATCAATTTTACTCGCTAAAATGGAATATCAAACTGCGTGGAATTGTTGACCGGAATTACGATTACAAGCTTGTCCAAGGGAAAAAGTTTCAAACCTATGGTTTGGAAGAACAGGGCGACATTGCGCAAGACTATTACACATTGAGGGAGGGGGGCAGTATCTCAAGGCCGTATAAGCTGAGTGATTATGCGACACTCCTACCTTTCCCACCGTAAGGCCAGACCGATGCGTAAAATACGTCTGGCATCGTTACTTGTCGGCATTTTGTTTGCTGTTGAATGTGCCAACTCGCAACCTGTCGAAACCTCTACCCATCAAGCCAGGGCAGCAGCCCGTGAGGATCAAGTGCAACTGGTTCAACACATCGTAGAGGCATTGCAAAGCAGGCATTATGCCGATGCCTTGCAATTGGCCCGTCAATCCCAATCCAGCAAGGTCGAGGTGGATTTTGCCGTCGGCGAAATCATCCTTCAAGGGTTGGCCGATCCCGACGCGAGCCAACATCCCGCCGAGTCGCGTGACAAAGCCATTGGCTTGATTGAAAGGTCTGCGTTGGCCGGGCATCGGCAGGCAATCGCCGCATTGGCCGCAACGTATTACACGGGATTGCGGATAGGCGCGACGGACAGGGTTTTGATCGCTCCCGACCCCGCTATGAACGCTTGCTGGGAAGCGGCAAAGGCAAAACCTAAACACGCCACCGTCTGTGTGGCGATGCGTTTGAAGCACTAAGGGGCAAACCGTTCGCGGCAAGCCGAGTAGACCGGGCAGCCGGGTAGGGCCATAGGCCGCGTTATTCTCTTGGTTTACCAGCGCGCCAACCAAGCCAGCCCCCAACAATCGCACAGATCAGTCAACTTATTATAAAAATATTAAAATTACGCTGTTGTTCGAACTCTGATTGGTAGAGATGGATACCTATGGCTTCTAATAAATATCCAAGAAAAAAACTAGTCCAAAGCTTAGCGCCGAACCCGCTAATACGCCTATTAGAGCGTAGGCTAATTGTTTCATTAGACGATCGGAAAAAACCTGATACGCTGTGATCCTCGAAAGTCGGACCAAAAGCCTGGGACCACAATACTAAAGTGTGTTCGGAACCAAGAACCGAGGCCAGTCAAGGCAGATCCATCCCATAAGTCAATATGGTCTCCACCACTTCCCTGGCTAGGAGCATAGTGGTCTTCAAAACATATAATTCCTGTTCGATCTATGACTTTTTCCCGCCAATCTTTGCCAGTTACCTTTTCAACAAATCTAATGCCCGTAAAAGGGCTTCGCTCTAACCAATCAGCAAGTTACTTGGCTGCCAAAACGTGATCGTCATCGGGATGAACCCAACATTTACGAGCTTTTGGGTAGGACGCAAGGCTGATGCCGGCCTTTTTCAGTACGTAGCTCATCCTTGCGCATTGGTTCTTAAAAAGCCTGTCCCCTTTTTTATCTTTCGCATCGCAAGGGTCGAAACTTGGGTAGTTTGACCAGATGATCTGAAAAAATGCCATGCTTGCTTTATCTCATATAAAGTGGCAAAAAAAACCTAAAGGATGCGTTTAACGTCAGTCGGCGTGGTTTTATATCGCGCCAGTGCGCCGGGATGGATGGTTAGTCCGGCATGTGATGCGGAAATGTTTATTCGGTTCGGATGAAGTCCAAGGAATCCATAAACTCCTGAAAATCACTGACAAATTTCCTCTGCTTTTCAAGGTCCCTGAAAATACCCTCAAGAATATACTGCGCCAGTTTGTCAGGGACTACCATCCACATTGCATTGCCAAATGTACTAGGGTATCCCAAATCGCTTTCCCCAACCATCCAGCGCATCCCAATGGAGTCACGATCAGAATCCTTGTAACGTCCTTTGATTAGGGCAATCTCTCCATCAAAGTAGAAGACTTCTTTGTATGGAAAATTAGCGGGTCTGGGAAATGCCATATGGTTGCTCCGAATGGCATGACAGTCTTTAAGGAAATTAAAGCCTAACGCCCGAGCTAAGCGGCGCGGACCGGGCGGACTCCGACAAAACACACCAAAGCGTAACCCCGCGACCCCTTGAGGGACACGGCTTGCCTGAAAAAAGATAAAATCGCCAAAAAATGGCGGAAAACACATCAAAATCAAGTCTGGCTGCAAGCGTTGCCGCAATGGCAGCGAAGAATGACGGTAGGAAGAGGGCGGATAATGGCAAACAGCCCTTAGAAAACCGTGCAGGTCAAAAAGCTATTTCCATAAGAGACCTCGTCTAAACCGGGCTTGTCCAACAAACGGTTAGATTGTGGCTCGCTTCGCTCGCACAATCTAACCTTATTCGTTGGGCGG
>CAIZPP010000254.1 GCA_903934875.1 uncultured Methylococcaceae bacterium
GCGCCGGTGGTGCTGAGGCTGATGCCCGCGCCGCTGACGGTGCCGGTGACATCAAGCGCGGCGGCATCGGCCAGGGAGAACGCGCCGGCGGCGGTGAACGGGCCGAGTTGGGCGATGCTGTTGCCTGCGTTGTCGAGGTGCGCGGTGCCGGCCGCGCTGCCGGTCAGACTGCCTGCGGTGATCAGTCCCGTTGCAGTTTGGCTGATGCCCCCAGTCGTCGTGACCAAGTTCACCGTGCCATGGGTAGTAATGCCTGCCGTACCATTCACGGTACCTATGCTCAAAGGAGCATTATCCAGTAAGCTTATACTCCCGGTGTTGGCCAAGTTCGCAGCCAAGGTGTCAATGACGTTATTACTATTGTTCAGGGTATAGGCTATGCTGTTACTACCCGCCTCAAATAAACCCAAATCAGCAATGTCAAATTTGCCTGTTGCAGTAAAGTTGCTATTGGTGTTTAAACTAAGGGAAAATGCACTATGGGTAGGGGAATAGGTAGTTGTGCTTGAACTATCGCCTGAAACTGACCCACCGATGCTGATGCTACCCGTCCCAACGGTGTATAGTTCGGCATTTCCGTCAAGGTTAATTGCAGTATTATTAAAATTCTGACTGGCGTTGTTGGTCTGGATGGTGGTGAGGGTGGTGCTGGTATCACCCAAATGGAAATAGCTGATGCCATTGTTGGCACCAGGATCGGTCACTACAAAGGATATGCCGCTACCGAGGTTGAAAACGCCCGCTGAGTAGGTGTAAGGGATGCCGGGGCTGCTAGTGGCCGTCAAAGTACCAACTGCCTTAGCAATTTCTGAACTGGTAATGCCGTAGCCCGTGTAGTTCGGGGAGTCATTCAGCTGGCTGCTGACAGTGAGTTGATAGGGTGTGAGGTCTAACAGCAAGAGGTTATTTCCATCTGACAGACGCATCGAGCCGGTAGTAGGCGTTATAGGCGGGTTTGTGGATGGGTTGGGGGTGCCAGTACTGTAGACCAGCAACCCATTTCCGGCTGAGACACCACCACCGGAATAGCTGCTTATTGGGCTATTGAGGACAAAGTAATACATACCGTTCGCACCCGTGCTGGCTTGCGATTGGTCAGTGTAGGTGGCCGGAAACTGGCTCAAGGACCGGCCTTGCTGTACTGCTGCGATAGTCTGGCCCGTATTGTCGGTACCGGATAAAATACCTGAAACCACTTGCGGCAGCGTTGGGAATCTCCACAGCAAATAAGGATAATAGTCACTCTGGGCATTGACAGCGCCAAAACCCCAAACATCCCTGCTCCAAACAGGAAAATTGGTGGCATCTGTTCCGCTTGTGAAATAAGTGCTGTTCATCATCTGGGCAGTAGTCAGACCAGTGGCAGGACCCGGCCCACCTATTATGCTGCCTACACCTATCGTTTTTCCTGATGTAGTCATATCCCAAAAGCTATTATAAATATGGGTAGGAAAGCCAGAGCTAGGGTCCGAAGTTTGCCCCACCAAACCACCCACATCCCTAGCCGGAGAGTCCCCTGTATTTTGGATACCACTGACCAGCCCGGTGCTGTAAGAACCGTGTATAGTACCCCACTGGAGAAAGCCAACTAAGCCTCCGACTTGTGCATTACCACTAACCGCACCCATACTATAAGAACTGACTATATTGGCACTATCTGTTGCCAAACCAACTAATCCGCCAATATAAAAACTATTTGAACCTATTCCAGTGACTGAACCTGTACTATATGAACTCGTAATATCTTTTGATGAATATCCAACTAAGCCGCCAACATCATAATTACCAAACACTGCCCCTTGGCTATATGCCATTGATATAATACCGGTTATTGAATTATACCCAGCTAAACCACCGACATCGCCAGTGCCAATTATTCGTGCTGTGCTAAACGAATTTTGGAGTACTGAGTAGTTTTCCCCAATCAATCCTCCAGCATAATCTGCAATCCCTTCAGGATCGGTGGCTCCACAGCTAGCATTAGCGCAGACTTTGCCGTCACTAAAAGCATAAGTCACACTACCACCAATTACTTGACCGGCCAATATCCCCACATTGTAATTACCCGTCACACTGGCATTAATTAATCCAATATGACTAACATTGGGGCTATTTAACTGACCAAACAAGCCAACATCAGTTCCAGCCGGAAAGTTGATAGTCAAATTTCTAATAATATGCCCAAGACCGTCGAAATACCCTGAAAATGGAATAGCTGTACTAGGGGTTGAGGTTGTGGCATCTGAGGGGTTTGGATTACCGATTGGAGAGAAGTTAACTGCTGAGGAAGCGTCAATATCACTGCCTAGCGCATAATTTAACTTAAGATTATTGGTGTTGTTGTTGATTGCTTGCAAACCAGCTAAGCTATTAATCACAGTGTATTTTTCCGCAGTTCCACCAGCAACCCCTATATTCAGAGTCGGGCTAGAACCAGAAAGTGCAATCTCGGCACCATTATTCAAAAAATATCCATTACCTGATGTACTCCCGTACTCTAGTGTCAAACTAGCAGAATCACCGGTTGCGTTGATGCCAGCATAATTGACAGGGGGGTTAGCACCGTAAGTTTTTCCATTTACGCTGATATTGGATGTATCGTTAATATTGTTAACAGTTGCCACTAGGGACAAACTGGCATTATTCCCCGTCGCATTTATTCCAGCATAATTGATGGGCGTTGTAATGGTTGTAGAATAACCAGTTGCGATGATAGTGCCTGTGATATCTATTTTGCCAGTAGCTGCCGTTAGAGACAAGGAAGGATTACTTCCTGTTGCGTTTATACCTGCATAGTTGGGCACTGGATTGACGGTTGTATTACCAGTCGCGTTAATAATGGCTGTTACGTTTATATTGCCAGTAGCTGTTAGGCTCACGGTGGGAGAATTACCGGTTGCGTATATGCCTGCATAATTGCTGGATATTCCATTAGTCACAGTGGAATTGACGTTGATGTCACCTCCGGCAGTTAGTGCCAAACCAGCAGTGTCGCCTGAAGGATTGATGGAGGAATTGATGTTGATGTTACGCTGGGCTTGCAGGTTCAGCGTGGAGTTATTAGACCAGGTAACCGCATCGTTGACAAAGATATCGCCGTTGCCTGGTGTCCCTTGCACACTGGTGTTGATGGTGATGACATTATTGCTTTGCAGCTCTGAGGACAGGGATGCCCCCGTGATATTGCCGCCGGAGGCTGCGATGGTGAAATCATTCGGGTCTAGCAGCCATGTGCCGGCTTTTCCCATCGGCGCAAGCGTACTGACCTTGGCGGAAGAGTCGATGTTCAGTTGGCTGCCCGAGTTTTCGATGCTACCACCGTCGCCTCCGTTTGGCCCACCCTCTGCTTTGGCCGTACCGCCGAAATAGGTTTGGTTTGAGGACGTGGCTATAATGGTGCCGCCGTTGCCGCTGCCGGTGGCGGAGGCATCCAGCACCGCGCCCCGTTCGACACGGGTGTAGGTGGCGTTTGGCAAGACCGAGTCGGTCTGCGACGGGAGAGGGGAGCCGTGCAGGCCGCCGCCGGCGTAAATTTGTCCGCCGCCGGCCGCTCCGGTGGCGCTGGTCAGGCTGCCGGTGTCCAGTTGCAGGTATTCGCCCGCCAGCACAACCTGACCACCAACCCCAGTGGTGGAATCGGCGTGGATGGTGCCCCCCTGGTGGACGAGGGGTGTGGTTTGGGCGGATGAATCCGCCCCTACAGTTGTTCCGGCGGCAAGTGTAACCGTGCCGCCCGAGGTCTTGCCGGAGGCGTCCAACGTGCCGCTGTTGTCGATTTCATCCGCCCCGGTCAGCCGGATCACGCCGCCGCTGGAACTCAGGGAGTTGGCCTCCACCGCGCCGGCATTGTTGATCACCGCACTTTGCAGTTTGCTGGCCGCCACGGCGGTCATCAGCACCTGCCCGTCCTGGGCCTGGATCAGTTGTTTGTTTTCAATCAGCGCCTTGACCGTGGCCGGGTCCACCTGGACGTTGACCAGGCTGGCGCCGTTGAACTGTAGCGTGGCCCCGTCGCCCGCCGCCAGCGCCACGGTGCCCCGGTTGGCGGTGATGCTGCCGCTGTTGACCACGGTCGCCGCGACCAGCGCGACGTAGCCGCCGCCGGCCGCGGTGATCTGCCCCTGGTTGATGACCGCGCCGCCCGACCCGTCTCGGGTGAAGTGGTAGTTGCCCGCAGCAAAGTCCTTGTCGGAGATGTTCATCGTCGTCGCCACCAGCCCCCCCACGTCCACCTGCGCGGTCTTGCCGAAGACCACGCCGCCCGGGTTGACCAGGAAAACCTGCCCGTTGGCCGTCAGCCTGCCCTCAATCACCGAGGCATCGCTCTGCAACACCCGGTTGAGCGCCACGGAACTGCCGTTGGGCTGCTGGAAGTTGACCTGCGCCGCCGAGCCTATGTTGAAGGTCTGCCAGTTCAGCGTGGCCTGCTGGGTAGTCTGGTGGATTTGCATCTGCGCCGCACTAGGCTGCGTGATCGTCGCCTGGCCTGAGACCAACTGCCCGCCAGTGGGCAGTGCCGTCGGTGCGGGGCTGCCCGCCATGACAGACCCGGCCATTGCCAGCTGCACGCCTAAAACGATGGCGTGAAGGCGAAAATTAAACTCAGTGCGGTGGATTTCCATAGCCAATACCTCCAGTAATTGCAGATCACATTGAAACAGTACTTGGGATGATACATCTTGCAGGCTATATGATAGTTCATCATAGCTTTGACAACCCCATCATTGATCAGTTGCTATATATACGGCATAGATAGCTGATTAGCATGGCTTCTCTGCCCGTTTATATGCATTCAATGTGAGGAGCTTGCGGCATAATTTACAGTACCGCCATCCTTGGATGTTGGATTTCGGCTTCCCTGATGCAGTGACGGGCTGTTTTTCAACGCTTTGGCCCGAAATTCAGCCGGACAAGTCGTTTGGCACGCAATACAGTGAATTTTTTCACAAACGCTTGGGTGCTGTATATCAGAAAAAATCTGATTTTTTGTATTATTTTCAGCGAACCCACAGCGCATCCTCATGGCAAAACCGTCCATAACGCCTTTGCCTCCCTTCCCCGCTCTGCTTGGTCAAGGATGTTCTTTATCTAATGGAGAGGCTCACGCTTGGGCGTTAAGCGCATCGTGGTCCCGCTAACGCGGAACTTAATCGCTGATGTTGCGTATGAGTGCCTAAACCATTGGCAGAGCATCGTAACCATAAAACTTTATGAATGCGGACACAATAACCATTGCGCTGGGTCGGCGGTATCCGTAAAACTGCCTAGGCTCAATACCTTCGCTAATCAGCACGGGTAATTTTGGCTTAGGCGGTCACCCGTGTGCTGAAAGTTCAAGATTCAAATTTTCTTCCACCCGCGAAAAAGCGGTAGGCGGGATTGCTGGTTTCTTCCCAGTAAGGAAATCCGAGTGCATCGAGAAATTCATGGAACGACTTTCGGTCCACTTTCGGCACCTGCAAACCCATCAACACCCGCCCGAAGGCCGCGCCGTGGTTGCGATAGTGGAACAAGCTGATATTCCACCGTCCGCCAAGGTCGGAAAGAAACTTCAGCAAAGCACCCGGCCTTTCCGGGAACTCGAAACTGTAAACATGCTCGTCCAGCAGACGAGGCGGATGCCCCCCGACCATATAGCGTATATGCTCCACAGCCAATTCATTGCCAGTCATATCGGTAACAGGATATCCAGCGTTGCGTAGCTCTTTGATCAAGGTCTCGCCATCTTTTCGGCGGTCAATAGTCTGAACTCCGACAAAAACATGTGCGGATGCCGAATCAAAAAAACGGTAGTTGAATTCGGTAATGTTGCGTTGCCCCAAACTACTGCAAAACTCCAGGAAACTACCGGCTCGTTCGGGAATAGACACCGCAAACAAAAGTTCTCTCTGTTCGCCCATCTGGGCGCGTTCGGCCACATGCCGCAATCTGTCGAAATTGATGTTGGCGCCACTTTCTATCGCAATCAGGCATTGGCTTTTCAAGTTGTTATTTTCCGCGTATTTTTTCAACCCGGCAACGCCTAATGCCCCCGCAGGCTCCGCTATCGAACGGGTATCGTCAAAAATATCCTTGATGGCCGCACAAATTTCGTCTGTGCTCACCGTCACTACACCATCCACATACTGTTGGGCAAGATGGAAAGTCTCTTTGCCGATTTGCTTGACGGCTACACCATCGGCGAACAGTCCAACCTGTTTCAACATCACCCGTCGCTTAGCTCTCAATGCCTTGTTCAGGCAATCAGAATCCTCCGGTTCGACACCAATGATCTTCACGCTGGGACGGACGAATTTCACATAAGCGGCCACCCCGGCAATCAATCCGCCTCCGCCTACTGGAACAAAAACGGCGTGTAGTGCGCCCATGTGTTGCCGCAGGATTTCCATGCCGATTGTGCCCTGCCCGGCAATGACCTCAGGGTCGTCATAAGGGTGGACGAAGGTCAGTTTATGCAGTTCGGCCAGGCTTATCGCATGTTCATAGGCCTCGTCATAGGAATCTCCCCACAGCACGGTCTCAGCACCCCGGCTGCACACGGCCTGCACTTTGATTGCAGGGGTAGTGCGCGGCATGACCACGACAGCACGGATGCCGAGCTTGTTTGCCGCCAACGCCACGCCTTGCGCATGGTTGCCGGCGGAAGCGGTAATGACACCGCATTGCTTTTCCGCATCGCTGAGGGAAACGATTTTATTATAAGCCCCGCGCAATTTGAATGAAAACACCGACTGTAAATCCTCTCGCTTGATATAGACCGTGTTATTCAGGCGTTTGGACAAAATCGGAGCAAGGTCTAGCGGTGTTTCCACCGCCACGTCATAGACGCGGGCACGCAGGATTTTCTCGATATAGTGTTGCATCATGTCGCTCCAATTGGAAAGTTTCCGTGCGCCACTTGCTTTAGGTATGAAAAGGGCATGACAGGCTGGCATTACACAAGGTATTATCCCATGATTTTAACCTGAAGACGGAGGAACACAATGACACAAGACGAACTGAAGAAAAAAGTCGCTGAAGCTGCCCTGCAATATGTCAAGGGTCTATCGGTGGTGGGAGTAGGCACGGGTTCGACGGTAAACCACCTGATCAACTTTCTTGCCGATTTCAAATCCCAAATCGACGGGGCGGTTTCCAGTTCGGAAGGCACCACAGCCAAGCTTAAGCAAGTCGGCATCCCGGTCCTCGATTTGAACGACACCGGCACCTTGGACGTTTACATAGACGGTGCCGACGAAGTAAACGCCCACTTTCAGATGATTAAGGGCGGCGGCGGTGCGCTGACGCGGGAAAAAATCATCGGTGCCGCAAGCCGTAAATTTGTTTGCATCGCCGATGCCAGCAAGTATGTCGATGTGTTGGGCAAATTCCCGCTACCCGTGGAAGTCCTGCCAATGGCACGCAGCTATGTCGCTCGCGAAATGGTGAAATTAGGCGGGCAGCCAGTTTGGCGTGAAGGCTTCATCAGCGACAACGGCGGGCAAATCCTTGACGTGCATAACTTGCAAATTCTCAATCCTGTCGAATTGGAAAAGGAAATCAATAATATACCCGGTGTTATCACGGTCGGCATTTTCGCCATCCGGCCCGCAGATGTCGTATTGTTAGGTTCCGAGGAAGGCATTAGAACTTTGCAATAAACTTTTTTAGACCGACTCGGTTTTTTAAACCGAGTCGGTCTTATGAGATCAATGCATCTATGCTGGCAACAATAAAATATCGGTTTTCGAGAAATCATCACCTTTGAATAACAAAGGTACTTTTTGGCGTTTAGCTAAGGCGTAAGAGAAACAATCGCCAAAATTAAGTCCGGCGGGGTGGCGGCCTTTGCCGTAAATGAAAAAACCCTCTGCAGCCAAATCAGCAAAATTGTCATCGACAGGGATGGTGACAATCCTATACTTGCCCAGTAACTCTAATGCTTTGTCTCGACCTGCCATGCCTAGCCGGGAGCCGACAACCATCAATAACTCGGTCTTGCTGGCGGCGCTGATGCCAATGCGCCCTGCTGTGGAAAGCATATGCAATACCGCTTCGGCCTCGATTTCTTGAAATAGAACAGTTACCAATGCACTGGTGTCAACGGCTAAATCAATCGAATAATCCATGTTCATTGTAACCTATGATTTCGTCAGGACCGCGACTATCCAACACGGGCAATGTCCATACTTCCCTGCGTAACCAGTCTAAGGCAACTTCTACGCTCGGCTTGGGCGTATCATCAGAAAGGGCAAGGGCGGCTTCCAGCACACTCAGTACTTCTTGATCTACCGAATGTCGGTGTGCTGCCGCCAACGCATTCAGCCGTTGGTAAAGTGAAGCGGAAATATCGCGTAATACTATAGTTGCCATGTATGATCTCTAAGTGGTATGTTCATGAAAAACCTTCCTCATCCGATTCAATATCAAGGTAGCAAGCTGAACCTAGCACCTATCATACTGCGCTATTTCCCCAAGGGGGATTAATCGCCCAAGAGCCTTTCGCTGATTCTGCGGCGATTTGTATAGCTGCAGCGGCCAAAGGCTGGTTCAGAGATTTGAGCGCTAGGCAACGAAAATATCACTCCACATGCTCGGAAATTAGCTGCAGGAAGTCAAGCGCGACTTCTCTTCTGCTGCAAGCCCCGACTCCTACGAAATTAGCACCAGCCTTAAATACGACTGCCCAACAATATTTATACCATGTGGAAGCGGCTTGCAACCGATTAAAGCGGCAAGGTGCCGCTTCTTCTTAAGTAGTTTATTTATCGGAAATCGCCTTACGTTAAACCAAAACAACCCTCCCATACTTCAACCTAGTCAGCAACACCGCCTAACCCCGCTCCATTTCCGTTCCAGCTCCTGCTTGAAAAATGTTTCTCGGTCTAAAGGCTTGCCACCATCCAAGGCATGATGCTCCCGCCAATGGACGAGATAGCGCTCGTAGGCGTCGTCACCCGTGACTTCACGCAAGCCCAGCCAGCATTTTTTAACGAGTTCAAACTTGCGCATTGGTTGCACCCTTATTCCCCGGAATCGTCACTGCTAAACTCCTCATTTGTTCCATCCGACAATAAGTCACGCAAATATTTGAACAACAACCGGGCCGAGCGCGGCGATGCCTCGTTTTCGTGTTCTTTGTGGGCATCGCGGATCAATTGCCGAAGCTTTTGCCGCTCAGCATCCGGGTACTCGGCCATTAGTGTATTAAGCTCTTGGTCGCCACCTTTGAGCAGGCGATCCCGCCATCGCTCAACGAGATGCAGTTGATGGACTGCCCTGGCACTTAAGTTACTATGTCGCTCAAGTTGCTCCAGAATTGGCGACACATCCATTTCCCGCAGCAATTTAGTAATGAACTTGCGTTGCCGCTTGGATGCACCATGATGGCTGGCGATACTTTGCGCCAATTTTACCGCCGCCAACAATTCGTCAGACAAATCCAAACCATTCAAGCGGTCCTTGGGCAGCGCGATGAGTTCCTCGCCCAAGGCTTCTAGTGCGGCGCTCTCGCGCTTGATTGCGGACTTATTGGGGCGAACGGCATATTCGATCTCCAGTTCCTCGAAATTGTCGTCAGTTGAATTCATAGTCTTATAGCCGTGAAGCAAAAATTAGGAAAAACACAAACAAGACAACGAGTGCCAATGGGATCACTACTGCAGGCCAATCTGACCGGGCTTGCTTGCCACGTTCCAAAGCAGCCTTGATTCCTGGGCTGAACCAGAACAAAACCAGCAGCGCTATCAGTCCAATAATGATCGTTTCCAAAATTGAATAATTTTGCATAGCCTCCTCAAAAGAGATAATTTGAAGCTGTTACATCATAGGTATAAATTGATGCGAATCAAGCTACTCCCGTATCACTCTAAAAATAGACAGTCAACAATGCTATTGTTTCTTTTATTATCAATGAGATGGATGTGTTTTCGATATACAGCTATTGGAGTGATATGAGAGTAATTAATTTTTTTCCTAGTCAACTCATGTGTTGTGTAAGTTTCAGACAACAATTTTAACAATTTTTGTCCTTGAAATGTGTAAAATATAATATATGATTGATATTTTCACTCCACCCGGGCTACAGTTTGAACAATGCGAATGGATCAAATTTTCGGAATGAGACATGTTTAATCTTCAGATACACCAATTTGGACCTATTATAGATGCTGACCTCTCTATTCGCCGCTTGGAAATATTGATCGGCCCGCAATCTTCTGGAAAAAGTACTATTGCCAAACTGGTTTACTTTTTTCTTCACATTCGAGATGAAGTGATTGCTTTCATCTTGGAACCACCAGAATCTAGCGATTCACGAGTTATTAACATTGCTTTGCAAAAAAGGCTAAGAAATCGTTTTCTCGAATTTTTTGGCCCAACTCCACAGCCAGCAGATGTAAAAATCCGCTTTACTTATTTTGAAAACCATTATTTGGAAATCACACTTGATAAAAAGCAACATAAATATCTGAGCTTAATATTTTCACGTAAAATATGGAATGAAATATTAGCTGTGCTGAATAAATTTAAAGAAGCTCAAAAATCTATACCCAAACATCATGGGTTTATATCTTCACTAGGAAAAATCGTTTCTGACCAAGAGAAAGTAACAATTTCAGAAAAAGTAAGAAATCAATGCAATAAAATATTCAGATTTGATAAAGATTTATTTTTTATTCCTGCCGGACGGAGCTGGCTATCTACGCTTTCTGACCAAATTCAATATATACATCCACACCAATTAGATTTTCCCATGCGCCGATTCGTTGAGGCTGTGAATAGCACAAAAGCATTTTTTGATAAATCATTAGATGATCTTATTCTTGAAAAACAAGCTTTATCTACTGAGCGACTTTTCTTTTCCGCTATAAGAAAGGCCCAGGCCCATGTAAAACGTATTTTACGAGGAGAATATCGCTATGATAAAGAAGGTGGAAAAATTCTCGTATCTTCTGGTATTTACACAAAATTAAGTTTCGCATCATCTGGACAACAAGAAGTTGTGTGGATTCTATTATCACTTTTCTTCTTAGTTCTGGAAAAATCGAAAGCACTAGTATTTGTCGAAGAACCAGAGGCACATTTGTTCCCAAATGCGCAAAAAGATATCGTGGATTTTATTGCTTTTGTTTTTAATGAACTAAACTGTGATTTTTTCATTACCACCCATTCACCTTATATACTATCCTCCGTCAATACTTTACTTTACGCTTATGAATTAGGGCATGAAAAAAAATCAGGAGATGTCCGTCACGTCGTTCCTGACGAGCAATGGTTAAATCAAACGGAGGTTGGTGGGTATTTTGTAAATGATGGTAAGGCTACCAATTTATTAAATGAGGAAGTGTGCGTATTAAAGACTGAACTGCTTGATGAAGCATCAGTAAGAATCAACGCTCAATACGAAAAACTATTAGAAATTGAGCGGGGATTGTATGGGAATTGAAAAGCTGGGTGATAATGGACTTGTATCTGACGATTGCAGAAAAATTACAAAGGTCGAAGAAAACAGCCGAAGCTATTGCTTACACAACCCTAGTGAATATCGCTTACGTCGTTATAGAATTGATGGAGGCGTTATCACTGAGGGCATGAGATGCGATTACGGAATTGTTACTGACTTTTCAGGCTGCAATAATACGGCCAAAACTGACACTGAAAATAGACTGGGTGGTGTGGCCAAGAAACAATGCCGATTTTATTTGGTAGAACTCAAAGGTAAAGACTTAGGTCATGCTGCTGAACAGTTATATTCTACCCTGACTACGCTAGAACAATGTGTAACAGCCTGTGTTTTTGAAGCAAGAATTGTTCTAAGCCGTGTATCACATCCCAATCTACCGGTTACCTCGGTCATACAGTTGGAAAGGCGGCTTGCACGGCTAGGTGGCAGGCTTAAGAAAGCCAGTATCACCCTTGAAGAAACCCTTATAGTCTAGTAGGCTTAACTTTTATCGCCATGCCCCCAACAATAAAACGACGCCCAAGCCAGCGAGAAACCCACTGACTAAGGGTATATTGGGCACTTCCGCAGGCCCTGTTCCCAACAGCAACACCGCACAAACCATCAACGCCGCACCGGCGATGCTAACCACAGTATTTTGGCGGTTACGGCGCATTTCCTCGCGGAGTTTGTCGAACTCGCGGTTATCCAAGCGCAACTCCATCTTGCCATTGACCGCCTTGTGCAGAACGTCATGCACCAGTCCCGGCATTTCCGGCCACTGCGCTGCCCATTCGGGAAGATGGCCACGCAATTTATTATAAACCGCTTGCGGACCCAATTGACGGCGAAACCAGTTTTCCAGAAACGGCTTGGCGGTTTGCCAGAGGTCGAGTTCGGGATAGAGATCACGGCCCAGCCCTTCGATGTTGAGCAGGGTTTTTTGCAGCAACACCAGTTGTGGCTGGACTTGCATATCGAAGCGGCGGGCCACTTGGAACAGGCGCAACAGCAAATGGCCGTAGGATATCTCCTTCAGCGGCTTTTCGAAAATCGGCTCGCTGACCGTGCGGATGGCCGATTCGAACTCTTCGACGCGGGTGTCCGCCGGCACCCAACCGGACTCAATGTGCATTTCCGCGCAGCGGCGGTAATCGCGATTGAAAAAGGCCAGCAAATTCTCCGCCACATAATGCTGGTCGGCTTTGGTGAGTGTGCCGACAATGCCAAAATCAATGGCGATGTATTGCTCTTTGGGTCCGACGAAGATATTGCCGGGATGCATGTCGGCGTGGAAAAAATTGTCGCGGAACACTTGAGTGAAGAAAATCTCCACCCCCCGGTCGGCCAATATTTTCAGATTCACCCCTTCGCGCTTGAGTCGGGCCACATCGCCCACGGGAATGCCACCCACCTTTTCCATCACCATGATGTCGCGGCGGGTGTAGTCCCAGTAAATCCTGGGTATGTAAAGCATCTCGGAGTTATCGAAATGGCGGCGTATCTCCGATGCGTTGGCAGCCTCCCGCACCAAGTCTAGTTCGTCAATGATGGTCTTCTCAAATTCGGCCACCACCTCGACCGGGCGCAGACGGCGGGCATCCGGCAAAAAGCGCCGGGCCATCTTCGCCAACTCATACAGCAGGCCAAGGTCGTAGCGGATTTGCTTCTCAATGCCGGGCCGCAACACCTTCACCACCACCGCCTCGCCAGTATGCAAGCGGGCGGTGTGCACTTGCGCGATGGAGGCGGAGGCCAACGGGGTTTCGTCGAATTCGCGGAAAATTTCCAGCACTGGCTTGCCTAGCGATTTTTCGATGATTAACCGGGCCTCCTCGCCTGGAAACGGTGGCACCCGGTCTTGCAGCTTGACCAGTTCCTCAGCCACATCCTCGGGCAGGAGGTCGCGCCGGGTGGACAAGGTCTGGCCGAACTTGACGAAGATCGGCCCCAAATCTTCCAGTGCCTCGCGGATGCGCACCCCACGCGGACCCTGCTTGGAGCGCCGCCAGTAACTCGGGGAGAAAACGGCGAGATGACGCACAGGGCGGAACAAATGGGTGGCGAGGATCAAATCATCCAAGCCGTGATAGATCAATACCCACTGGATATGCAACAAGCGGCGGAGAACTTGGAATCGAATCACGTTGGGTTTCCTTTACAGCGTTTTTAATATCAAATACAGCGTTTTCAACATCAAAGAGTTACTTGATAGTGGGTATGCTAGCGAGGGACATTCTGTTAACTTTAGGGTTAAATGAA